>CAYWDR010000254.1:0-4311 GCA_964457075.1 uncultured Solibacteraceae bacterium
CTCTTCCGATCTCACCGTGAAGCGCGGATCCAGGTAGACGAGCTTGGCCTTGCGCTCCATGGTGCCGCCGATGAGATCCATGGTGTCGGGCGTGATGATGCTTTCGAAGCGGTTGGCGCCCGCCATGATCACGTAGTCGGCATTCAGCAGGTCGAAGCTGGGCACCGTGCCGAAGGTGATGCTGTAGGCCAGCGTCATGGAGGCGAGGCAGAGGGTGGGATGGCGCATGACGTTGGGGCTGCCGAAGGCCTGGCCCAGGTTCTTGAAGAAGACCTCCTGGAAACCCTCCGTGCTGGACCAGAGGCTGCCTTCGGGCCCGTATTTCTCCTTCACCGCCTTGAGCTTGTTCGCGGTGAAATCGAAGGCCTCGTCCCAGGAGACGGCCCGCCACTTGCCCTCGCCCCGCTCGCCCGCCCTGATGAGGGGCTGTTTCAGGCGGTCGGGGTCGTAGACCTGCTGGATGGCGGCGTTGCCGCGGGCGCAGAGCATGGCCCGGGACTTCGGGTTCTCCGGATTGGGGTTCAGTTTGGCGAGCCGTCCCTCCTTCACCACCGCGAGCAGGGAACACTTGTTGGGGCAGAGCTCGCAAGTGGTGGGGATGCCGTTCAGGTTCGTGGGCCCCGTGGCAAGGGGGGCCCTCAGCTTGCAGGCCAGGGGCGGCACCAGCAGACTGCCGGCCCCCAGAAGTTCGATGAAGGTGCGTCGTTCCATGGTGCGCTCCTGGCCTGCAGCCGGTTCCGAACTAGAACTTCACTTCCAGCGCTACGTACGTCGTCTTGATCCCGCTGGGGAAGGCGTACTGGAGCATGGGATTCTGATCGAGCTTGAAGTTCTCGAGGGGCGCCGGGGCGATGTGCCAACCGCTGAAGGCCGTCGAGTACTTGGTGTCGAGGTAGCCCAGGCGCAGCGCCGTGTTCTTGGCGAACTGCCAGTGCAGATAGCCCTCCCACACGTCGCCGCGGGTGGCCAGTTTTTCCGTGGATTCGCCCGTGGCGGGGCTGTAGGTGAACCAGTTGGGGGAGCCGTGGTTGAACTCCACACCGAAACCGAAGGTCGAGGTGGGATCCCAGCGCCAGCCGAGGTAATAGGCGTTGCCCGTCTTGCCGTGGATGGGGTCGCCCAGCAGACCGCCGAAGCCCGTGAGCAGGGTGCCGGGCCCGCCATAGGCCGGCGGCATGTCCCAGTAGGCGCCGTACTGGCTCACCTTCCCGTTGGGGTTGCTCTTGATGTGGCCGAAGCTGGCGAACCACGTGAACGAGTCGCCGGCCTTGTGCTTGTAGGTGGCCGTCCACTGGTCCATGTCGCCCAGGTTCTGGCTCGCCGTCACGAACTGGCTCCCCGGCATGCCGCCCATTCCGGCCATGGCGGGCACGGGGAAGTTGTTGAGGTTGCCATAGGGGATGTCCGTCATGTTGCCGAAGCGGTTGAAGCCCAGGTAGAAGTTGGCCGCGTGGACGGTTCCGAAGCCCTCGAACATGAATGGAATATCGAGCATGGCGCCCAGCACGGTGCTGTCCTTGAGGGGGCCGATGTTGTTCACCTGCAGATTGCCCGTGGAGAAGTTCATGCCCACGACGGCCGCGTTGGCCTTCACTTGGCCGCCGCCGCCAAATCCGCTCTCGTAGCCCACGCCGTAGCAGAGGCCCAGCAGGGAGCCTTCGGGCAGCCCCAGCTTGTCCAGGTGGAACTTGAAGCCGAGGCCATCCACCGTGGCGTTCACGGCGAGGGCCTGGGGCGTGGCCTGACGCTCGGTTCCTTCGCGCACCTCGAAGGGCGGGCCATCGGAGGTGTTCTGGCGGCCGATGGAAAGCACGCCCAGGGCGGGCCAGTCGTAGACGAAGCTGGCGCGTTCCACGTGGAGGAGGTCGTTCGTGGGGACTTTGCCGCTGTTGAAGCTGTTCGACACGGTATTCGGCGAACCGTTGAACACGGGCACGTCGGCGCCGCCATGCACCTTGTACATGGTGAGGCGCCCCATGATCTTCCCGTGTTCGGAAATGGGGATGTTCATGCGCAGGCGCAGGCGGGTGGACCACTGGGCGCTGTTCGTCCAATCCTGCCCCGGCACCTGCACGGCCACGGGCATGGGCATCCCCGTGGCGGGTCCGGGGCCTGGGTTGGGGACGAAGCCCATGAACTGCTGGTAGGGCTTGAAGGTCCAGGTGCTGCTCTCGAACTTGGTGCGGAGGTCGCCGCCCCAGTTGATGCCGTTCTGGGCCGCCTTCGTCTCCACTTTGGTGACGATGGCCTCCTGTTCCTTGGCCTTGGTCTCCAGGGCGGCCACCTGGGCCTTCAGTTCCTGGAGCTGGCGGGCGAAGTCGTCGGGTTTAACGGGATCTTGAGCGGCGAGGCCCAAGGGCAACAGGCCGGCGACGGTGAGGCGCGCGATGCGGGTGAGGGACATGGAGGCTCCTAGGGCGGGCAGGCCGAAGGCGGCCCCGCCGGGAAGGGTTCGAACTTGAAAGGGACCGGACTGGAACGGCTCAGCCGCCGCAGGTCTCGGGTTGGGGGGAATCGGAGGCGTGATTGATGAGGAAGGTCTTGATATCGAGAAGCTGCTCCGGCGTGCCGAACTTGGGGCTCAGGGGCTCGCCCTTGTGCTTGGACCCTTCGAAATACTTCCGCCACTGGGCCTGGGTCTTGGAGAGGGGCGTGAGGGCCTTGGCGGAACCGCCATCCACGTGGCAGGCCTTGCAGGTTTTCTTGTAGTAGAACTTGCCCTTCGTGTCGCTGCCCTTGGCCTCGCCGGCCAGGAGCGTGCCCGCTGACGCCGCCGCCAGGGCGAACGCCAGCAGGCGTGGGGTGATGCGCAGGGGGGATCGCATGGGTTTCCTCTCGGGGAAGGGCGGAGGCATCCGCGACCTCCAAAGTGCGACTTCAGGGATCATTCGTCCGTGACCAGGATCATATGTTTGTATAACTATTAGAGAATTTAAATATCCAGAACCCGCCTCCCTCCAGCAGATCCAGCCCAGACCGGGGTTCCAATCCGGACCCGCCATGGCCAGCCCCTTGACCCCACCCGCCTGGAATATTACTGTTTGATCATCTTGGGAGACCCCCGTGAAGCACGGCCTCAACGACACCATGATCGGCGAAGTGACGGGCCTCTTCGGAGCCCTGGGGGATCAATCCCGGCTCCGGATCCTGCGGGCCCTCCTCGACGCCAAGAAGCCCCTGAGCCAGGGCGCCGTGGCCGAGGCCGCCGAGCTGAGCCAGGCCAACGCCAGCAAGCACTTGGCCTGCCTCGTGCGAGTGGGCCTCGTCACCCGGGAGCAGGAGGGCAACACCGTCTACTTCGCCCCCATCCTCCCCCTCGTCTCGCAGCTCTGCGAACTCGTCTGCGGCCATGTCTCCGATCGGGTCAAGGCGAGCTACAAGGCCCTGAAGTAGGGGCATTTTTTTATTTGACTACATTCCAATTTGGTTATTTAATAATTCAATGAGGTGTTCCACCCATGAACTCCGGCCCCACCCCCTCCTGCAGGACCGCCGGCCTCGAAGGCGCGGGCGATCCCCTGCTCATCCAGGCCGGCAGCCTCTTCAAGGCCCTGGGAGATGCCTCCCGCCTGCGCCTATTGCAGGTGCTCCTGGAGCAGGAGGGCCCCCGTTCCCAGGGCGAGCTGGCGCGGCAGGCGGGGCTCTCCATCCCGAACGCCTCCAAGCACCTCGCCCTCCTGCACCGGGAGGGGCTGGTGAGGCGGGCGGCCCACGGCAACCAGGCCCAGTTCGAAGCCATTCAGCCCCTCGTGGGCCAAGTCTGCGGCCTCGTCTGCGGCTTCATCCTCGACCGCACCGAAGCCCACTGGCGCGATATCCATTGAACCCTTGGAGCCCTCGATGAACCCTCGATTCCTCCCCGCCCTCGCCGCCCTGGCCCTTCCCCTCGCCGGCCAGGAACTCACCCTACCCGAGGCCCTCCGGTCCGCCTGGTCGAAGCAGGCCGGCCTCCAGGCCGGACAGGCCCTCGTGGATCGGGCCCGCCTCGAATCCGAAGCGGCCTCCGCGATGCTGCTGCCCACCCTCCAGGCCCAGGCCGGCTGGATGCGCACGGACGAGCCCATGATGGCCTTCGGCCTGAAGCTGAATCAGGCGCGCATCCAGGGGTCCGACTTCAACCCCGCCTCCCTCAACCACCCCGAAGCCGTGACCGGCTTCGGGGGAAGCCTGACGATCCAGCAGCCTCTTTACGCGGGCGGCCGGATCACGGCCGCCCGAAGTGCGTCGTCGGCCCTGGCCGAAGCCGAGTCCTCTTTGCAGGCCCACCGCAAGCAGCAGGTGGCCCTCGCCGTGGTGCAGGCCTACTTCGGC
>CAYWDR010000255.1:0-4245 GCA_964457075.1 uncultured Solibacteraceae bacterium
AGGTGATCCTCAAACCTTCGCCCGCGAAGGTGCAGGAGATGTACATCGAGAGCCTCGAAGCCCTGGGCGTCGACCTCTCCAAGCACGACCTCCGCTTCGAGGAGGACAACTGGGAGTCCCCCACCCTGGGCGCCTGGGGCGTGGGCTGGCAAGTGGTGCTGGATGGCATGGAGATCAGCCAGTTCACCTACTTCCAGCAGAGCGGCGGCCTTGAACTCAAGCCGGTCGCGGCGGAGCTCACCTACGGCATCGAGCGCATCTGCATGTTCCTCACGGGGCAAGACAACATCTTCGATCTCACCTGGGGCGAGGTGAAGACGGACGCGGGCGTCACCCCCATCACCTACGGCCAGGTGCGCCAACGGGAGGAGTTCGAGCTGAGCGCCTACTCCTTCGAGCACGCGGATCTGAAGCTGCACTGGGATCTCTTCGCCGCTTATGAGAAGGAGGGCTGGGCGCTGCTGCACCGCCACAAGCTCCACCTCGCGGCCTACGAACAGGCCCTCAAGATGAGCCACGCCTTCAATGTGCTGGATGCCCGTGGTGCCGTGAGCACCACGGAACGCCCCGGCCTCATCAAGCGCGTGAGGGATCTGGCCTGCGCCTGCGCCCGGCTCTACCTCGGCATGGAAGTGGAAGCCCCCCAGGGCCCCAGCGGAAAGATGGTCGTCGCATGAGCAAGAAGGCCCCCGCCCGCAAGCCGGGCTCCGAGAATTCCG
Source organism: uncultured Solibacteraceae bacterium (assembly GCA_964457075.1). Classification (GTDB taxonomy): domain Bacteria; phylum Acidobacteriota; class Holophagae; order Holophagales; family Holophagaceae; genus JAFDVN01. The sequence continues at coordinate 720 of CAYWDR010000255.1, forward strand.
ATCGCCGGAAGCACGAACGCCGTAGCCCCGAGGCCCGGAGGACCGAGCCCAAGAAGGAGGCTTCCGCTCCGGAGGCTGTCTCAACCAAGACCGCGGTTTCCGATCCGATCCCCCTTCGGACGAAAGAGGATTTCCTCCTCGAGCTGCATTGCGAGGAGATTCCCGCCCGCTTCTTGAAGCTGCTCACGGAGGATCTCGCCGGCCGGCTGAAGGCTTGGGCCGAGGCCCAGGGTCTGGGCGCCCTCGGCGTGCAGGTGTTTTACAGCCCCCGCAAGTTGGCCTGGCGCGTGCTCGACCTTCCCACCGCCCAGCCCGACCGCAAGGAAACGCAGGTGGGCCCGCCCAAGCGCATGTGCGTGGACGCGGATGGCAAGCCCACCGTGACGGGACTGAAGTTCGCCGAGAAGTGGAACGTGGCCTTCGAGGCCCTTGCCTTCGACCTCGTGGCCGGGAAGAAGGAGCCCGTGGCCATGGTCGTGCAAAGCCTCCCTGGCAAGCCCACGCTGGAACTCCTCGCCGAGGCCCTGCCGGGCCTCATCGGGCAGCTCCACGTGCCCAAGGCCATGCGCTGGGGCGCGTCCGAATTCTCGTTCGTGCGCCCCATCCGCAACATCCTTTGCCTCATGGGCGAGCATGTCGTGCCCTTCGAGGTGGATGGCGTCCCGAGCGGCCACTCCACCTGGGGCCACCGGCTCCATCACCGGGAGCACCCCGGACCCATCGATATCGCCGATCCCACGGACTACGACGGCCACATGGAGGCCGCGGGCGTGGTCTGCTCTTTCGTGGAGCGCCGCCGCCGCATGAAGGATGAAATGGAGGGCCTGGCCTGGGAAGTCCAGGGGAAGGTGGTGAAGGACGACGGCCTGCTGGACACCCTCGCGGAGATCGTGGAGTGGCCCAAGGTCATCCGCGGCGAGTTCCCCGCGGACTTCCTGGAACTGCCCAAGGAGGTGCTCGTCACCTCCCTCAAGGAGCATCAGAAGGCCTTCTGCGTGGAGGATGCCAAGGGCCACCTGCTGCCCACCTTCGTCACCGCCGCCAACCGCCCCGACGATCCCAGCGGGTTCGTGAAGTCGGGCAACGAGTGGGTGCTGCGCGCCCGCCTCTACGACGCCCGCTTCTTCTTCGCCGAGGATCGCAAGACCAAGCTCGCGGCGCGGATGGACAAGCTCATGACCCTCACCTTCCAACGGGAGCTGGGGTCCTACGCCGACAAGTCCCATCGAATCTCCGCGCTCGCGGCGGACTTCGCCGGGCGGCTGGGCCTGGATGCCAAGGTGGCCGCCGAGGCCGGCCGCCTATCCAAGGCCGATCTCGTCACCCTCATGGTGGGCGAGTTCCCCGAGCTGCAGGGCATCATGGGCGGCGAATATCTCAAGGCCGAAGGGGCCTCCGAGGGCCTCTGGATGGCCGTGAAGGAGCAGTACCGGCCCATGGCCTCCGACGATGCCGTGCCCACCACGGACCTGGGCGCCCTCGTCGCCCTCAGCGACAAGCTCGATACCCTCGTGGGCTGCTTCGCCGTGGGCCTCATCCCCAGCGGATCAAAGGATCCTCTGGCCCTGCGCCGGGCTGGAATGGGCATCATCCGCATCCTCTGGGAGAAGAACTGGTCGCTCAAGGCCCTGGACCTCGCCAAGGCCGCCTTCCAGCAGGTGAAGGCCAAGGCCACCAAGGGCGAAGGTGAAACCCTCGCCGCGCTGGATGCCTTCTTCAAGGATCGAGTGGCTTTCCAGCTGGAACTGGCGGGCATTCCCTCCGCCGTGCGCCGATCGGCCCAAGCCGTGGGCTTCCATGATCTGGCCGATCTCAAGGCCCGCTGCGAGGCCCTCTCCGCCTTCGCCGAGGACTCCCGCTTCGACTCCCTCGGCCAAAGCGCCAAGCGCATCGCCAATATCCTCAAGGACGAAAGCCCCGCCCACAACGTGGACGAGAACGTGCTCCAGCACGAGAGCGAACGCATCCTCGCCGCCCACCTTCTGCACCTGGAGGGCCTAACGGATCCCAAGGCCATCCTCGTGGACCTGGCCGACCTCGCCGGCCCCCTCGCCGCCTTCTTCGAGGGCGTCATGGTCAAGTGCGAGGAAGAGAAGTTACGCGCCGCGCGCCTTTCGCTCTTGAACCGGCTGAGGCAGGCCTTCCTGCGGGTGGCGGATTTTGGGCAGTGGCAGTAGCCGGTTTCATACCTTCTTTGAGGACTCTATGCACCACGAACGCATCGCCATCATCGACTTCGGCAGCCAGTACACGCGGCTGATCACGCGGCGGTTGCGGGAGCTGGGGGCCTTTGGTCTCGTGTACAACTCCAGCGTCACGGCGGCGGAGATTGGGGGGGCGGATCTGAAGGGCGTGATCCTTTCGGGCGGGCCCATGTCGGTGCTGGAGCCGGGGGCGCCGGATCTGGATCCCAAGATCCTGGAGATGGGCGTGCCCGTGCTGGGCATCTGCTACGGACAGCAGCTGCTGGCCCGGAACCTGGGTGGGCAGATCCACCGCTCCACGAGCCGGGAGTACGGGAAATCCGAGATCACGGCCACTCCTGAGGGCTCGCTGCTCTTCGAGGGGCTGCCCCATCACCAGGTGGTGTGGATGAGCCATGGCGACCATGTGGAGGCCGCGCCCGCCGGTTTCACGGTGACGGCGAAGACGCCCACCGTGCCCGTGGCGGCCATGGAGGATGCGGCCCGGAAGCTCTACGCCATCCAGTTCCACCCCGAGGTCACCCACAGCGCCCAGGGCACGCCCCTCCTGCTGAACTTCCTCCGGGCCTGCGGCATGGCGCTGGATTGGAACGCCGGCAACTTCATCGACGAGAAGGTGCAGCAGATCCGCCAGCAGGTGGGGCAGGGCACCGTCGTGTTGGGCCTCTCCGGCGGCGTGGATAGCTCCGTCGCTTCGCTGCTCATCCACAAGGCCATCGGTGATCAGCTCACCTGCGTCTTCGTCGATACCGGGCTCCTGCGCAAGGACGAGATGCTCCAGGTGCAGGCCTACTTCGAACCCTTCGAACTGAAGATCGTGTGGGTGGATGCCCGGGCCGAGTTCCTGGGGGCGCTGGAGGGCGTCACCGACCCTGAGCAGAAGCGCAAGATCATCGGCGGCAAGTTCATCGACGTCTTCGAACGCGAGGCGAAAAAGACGAACGCCGACTTCCTGGGGCAGGGCACCACCTACCCCGACGTCATCGAGAGCAGCGGCATCGGCGGCGCCATCCTCGTGAAGAGCCACCACAACGTCGGCGGCCTTCCCGAGCGCATGCGCATGAGCCTCGTGGAACCCTTGCGCGAGCTGTTCAAGGACGAGGTGCGCGCCACGGGCCTCGCCCTGGGCCTCCCCGAGGAGATGAACCAGCGCCATCCCTTCCCTGGCCCCGGCCTCGCCGTGCGCCTCCCCGGCGCCATCACCCCCGAGCGCGTGACCGTGCTCCAGAACGCCGACGCCATCTTCATCCAGGAGCTGAAGGAGAGCGGCTGGTACGCCAAGACGAGCCAGGCCTTCGCCGTGCTGCTGCCCGTGCAGACCG
>CAYWDR010000256.1:0-4229 GCA_964457075.1 uncultured Solibacteraceae bacterium
CGCTGGAGAGCTGATGGGGCCAGGCGAAGATTCGATCCATCAGGCCCACGGCCAGCAGCAGATCCTCCGCCCGCCGCCGGGCCTCCATGGGCTTCCGGTTGAGGAGCTGCAGGGGCAGCATCACGTTCTCCAGCGCCGTGAGGTGCGGGATCAGGTGGAAGAACTGGAAGATGGTGCCGATGCGCATGCGGCGCACCTCGGCCACCCGCTCCGGCGTGGCCCGGCTGAGATCCTCGCCCTCCAGTTTCACGGAGCCGCTATCGGGGCGGTCGAGGCCACCGAGGATGTTCAGCAGGGTGGTCTTGCCGCATCCGCTGGGCCCCAGCATGGCGAGGCGCTCGCCCTTGCCCACGCGCAGGGTGATCCGCTGGAGCACGGTGCGCTCTCCGTAGCGCTTGAAGAGGCCTTCGGTCTCCAGGACGGTCATGCGGGGCTCCAATCGCCGGGTGGGGCCGAACTAGTGGACGGTGGCTTCTTCGCCATCCACGGGGGGCGGGACGCCCCGCCAGCCCAACTTCCAGCCCAAGTTCATGAGCAGAGACGCCAGAACGTAGGCGGCGAAGAAGCCGACGAGGAACCGCTCGCGGTAGATGATCAGGAGGCTGAGCAGCAGGGCCACCGTCGCCAGGGTGCGGGTCATGGCCCGGGGGCTGGTGGACTTCTTCTTGAAGCTGGGGAAGCGCACGGTGCTCACCATCAGCACGCCCACGAGGAAGAGTTCGCCGGCGAAGAGGTAGGCGTGGGTCGCGGTCTGGGGGCTGGCGGGCCAGCATAGGATCACGGAGGCGATGCAGGCCGCGCCCGCGGGGATGGGCGTGCCCACGAAGAAGCGGCTGTCCACGCTGCCCACCTGCACGTTGAAGCGGGCCAGGCGCAGCGCGCCGCAGGCGATGAAGAAGAAGCTGGCGGCCCATCCCACGTACCGGATCTGCGGATCGCTGAAGCCCATCTGAAAGAATCCATAGCGGTAGGCGAGGATGGCCGGGGCCATGCCGAAGCTGACGACGTCCGCCAGGCTATCCAGCTGCACGCCGAACTCCGTGGCGGTGTTCGTCAGCCGGGCCACCCGGCCATCCATGCCATCGAAGAAACCCGCGAGCACGAGGAAGAGGGCCGCCATGCGGAAATAGTGTTCGGGGTGGTCGGAAGCCGCGTTCAGGCTCATCACCACGCTGCTGAAACCGCAGAAGACGGAAAGCAGGGTGATGCCGGAAGGCAGGGCGAACTTGGATCGCTGCATCGCGCGTCGGCGGCGTTCCCGGCGTTCCTCGGGGCTCAAGCGTGGGCTCATATCCATATTTTACATGGGGAGGGCGCTCTGCCCCCACGGTATCCTGGAGGTTTCGGAGGGAAGGGTGCGTCACCTGGTCGTGATCGGAGGAGGGCATGCCGGCATCGAGGCTGCGTCCATCGCGGCCAAGACCGGCGTTTCCACGACGCTGTTGACCCTCAATCTGGATCAGATCGGCCAGATGAGCTGCAATCCGTCCATCGGTGGCGTGGGCAAGGGCCACATGGTGCGGGAGATCGACGCCCTGGGGGGCGTCATGGGGCGCCTTATCGACGCTTGCGGGATCCATTTCCGGATCCTCAACGAAAGCCGGGGCCTCGCCGTCCGGGGCCCCCGGGCCCAGGCGGACAAGGTGAAGTACCGCATCGCCGCCCGCCGCCTTCTGGAGGCCACCCCCAACCTGAGGCTGCGCCAGGGCACGGCGGCGGGCCTGATCTGGGAGGAGGGCACCCGGGGGCTCAAGGGCGTGGAAATGCTCGATGGCTCCATCCTCCCCTGCGACGCCGTGGTGGTGACGGCGGGGACCTTCCTGAACGGCCAGATCCTCATCGGGGACCGGCGCATGGAGGCCGGCCGGGCGGGGGAACCTCCCAGCACCCACCTGGGCCTGCAGCTGCGCGCCTTGGGGCTGCGCCACCGCCGGCTGAAGACGGGCACGAGCCCCCGCATCGCCAAGGGCAGCGTGGACTTCGAACGCCTCGTTCCCCAACCGGGAGACGACCCCCCGCGTCCCTTCAGCTTCTTCACGGACCACCTGCCCCAGCCCCAGGTGCCCTGTCACATCACCTTCACGAGCGCCGGGACGGAGGCCCTTGTGCGGGACAATCTCCACCGCTCCGCCATGTATGGAGGCCACGTGGAGGGGGTGGGCCCCCGCTACTGCCCCAGCATCGAGGACAAGTACGTCAAGTTCCCCGACCACGACCGGCATCAGATCTTCGTGGAACCCGAGAGCCTGGAGACGGAGGAGATCTACCTCTCCGGCCTCTCCACCTCCATGCCCCTGGACGTGCAGGAGGGCATGGTCCATAGCCTGGAAGGATTCGAGCGGGCGGAGATCCTGCGTCCCGGCTACGCCATCGAGTACGACGCCTTCGATCCCCTCCAGCTCCGGCGGGATCTGGGCATGGCCGGCCTCGAAGGCGTGTGGTTCGCGGGCCAGATCAACGGCACCACGGGCTACGAGGAGGCCGCCGGCCAGGGCTTCCTGGCGGGCCTGAACGCCGCGAGGTGGCTTCAGGAGAAGGATCCCCTCATCCTCCGGCGCGACGAGGCCTACCTGGGCGTGATGGTGGACGACCTCGTCACCAAGGGCACGGACGAGCCCTACCGGATGCTCACCGCGCGCGCGGAACACCGCCTCGCGCTGGCCTGCGATCTGGCGGATGCGCGCCTGCTTGAGCGCGCCCGGGGGGTGGGCGCGCTCAGCGAAGGGGAACTCCTCCGGGTCGAGGCGAAGCTGGATCGGCGCGAGCGGCTGCGCGCGCAGTGCGACGGGGCCTGGGCCACCCGGACCAGCCCCTTCGGCGCCATCGCGGAGGGCGCGGGTCTGAGCCTGAATGCCGGGCTCTCCCTCTCCGATCTGCTGCGCCGCCAGCACATGACAACGGCCCACGCCGACGATTGCCTGGGGTTGCTGGAGGGGTGGCACGCGCCTCAGCCCGCATGGGATCCCGTGTGGGAGCGGGATCTGCTCCTATTCGAACTCCGCTATGCCGGCTACCGCGAGCGGGAAGCCCGGCTGATGCAGCACCACCGGGATTGGGATGCCGTGCGCATTCCGGAGGATATGCCCATCGAGGCCCTGCCCAGCCTTAGCCGGGAGGTGAAGGAAAAACTCCTGCGCCACCGCCCCGAGACCCTGGGCCAAGCGAGCCGCATCCCCGGCATCACGCCGGCGGCGGTGACGCTTCTGCACCTGATGATCGAGAAGCGTCGAAGCGCCTAGTTAGCGGACGATCTCCCGCAGGTACGCGAGAAAATCGGCGCCGAGATCCTCGCGCTTCAGGGCGAACTCCACGTTGGCCTTGAGGTAGTCGAGCTTGTTGCCCGTATCGAAGCGCTTGGCCGGGATGGGGCAGGCCACGAGCTGGCCCTCCTCCGCGAGCTTCATGAGGGCATCCGTGAGCTGGTATTCGCCGCCCACGCCGGGTTCCAGGGCCGCCAGATGCTGGAACACCCGGGGCGAGAGGATGTAGCGACCCACCACGGCAAAGCGGCTGGGGGCCTCCTCGGGCCTCGGCTTCTCCACGATGCGAGTGACGTTCCATACCCTGGAGGGATCCACCGGCGCGCTGACGATGCCATAGCGGGAGACGTGCTCCAGGGGGACCTCCTGCACGCCCACCACGCTCTTGCCCGTCAGCTCGTAGGCAGCGACAAGGGATTCGAGGGCCGGATGCTCCTCGGCGAACACGTCATCGCCGAGGAGCAGGGCGAAGGGCTCGTCGCCCACGGCATGGCGGGCGCACAGCACGGCATGGCCAAGGCCCAGGGGCTCGCCCTGGCGCACGTAGGCGAACTGGCTAAGGGCCGTGATGCTCCGCACCTGCTCAAGGTCCTCCGTCTTGCCACGCCGCTGGAGGGTGTCCTCCAATTCGTAGGCCACGTCGAAGTGGTTCTCGATGGCCTGCTTTCCGCGGCCCGTCACGAGCACGATGCTGCCCACGCCCGCGCGGATCGCCTCCTCCACCACGTGCTGGATCACCGGCTTGTCCACGAGGGGCAGCATTTCCTTGGGCTGGGCCTTGGTGATGGGGAGGAATCGGGTCCCCAGGCCCGCGACGGGGATGACGGCCTTGCGGATCAGGTGCATGGGCGTAGGTTCGCAAAATCCCCTTGGGAAATCACGGAGAATCGCGCGTCAGCCCAAGGCCAGGGCGGCCCGCCGAAAAATTCCGCTTGCGCTCATCCACCAGAGTGGTAGTCTGAATGTCCG
>CAYWDR010000257.1:0-4179 GCA_964457075.1 uncultured Solibacteraceae bacterium
GCAGGAGGATGTCGGGCTTCTGCAGCAGCAGGCGGCACAGGGCCACGCGGCGGCGCTCACCGCCGGAGAGCACCTTGATTTGCATCTCGCCATCGGGGCAGCGCAGCGCATCCATGGCCTGCTCCAGCTGCGTATCCAGGTCCCAGCAGTCGTGGGCGTCGATCTTCTCCTGCAGCTCGCCCTGGCGGGTCAGCAGCGCGTCCATATCCGCGTCGGGATCGGCGAACTTGTCGTTGATCTCGTTGTACTCGCGGAGCCAGCCCACCTTTTCGGCGGCGGCCTCCTCGACGACTTCCCGCACGGTCTTTTCGGGGTCGAGCAGGGGCTCCTGCTCCAGCATTCCCGTGGTGTAGCCCTTGGAGAGCACGGCGTCGCCGTTGAAGTCGCGATCCGTGCCGGCCATGATGCGCAGCAGTGTGGACTTGCCGGAGCCGTTGAGGCCCAGAACGCCGATCTTGGCGCCGAAGAAGTAGCTGAGGGAGATGTCCTTGATGACGGTCTTGCCGTTGTACATCTTGGAGACCCGCATCATGGAGTAGATGATTTCGGGCTGTTCGCTAACCGTTTTGGCCATGGATGATCCGTTCTGAGGCCTCGCCGCGGACCGCGGTGGGGAATCCACCATTTTGCCTCAACCGGGCCGGGGAGTTGTGCCGAGGATCCTGGCTGAGGACTGAATTGAGGGAAAGAAAAATGCAAAACCGGTGATGAACAGTGATGAACAGTGATAAAGGACCGCATGGCCATCACTGTTCATCACTGTTCATCACCGGTTTTCTTTTCTCTTTTTCCCCGGCTATTCGAGATAGCCCAGCACCCACCGCGCCACGGGAATGCTGAGCCCATTCCCCAGCAACTTGTACCGCTTCTCCAGTGAAAGCCCCTCCGGGAACCGGAAGCGCTCCGACAGGCCCAGCAGCCGGCCCACTTCGGACGGCGAGAAGCGGCGCACGCCCCGCTCGGTGACGAGGAAGGATCCGCTCCCCACGTACCGCTTCCCGTAGCCGCCGATGAAGCAGGCGGTGCGGCGATCCCCCGGGCGGGCCAGATCCAGCCCCATCCAGTGCTTCGCCCGCACCGGCTCGGGGAGGTAGAGGCCTTCGTCCTCCTCGGCGTCGAGGTATTCCGAGATGGGCCTGAGCGCTTGGCTGGGAAGCTCCCGCTCCGGGATGCGCTCCCGGGCGGCCACAACGTAGACCCGGGGCCGCAGATTCGGCACGCCAAAGGCTGAAGGGCACAGGTCGAAGGTACGCCGGTGAAAGCCCTGCTTCTCAAGCACGTCCTGCAGGCGGGCGTGGGATTCCGATTCCAGGAAGCCCTCCACGTTCTCCAAGACGAGCCGTTCAGGCGGCGCCTTTTCAAGCACCTCCAACAACCGCTTGAAGGCCCGGGCCCTGGGGTCCGCCAGGTCCGCCTTCAACCCCATCCGGCAGTAGGGCTGGCAGGGCGGGCTCATCACCCAGGTGTCGGCGCCCAGTCCGCCGAGTTCCGCCACCGGAATCGTGGCCAGCTCGCGGGGGCGGGGGGCGTCCCCGTGGTTCAGGAGGTAGGTCTCGTTCGCGGCGGGGCTGACGTCGTAGGCCGCCACCACCGAAGCCGAAGGCGGCAGGGCGAAACGCCACCCTCCGATGCCCGAGAACAGTTCCAACACCCGCAAGCCCACCCCTCAGCCTAACGCTCAGAAGGCTAACCAGGCCGTGAGCAGGCCCGTACCCCTCGCATTGGAGGCCCCATGGACCAGAAGACCCGCCACGAGGAATTCCGCCTGAGCGGCGGTGAAGTGCTCGACAAGGTGAAGGCCCTACTCCACGAAGGCAACATCCGGCGCCTCATCCTCAAGAACGAGGAGGGTCGCACCCTCCTGGAGATCCCCCTCGCCGTGGGCCTCGTGGGCGTGGCCCTGTTGCCCATCCTCGCGGCCGTGGGCGCCGTGGCCGCCGTGGTGGCCCGGCTGACCTTGATCGTAGAGAAGGTGGAGCGCTGATCAGACTCGGATCGCCCACCGCAGCTTTGCGGGTTTCGAGCGGGGGTTGTCCACCTGTTCCTGCATCGAGGCCCGCTGGGGCGACTCGCTGACTTGTGCGTAGACGCCCGTCCGGAGTCCTTCCAGGAAGGCCTTCTTCACGCGCCGATCCTCGCCGGAGTGGAAGGTGAGGATCGCCACCCGCCCCCCGGGCTTGAGCGCCCTGGGAAGGAAGGCGAGGAACTGATCCAGCACCTTGAACTCCTCGTTCACGGCGATGCGCAGGGCCTGGAAGGTGCGCTGCAGGGTGCGGCGCGTGTCGGAGTCGTCGCGAGCCATGCCGTAGTCCCGGGTCAGCAGCTCGCGCAGGGCCTCCGCCAGCTGGGTCGTCGTCTGCAGTAGACCGGGGTGCGTCGCGAGGGCATGGGCGATGGGTAGCGCGAGCGGTTCGTCCGCATTCTCCGATAACAGATCCGCCATTTCCTCTTCGGAGAGGGAACTCAGGAAGGCCGAGGCGGGTCGCCCCTTTTGGGGGTTGAGCCGGAGATCCAGTGGCCCTTCCAGCTTGAAGGTGAACCCCCGTGCGGGATTGTCGATCTGCATGGACGAGAGGCCCAGGTCTGCCAGCACCACGTCGAAGGGGCCCGTTTGCGGGATGAGCCCCGGCAGTCCGCCGAAGTTCATGCGCCGCGCCTCGAAGGCTTCGGGCCCGTAGCCCTCGGCCCTCAGGCGCGCCTCCGTCTTCGGCAGTTCCAGAGGGTCCACGTCCAGGCCCACCAGATGACCGCCGGGGAGGATGCGCCGCAGAATCTCGCGGGTGTGGCCGCCATAGCCCAGCGTCGCGTCCAAGGCCTGGTCGCCGGGCCCCGGCGTCAGGGCCTCCAGGATCTCCGCCACCATGATCGAACGGTGCGTGCCCGCCGGTGTCTGACCCCGGGCCCTCACCTTTTCCGCCTCCGCCGCATAGGCGACGGGATCCAGCTCCTTATATTTTTCCTCGAAGCGCCGCGGATGGGTGCCCTTGTAGCGCACCCGGCGGCGGTGGGGGGTGTCGTCGATCATGGGCCATTCTAGCGGCCCGCCTGCGTTACCGTAGATAGGCTCCTAGGAGGTTCCATGAATCAGGTCGTGGCGAGATTCCGGGATGGCCGCATGCTCAAAGGCCAAACCAACGACTTCCTGCCGGCCAAGGATTCCTTCCACCTCCTGGCTCAGGGGGCCGGCCCGGGGGCCATGGCGCAGGAGGTGCGGATCTCGGAGCTGAAGGCCATCTTCTTCGTCAAGGATCTCAAGGGCGATTCGGTGCACGCGGAAACCAACGCCTTCGACCAGGGCAAGGCCACGCCGGGCCGCAAGCTCAAGGTCACCTTCCTGGACAACGAGATCCTCGTGGGAACCACGCAGGGTTACCAGCCCGACCGCCCCGGGTTCTTCCTCATGCCCGCCGACCCGAGGAGCAACAACGAACGCTGCTTCGTGGTGAAGGCCGCGACGAAGACCGTCGAGTTCATCTAGAAGCGTGTCCGTTCAAGGATGCGTTTCCAGCATGAGCGCGGCCTGGGCCGCCGCCAGCAAGGCGATGGGCACGCGGTAGGGGCTGCAACTGACGTAGTCGAGCCCCACCTGATGGAAGAAGACGACGGAGCGGGGATCACCGCCGTGCTCGCCGCAGACGCCCACCTTGAGGCCGGGACGGGCCGCGCGGCCCTTCTCCGTGGCGATGCGGACGAGTTCGCCGATGCCTTCCGTATCCAGGCTCTGGAAGGGGTCGTCCTCGAGAATCTTCTTGCCGACGTACTCGGGAAGGAAGGTGCCCGCGTCGTCGCGGCTGAACCCGAAGCCCATCTGGGTGAGGTCATTGGTGCCAAAGCTGAAGAATTCGGCCTCGGGAGCGATCTTGTCCGCCGTGATGGCGGCACGGGGCACTTCGATCATCGTCCCCATGGGCGCGCTGAAGGTCGGATCCACGAGGCGCAGCTCGTCGACCAACTCCGCCTTCAGCCACGTCAATTCCTTCACCGCCCCCACGAGGGGAACCATGATCTCGGGCTGCGCCTTGATGCCCTTCTTCCCTACGGCGATCGCGGCTTCCGCGATCGCGCGTACCTGCATGCGGTAGATCTCGGGATAGGTGATGCCCAGGCGGCAGCCCCGATGGCCGAGCATGGGGTTGAACTCGTGGAGCTGATCCAGGCGGCGCTTCACCGTGGCCAGGC
>CAYWDR010000258.1:0-4178 GCA_964457075.1 uncultured Solibacteraceae bacterium
TTCCACGGACCGGGCAAGGCCTTCCGGGTCGGCCGTGGCCACCTGGAGGGTCTGACCGAGGATCGTGACTTCCTTCTTCATCATTTCAGTTCCCCCTTCCCCCATTTTCGCTTTGCGAAAATGGGGGAATTTGACGGATTCACGCCAGGGACTCCAACTGCTGGAGGATGGCCTCGACCTGGGCGCGGACATCCTCCCGTTCTTTCAGGAGGGCGTCGCGCTCCTGGGTGAGGGCGTCCACCTGGGCCTTGAACTCGGAGAGGGCCGCGCCCTGGCTGCCCCGATCCTGCTTCAGCTGGTCCAGCTCCTCCTTGAGCTGGGTGCGCTGCTGCACCAGGGATTGGAGTTTCTGCTCCAGTTGCTTGAGGAGGTCGGAGGGGGCGTCCTGCTGGAATAGGGATGAGCTCATGCCTCTATGTTAAGCCCGAAGCGTGGCTCCTTCGCCCTCTGCCGCCTTCAGGGCCGACTGGACCCAGCCCTCCACTTCCTCGGAGGTGAGGGTGCGGCCGGCATGCTGGAAGCGGAAACGGACGAGGAGAGCCTGCTTGCCGGGCGCCATGCCTTTCCCCTGATACACGTCCACGACGCCCAGGTGCTGGAGCTCGGTGGAAGGCAACACGGCGCCCATGGCCGTGGCCAGATCCCCGAAGGGCTTGCCCTGGTCCACCACGAGGGAGAGATCCCGCTCCACGGCGGGGAAGCGGCTGAAGCCCTGGAAGCGCGGGATGATCCGCTCGGCCGGGGCCGCCAGGGCTTCCAGCGCCACTTCCACGCCCAGGAGCCCGTCACCGAGATCCTGGATGGGGGCTTGGCCGAAGCCCAGGGACTGGGCCACACCGCGGAGGTCCGCCGCCTGCACGGGGCGGGCCGGGGTGAGGTGGTCCTCCCCTCCCATGACACCCCCCCAGATGATGGCCATGGAGGGCTTTCCATCCAGCCCGGCTGGATAGGCGGGCGCGATCTCGAAGAGGCGCACTTCCTTCAGGCCCTGCCGCCGGTTGTGCAGGGCCGTGGCCCTGAGACTGGGCAGGATGGACGCGCGCATGATCGAGTATTCGAGGCCGAGGGGGTTGCCGAGGGCGCGGCCCTCCGCCGGGTTCGCGGCGCCCGCGAAGGCGGCGTCCTCATCAGGCCCGATGAAGCCGTAGGTCACCGTCTGGAAGAAGCCCAGGTGGGCGAGGCGCCGGGAGAGACCCGCGGCGGTGCGATAGGCAGGGCTCAGGGGTTCGGGATCCGCGTCCACGGCCGGGAGGGACTGGCCGATGCGATCGTAGCCCCGGAGACGGAGCACTTCCTCCGCCAGATCCTCGGGCTGGGCCAGGTCGTGGCGCCAGGAGGGCGGCACGGCCCTGAGGATGGAGGCCGTTCGACCGACCTCGCAACCCAACCGGGACAAGAGGTCCTCCGCTTCCGCCGCGCCCACGGCCTCGCCGGCGATGCGATCCAGCTGGGCCAGGGGCAACGTGATGGCGGCCGCCGCCGCGGGGGCGGCGCCCACGGTCCAGACAGCCACCAGGGTGGCCCCCGCCCAATCGATGAGGCGTTGGGCCAGGAGATCCCGGGCCACGGCCGCCATGGCGGGATCGGCGCCGCGCCCGAAACGGTGGCTGGCGTCCGTGTGCAGGTTGTGGCGGCGGGCCATGGGGCGCACCACCTTTGGATCGAACCAGGCGCTCTCAAGCAGCACGGTGCGCGTGGCTTCCGTCACCTTCGTGGACTCGCCGCCCATGACACCCGCCAGGGCGATGGGGCCGGATTCGTCCGCGATGATCAGATCCTCGCCCGTGAGCGCGCGATCCACGCCATCCAGCGTCACGAGGCTTTCGCCCGCCTTGGCATAGCGGACGGAGATCGCCCCCCTCAGATTCTCCGCATCGAAGGCGTGGGTGGGGTGGCCGTAGCGGTGGAGCAGCTCATTGGAGGCATCCACGGCGGCGAGGCCCTTGGGCGTGAGACCCAGGGCGCGCAAAAAGGCCTGGGCCTCCGGCGGCGTCGCCTGTGAGGCGCCCATGGTAAGCACGGCCGTGCAGTAGAGGGGACCGGCGGGCACCTCCAGGCGGATCTCCCGCTGAGGCGTTCCCCCGAAGGGCGAGGAGGGCAGGGCCGCAAGCTCCACCCCCAGGGCGGCCGCGAGATCCCGGGCGAGGCCCCGGTGGCTCATGACGTCGGGCCGGTTGGCGGTGACGTCCACGTCGAGAACGGCCTCCCCCTCCACCGTGGCCACGCCATCGATGGGAAAGCCCAGCATGGGCAGTTTTTCCAAGGCCTCGGCCAGCGTCAGCTTGCCGAGGAGTTCCAGCTGCAGGTGCGATAGGGCGATGAGCATCAGTCGAGCCCTCCCATCTGGGCTAGGAATCTTTGGTCGTTCTCGAAGAAGAGGCGCAGATCCGGGGACTGGCTCACCATCATGGCCGTGCGCTCCACGCCCATGCCGAAGGCGAAGCCGCTCCACACCGTAGGATCGATGCCCGCATGCTCCAGCACCTTGGGGTGGATGAGGCCCGCCCCGAGGATCTCCACCCAGCCGCTACCCTTGCACACGCGGCATCCCGTTCCGCCGCAGAGCGGGCAGCGCACGTCCATCTCGCATCCGGGCTCCACGAAGGGGAAGTAGGAGGGCCGGAAGCGCACGTCGGCGCCGGGCCCGAAGAGGGCCTTCATGGCGTAGGCGAGCGTGCCCTTGAGGTGCTGCATGCCGATGCCCTTGGCCACGAGCATGCCCTCCACCTGGTGGAACATGGGCGAGTGGGTGGGGTCGATCTCATCCTTGCGGTACACGCGGCCGGGAGCGAGGAAGCGCAGTCCGCCCTTCTCCTCCAGCAGGCTCACGCCCGCCGCGTTGCGGGTGCCGTAGCGCTTGAGCACGCGCACCTGCACGGGGCTCGTGTGGGTGCGCAGCAGCAGGTCGGGTCGCGCGGAAAAGTAGAAGGTGTCGGAGCTGCCGCGGGCGGGATGGTCCGCGGGGATGTTGAGGCCATCGAAGTTGTGCTCTTCCGTCTCGACCTCGGGGCCCTCCTCCACGTGATAGCCCAGGGGTCGGAAGGCCTCCACGAGGCGATCCATGAGGCGCTGCAGGGGATGGAGGGCGCCCTGGGCCGGCCGGGGTGGCGGCAGGGTGGCGTCCTCGGCCGAGACAGCCTTCTTGAGGGCCTCCAGTTCCGCCTGGCGGGCCTTGAGTGCCTCCTCCCAGCCGCTCTTGAGGCCGTTGATGGCGGCGCCCAGCTCGCGCTTCTGCTCCTTGGGGGCGGTCTTCAGCAGCTCCATGAGGCGGGCCGCATGGCTGCCCTCGCGGCCCACGTAGGCGCCCTTGAGGCGCAGGAGGCCATCGAGATCCACGACCGCCGCCAGAGCCGCCGGAAAGGCGACGTGGGCATCCTGGATTTCAGTCGGCAGAAGGGTGATCTGGGTATCCATGCTCCAACCCTAAACGAACGAAGGCCGCTTGCGCGGCCTTCAGTACTGGTCCTGGTTTCCATCGCCCCGAGGATCCGGCTTCTCGCGAAGCCCGAAGCCCGAAGCCCGGAGCCCTTCTTCAGCCCTTGGCCACGGCCACGAGCTTGCTAAACGCCTCGGGGTTGCGGACGGCGAGATCCGCGAGGATCTTGCGATCCAGGTTCACGTTGGCCTTCTTCAGTCCACCCATGAACTTGCTGTAGGACAGGCCGTTCTGGACGGAGGCGGCGCTGATGCGGACGATCCAGAGCTTACGGAAGTCACGCTTCCGCACCTTACGGTCGCGGTAGCTGTACAGCAGGGCCTTCTCCACGGCTTCCTTGGCGGAGCGGTAGAGGCGGGACTTGGCGCCGTAGAAGCCCTTGGCGAACTTGAGCATCCGCTTGCGGCGTTGGGCGCGCTTAAAACCACGTTTTACACGAGTCATGGCGTTTCCTTTCCTTGGGGCAGCTCTGAAGCGAGCGTTTGTCGGCCCCTTTGGGGGCGGCGCCGTTCACGGGGTCGTGGCGGCGTCGCCGGGTTGAACAAAACAAGTCTACCGGGGTGGCAGGCTCAGGCGTAGGGCAGCATCGCGGCGACGGCCTTGGAATCGGCCTTGCTCACCATCTCGCCCATGTCAAGCTGGCGCTTGCGCTTGGGGGACTTGCTGGTGAGGATGTGACGCTGGTGCGAGCAGCCCCGCTTGAACTTGCCGGTGCCGGTCTTCTTGAAGCGCTTTTGGGCGC
>CAYWDR010000259.1:0-4174 GCA_964457075.1 uncultured Solibacteraceae bacterium
TTTCTTCGGTGCGGAGGTGGGGGGGTTCCTCCAGGGTCCAGGCGAGGAGTTCCACGGGGGTGGCGGGGGCGTGTTCGCCTAGGAGGCGGGCCACCTCCAGGAGGACGGCGACGCCGCTCGTGTTGTCGTCGGCGCCGGGGAGGCCCATGCAGGTGTCGTAGTGGGCGCCGAGGACGAGGAGGCCGGGGCCGCCCGGGGCGGGCTCGGGGCCGAAGCGGGCGAGGATGTTGGCGACGGCGCGGCCCCGCACGGCGTAGGCCTGGCGCTGCACGCGGCCGCCGGCGGCCTTGAGGTGGGTCTCGATGTAGGCGGCGGCGGCGTCCAGGGCCTCGGGGTGGATGAGCTCCCGGGGGCCGCAGGCGACGAGGGCGCGGACGTGGGCCTCCAGGCGGGCGGGGTCGCCGCCGGGGCCTGGGGTGGCCTTGGGGTGCCATAGGAGGGGCTGAGTCGTGTAGCCGAGGACGAGGGCCACGAGGCCGACCATCAGGCCCAGGGCGATTACCTTGGGGGAGGCCAGGCCTGCCTTGATCCGGTGTAGCCAGCCCATATCGCTCCGAGGGAATGGGACCATTGAACCCTACTTGGGCCTGACATAGATAGGGTGAATATCACCGAGTTCTTGGGCTGATCGCCGAGGATCTCAGGCCAAAGAAAAACAAGCCGGTGATGAACAGTGATAAAAGCCATGATGAACAGTGATAACTGCCCGCTAATCCATCACTGTTCATCACGGCTTTTATCACTGTTTATCACCGGTTGAGCTTTTGGCTTTTCCTTGGCCCTGCCTCGTCGACCAGTAGGGGCCTCCCCCTTGTCCCGAAGTTCTCTTACGGAACCAGCCATGTCATAGCTTCACCGAGTTTGCCTCCACTCGCCGGTAAACCACCGGCTCGTCCGCCACTACGGCCGCCTGCTCCGCCGCGCTGCTGCCGTTGGGGACGTAGGCCTCGCTGCGGAGGAGGCGGTTCGGGCCCTGCAGCTCCACCCAAAAGGCGTGTTGGTGGGAGGCGCCCGGCACCTGGAGGTTGGTGCCGTCCCGGAAGCGGAAGGCCCGGCGCGTGGGGTACCCGTCCTCCCCCAGCTGCAGGCGGGGCTGGTTGCCTTGGGGGCAGTAGTGGGTGGCGACGAGGGTCTCGCCGTCCAGGTGGTAGAGGGTGAGGGATTCCCGGCCCGGGGCCAGGGCCCAGGTCTCCAGGAGCACCGTGCCCCCGGCCGTGAGGCGGTAGGTGACGGTGTGCTTCCGGCCGTTGGCGAAGGTGCCCTCCCAGGTGCCCACGAGGCCGCCCAGCTCCTTGAAGACGGCCGCCGCCCGTCCCGGGGCAGGGTCTCCCGCGATGCAGAACGCGGGCAAGGCGAGGAGGCAAGCGAGGGGCAGACGGCGAGGCAGGGGCATAGGGACCTTCCGGGCGATGGATCGATGGGGGGTCCGCCCAGGGTACCGGAATCCGCGGGGTGGTTCCCCCTCGCCGCCCGCCTACCCTGGACCCAAGGACGCGCCCATGACCCCGGTCCCCTGGATCCTTGCCCTCGCCGTCGGCCTCGGCCTCACGGTGGCCACCCCGGGCCGCGGCTCCACCTTCCCCACCCACGTCCGCCCCCTCCTGGAGGCCAAGTGCAGTCCCTGCCACTTCGAGGGCGGGAAGGTCTACGCCAAGCTCCCCTTCGATCGCCCGGCCACCGTGCGCGCCCTTGGGGAACGGCTCTTCACCCGGCTCAAGGAACCCAAGGATCAGGCCCTCATCCGCGCCTTCCTGGCGGAAGCCCCCGAGGGGGAGGCCCCGCGCTGAGGGCGCTTGTGTCAGCCTGGAAGCATGTCCTTCGAACTGGCCCCCTACATCCCCACCGACCCCCTGGAGTCCGCCCGTTGGTCCCGACTAGTGTCTTATTGGGTGGCCACCCGCCCCGCCGAGGAGGCGGCCCAGGCCCTCCTCTTCGCCCACCCCGAGGGCCCCACCCTCGAACGTCTCCGGGAGCTCCTGGCGGACGAGCCCGAGGCCATGGCCGAGGACCTCGCCCTCCTCGCCTGGGAGGCCCTGGACTTGGACGAGGTGGCCGAGGCCCGGCCCCACTGGGAGGCGGCGCGTGCCCTCGCTCCCCAGATCCCGGAGGTCCGCATCCTGGACGCCGTGCTCACCCTTGAGGGGGAGGCCCGGGTCGCCCAACTGGAGGAGCTGGCCACGGAGCTGCGGGCGAACCTGGATGAGACGAGCCTTCAGGCCCTGGATGCGGGCGAGGGCTTGGAGGACATCCCCGTCCTGCGCCTCCACCGATGCCAGCGGGAGCTGGCCTACACCCTCGGGGAGCTGGACCGGCCCGAGGAGGTGGTGGCCCTCGCCGTGGAGACATTCTCGGAATCCGGCGCCGACCCCTTCGGCCTCTTCCCCCTCTTCGTCCACGCCGCCCTCCAAACGGAAGACCTCGAGGCCCTGGATATGTGGACGGCCAAGATGGGCGTGGACTCCCCCGCCCTCATGCACTGGCTGCAGACCTACCTCCTCCAAACGGCCGACCAGCCGGGCGCGGCCTTTCAATCCCTGCGCCGGGCCCGAAAGGCGGCGCCGGGGGTGGAGCTCACTCTCCTCGCGTGGGAGAAGCTCGTCGCCACCGTGGACGAGTCACACGAGTTCCCCGACCTCCCCTATCCCAAGGACCCTACCAGCGCCGCCACCCTCCACATCCTCGGCCCGGAGCTGGCTTCCACCCCCACCTTCACGGCCTGGCTTCGCAAGATGCGATCCATGAAGTGAGGGCCCGGCCATGAACGCCGACGGCCTCTTCGTCTACGGCTCCCTTCGGGAGGGGGGCGCCCAGCACCGGTGGGTCACCCGCACCCACCCTCAGGGCACCTGCCGCGCCTACGCCCCCGGCCGCCTTTTCCACATGCCCGCCGTCGGCCTTCCCGCCCTCGTCCCCGGGAGCATCCCCCCCGCCCTGCCCCCGGGCCCCGGCTGGGTCGTCGGCGACTTCATCGGCTACGACGACGAGGAGGCCCTTCAACGGGCCCTCGCCGACCTCGACGCCGTCGCCTCCGAAGCCGGCGCCGAGGCCCGGCTCCTCCCCGTCCTCCTGGAAGGGGGCGCCACCTACGTCGCTTGGGCCTGGACGTTCCACATGGAACATCTGCCCAAACTAGAGAAGGAAGCCACCGAGATCCCGGGTGGGGACTGGGCCGCCTGGCTCTAGCCCCCCGCTTCCAACCGCAACGCTTTTCTTACGCAAAAAGGCGGACCCTGCTTTTGGGTCCGCCTTTTTGAGGTGCTGTAGAGCCCGCTTGGAGCGCTACTCCAACGTGAGTTTTCCCTGCTGCCCGGACTCATCGGGCCCCGGCATCCCCACCTCGTCGTCGTCCTCCTCGTCGAGGGCGTGGGCGGCCGCGTCGATCTTGGCGATGCCCACGACCTTATCCTCGGCGGAGGCCGTCTTCATGAGGCTGACGCCCATGGCGGCGCGGCCCGTCTTGCGGACGCTATCGCCATCGAAGCGGATGGTCATGCCCTCCGACGTGATAAGGAGGCAGCCCTCGTCGGGGCGGATGATCTTGAATCCGACGACGTGGCCGTTGCGGACCCCTGCCCGGATGTTGATCACGCCCTGGCCCCCGCGGCCCTGCAGGCGGTAATCCTGCACGAGGCTGCGCTTTCCGAAGCCCTTTTCCGTGACCGTGAGGAGCATGCCGTAGGCGGCAGTGCTTTCGTCGGCCTCCACCCCTTCCGGCAGATCCGGGAGGGCGTCCGCCAGTTCCATATCGACGATGTGGTCCTTATCGGCCATCTTCATGCCGCGGACGCCCGTGGTGGCGCGGCCCGTGGCGCGGACCTCCTCCTCGGGGAAGCGGATGGCCTTGCCCAGCGCCGAGGCCAGGAGCACGTGCTGGGTGCCCGTGGAGCGGCGTACGGCCACGAGGCGGTTGCCGTCCTCGATATTGAGGGCGATGAGGCCGTTGGCGCGGATGTTGGCGTAGGCGGAAAGGCTCGTCTTCTTGATGGTGCCGTCGGATGTGGCGAAGACGAGGAACTCGCCTTCGGGGAAGTCCCGGAGGGCCATGAAGGTGACGGGGTTCTCGCCGTCCTTCAAGCTGACGAGGTTCTTGATGTGCTTGCCGCGGTTGGCGGCGCCGCTCTCGGGGATGTCGTAGACCTTGATGGCGTAGACGTAGCCGTGATCCGTGAAGATC
>CAYWDR010000260.1:0-4092 GCA_964457075.1 uncultured Solibacteraceae bacterium
CCGTGATGGCGAACTCCCGGCCCAGGATGATGAAGGTCATCCAGGCGGGCGCGAGATCCAGCTCCACGAGGCTGATGAGCGCGCCCGCGACCAGCAGCTTGTCCGCCAGGGGATCCAATAGCTTGCCCAGCACCGTGACCTGTTTCCAGCGGCGCGCCAGGTAACCGTCGAGCCAATCCGTCAGCGAGGCGATCCAGAACACGGTGACGCCGATGATTTCGTGGTTCTGGACCCGCGTCATGAGCACCACCACGAGGATGGGCACCATGAGGATGCGGGCGATGGTGATGTAGGTGGGGATGTTCATGGTTTAACCGCGAATGACGCCAATGAACGCGAAGAAAAACGAGGTCGTTTGGGCTTGCCCGGAAAGCCCATCCTATCCGGTTCGCGGAAATTCGCGTCATTCGCGGTTACCAATTCCATGCGCGCTTCCGGCCCTCAAAGCACCGTCAGCTCCCCGCGTCCCAGGGCCTCCTGCCACACATCGTCCTTCATGAATGGGAAAGGTGCCGAGGCGCCGTGCCAGGCGGCGGAGGACTCGGAGACGAAGAGGGCGATGCCATCCTCCCGCAGCGCCTCGAAGGCCTCCAGGGCGACGGGATCCTCCAGGAGGTTCAGCGCCTCGTGGGCGAGACAGATCCAAGCCACGCCGCGGTCGAGATTGCGGACGACGCCCAGGAGCAACTGGCGGCCCAGGGCCCGATCGCCGGGGGTGAAGGCGGCCCGGGTGAGGAGGACGGGGGGCCGGCGCACGAGGCTCCCGCGGGTGGCGGAGAGGGATTCCACGGCGAGGGCCCAGCTACGGCCTTGCACGGAGGCCTCGAAGCGCCGCCCCTGCTTCTCCAGGAAACGCGCCACGTTGCCGCGCACGAGGTCGTCCTGGCCCGTCACGCGGAAACTTTGCAGCGGATGGGACTGCAAGTGCTCGCGCAGGGCAAGCAGGGCCTGGTAGGCCGTGACATCGAGAAGTTCCAGCGTGAGGATGTCCATGGGGGGATGAAGTATTAAGGATGAAGGATGAAGGAAGTGGAGCATCCCGGCGCGGGGGAATTCAAGGAGTGGCTGAGGGGGCGGGCCCTGGACTTGGGTTTCGCGCGGGTGGGCTTCGCCTCCATGGAGCCCTTCGAGGCCCAAGCGCCCAATCTCCGGGCCTGGTTCGACTCGGGCCGGGGCGCCCTCCTTCCCTACCTGGACCCCGAGGCGCTGGTGGATCCCCGCACCGTCTTCCCCGCAGGCCGCACGGCCCTCGTGGGCTTCTTTCCCTATGCGCGGCCCGACGCCATCCCGGGCCAGGTCCCCGGCAGCCTCAAGCTGAGCCGCTACGTCTGGGGCGAGGACTACCACCTCATCCTCAAGCCCCGCCTCGCGGGCCTGCTGGCGGAGGCCCAGGGGCGCTGGCCGGGACTGGAGGGTCGCGTCTGCGTGGACACGGCCCCCATCCTGGAACGCCAGCTGGCCGCCCGGGCGGGCCTGGGCTGGCAGGGCAAACACACGCTCCTCATCCTGGGCAAGGACGGCTCCTGGGGCTTCCTGGCCGTCCTCCTCCTCAGCGCCGAGCTGCCCCCCGACCGGCCCTTCGAGGCCGAGCACTGCGGCACTTGCACAAGATGCCTGGAGGTCTGCCCCAGCGGCGCCCTGGAGGCCTTCCGCCTGGACCCCGCCCTCTGCCTCACCACCTACACCATCGAAACGGAAGCGGAGCCCCCGGCCCCCGTGCTGAAGGCGTTGAAGGAGACCCGGTGGGCCGCGGGCTGCGATGCCTGCCAGGAAGTCTGCCCCTGGAACCATGCGCCCCTGTGGGGAGACCCGGCCCTCTGGGGAGCGCCGGATGAACTGCATGAAGTGCCGGGACATCAGCTACGCCTGGGGGCCAACCAGTGGCGGCGGCGGACGAAGCGGCGAGCCCTGAGGCGAGTGCGCCAGCAGCACTGGATCAAGACGGTGGCGCGGATCCTAGGAGATGCCCCACCGTCTCCGTGATCCCCAGCCCGAGCACGTCGAGGGCATCCTCCAGCGCCAGCACGAGGGAAGGCGCGTAGCGCCCTTCGGCGCCCAGCCGATACAACTCGGCGATGCCTTCGAGGGGATCCACGAGGAGGTACTCGGGCACCCTGGCCGCCTCGTATAGCGCCCGCTTGGTGCGGCGATCATTCAAGGCAGTGGAGGGAGAGAGGATTTCGACCACCAGATCCGGGGCGCCTTCAATGGCGCGATGGGTAATCTTGGCCGGATCACACACCACGACGAGGTCCGGCTGGACCACCGTATCGGGCCCCAGCACCACGTCGACGGGCGCGAAAAAGAGGGCGCAACTCCCCCCCGAATCCGTGCCCCGCCCGCTGCGATCCAGCGACTTCTCCAGGAGCTTCGTGAGCTTTCTCAACGCGGCTTGATGGTGGGTGCTGGGGGCCGGCGCCATCGCATGGAGCACGCCCTCCACCAGCTCCTGCCGCCCCTCCCCGGGCCAGGAGAAGTAATCCTCGATGGTGTACCGCTCGGGGCGGGGCTGGGAAAGGGTCATGGAGGCACCGGGCGCTCGGGTTAGGATTTCCCCTTGGTTCTCATAGCATTTAACCCTATAAACGAACTTCCGGCCATTTTGCGCCGCAAAGCCTAAGGAGGCCCTATCGATGCCCATGAAGCACTGGACCGTCCAGGACGCGGCGACGCTTTATGGCATCAAGGAATGGAGCAACGGTTACTTCGGCATCAACGGGAAGGGGCACCTGGAGGTGACGCCCACCCAGGATGAAAATCTCTGCGCCGACGTATTCGAGATCGTGCAGGCCCTGAAGAAGAAGGGCATCCGCACGCCGCTGACGCTTCGCTTCCCGCAGATCATCTCGGACCGCGTGACCGAGGTGAACGAGGCCTTCCGCAAGGCCATCTTCGAGTTCGGCTACGAGGGGCACTATCAGGGCGTCTATCCGGTGAAGACGAACCAGACCAAGGAAGTGGTCGAGGAGATCACCCGGGCCGGCACCAAGTACCACTACGGCCTGGAGGCGGGCTCCAAGCCCGAGCTGATCATCGCGCTAAGCATGGATCTCCACCCCGAGGCCCTGATCCTGTGCAACGGATACAAGGATGAGGCCTTCATCCGCATGGCCCTGCTCGCACGCAAGGCCGGCCGCAAGTGCCTCATCACCGTGGAGAAGATGACGGAGCTGCCCCTCATCCTCAAGGTGGCGAAGGAATTGAAGGTGGAGCCGCTCATCGGCCTGCGCGCCAAGCTCAATGCGCAGGGCAGCGGCAAGTGGGAGACGAGCGCCGGTGATCACGCCAAGTTCGGCCTCACCACCCGCGAGATCCTCGAGGCCGTGGAGATCCTGGAGAAGAAAGATCTGCTCGCCTCCGTCCAGGAACTGCACTTCCACATCGGCAGCCAGATCACCGACATCCGCCGCGTGAAGGCCGCCATCAAGGAGGCCACCCGCATCTACGCCAAGCTCCAGAAGATGGGCGTGCCCCTCAAGTACCTCAACGTGGGTGGCGGCCTCGGCGTGGATTACGACGGCTCCAAGACCACCTTCAGCTCCTCCATGAACTACACGGTGGATCAGTACGCGGCGGACGTCGTCTACACCTGCAAGGACATCTGCACGCAAGAGCAGGTGCCCATGCCCGGCCTACTGAGCGAGAGCGGCCGCGCCATCGTGGCCTACCACCAGATCGTGGTGGTGGACATCATCGGGCTCATCGATACGACCCACACCAAGTACAAGGTGGAGCTCACGGGCAAGGAGCCCCAGATCCTCAAGGAGCTGGCCTACACGCGGGACAACATGTCGGTGAAGAACTTCTCGGAGATGTTCAACGACGCCGTCACGCAAAAGGACGAGATGCTCACGCTCTTCAATCTGGGCTACCTGAGCCTCGAAGACCGGTCCAAGGGCGAGACGCTCTTTTGGGAAGTCTGCCGCAAGCTCAACAAACTCCTGGGTTCCAAGAGCCTCAAGTACATCCCCGAGGAGTTCCGGGACCTCAACAAGAGCCTCGCCGACAAGCTCATCGCCAACTTCAGCATCTTCCAATCCATGCCCGATCACTGGGCCATCGAGCAGCTCTTCCCCGTGATGCCCATCCACC
>CAYWDR010000261.1:0-4014 GCA_964457075.1 uncultured Solibacteraceae bacterium
GCCTGGATGCCAAGGCGGCCCTCCACCGCATCAGCCCCGCCAAGGACGTGGACGGATTCCACCCCATGAACCAGGGTCTGCTCTTCCAGGGCCTGCCGGGACTGCGCCCCTGCACCCCCAGCGCCGTGATGCGGATGCTGGAGCTCCACGGCGTGAGCCTCAAGGGCAAGCGGGCCGTGGTGCTGGGCCGCAGCGAGATCGTGGGCAAGCCCATGGCCCTCATGCTCCTGGAGCAGCACGCCACCGTGACCGTGGCCCACAGCCGCACGGCGGATCTGCCTTCCGTGTGCCGCGAGGCGGATCTCCTCGTGGCCGCCGTGGGCCGCCCCGGCATGGTGGAGGGATCCTGGATCAAGCCGGGGGCGGTGGTCATTGATGTCGGCATCAACCGGGTCGAAGATCCGGGCCTGGCGGCCCGGATCTTCGAAGGTGAACCGAAAAAAATGGAAGCGCTGAAGGCTAAAGGGGCGGTGCTCTGTGGAGATGTGCGCTTTGGAGAGGCGATGCGGGTGGCCTCGGCCGTGACGCCCGTGCCGGGCGGCGTGGGGCCGCTCACCATCGCGGGGCTCATGCGCAACACGCTGCAGGCTTCTACCTTATTAAATCCATAACCCCAGGATGACCGGAGCGCCCATGTTCGTTTCCCTCCTTCGCCGCGGAGCCATCTTCGCCGGCCTGCTCGCGTTCGCGATGGCCCTCGGCGCCCAGGACACCACGGTGGTGCTGCTTCGCCACGCCGAACGCCGGTCCCTCTTCGACGGCGACTCCCCGCTGGCGGAGGCCGGCCTGAGCCGGGCCAAGGCCCTGGTTCCCCTGCTGGAGGCCTTCCGGCCCGACGTGCTTTACACCACGGATTTGAAACGGACGCGGGAGACCCTCGCCCCCCTGGCGGCGAAACTCGGACGGGTGCCCCTCGTGAAGACGAAGGAGGAGAGCGAGCCCCTCGCCGCCGAGATCCTGCGCGAGCACCGCGGGCGCACGGTGCTCGTCTGCTGGCATCACGATTTGATGAAGAAGCTGGTTCGGGCCCTGGGCGTGAAGGGGCCCGTGCCCTACTGGTCCCTGGATACGTATGACTGGCTGTGGATCGTGAAGGTGAAGGCGTCCGGGGAAGCCACCTTGGAACCGCGGCTGCAGTCGCTTCCGGCTAAAAATGCGCTTGCCCCCTCAGGGGCATAGCCCCCCGTCCACGTTCACGATCTGGCCGCTCATGTAGCTGGCCCAATCGCTGCATAGGAAGGCCACCACCCGGGCCACTTCCTCCGGCTCACCCACCCGCTTGAGGATGGTGGGAGCCAGCAATTCCTTGATCTGCTCCGGCCTGAGATCGGAGGTGAGCTCCGTGTGGATGATGCCGGGGTTCACGGCATTCACGAGCACGCCAAAGGGGGCCAGTTCCCGGGCGAGGCTCTTGGTGAGGGAGATCACGGCCCCCTTGCTGGCGCCGTAGTTCGTTTGCCCGGCCATGCCGATGACGCCGGTGGGGCTCACGATGTTCACGACCCGGCCCCACTTGCGTCCCATCATGCCGCGCACCATGGCCTTGGTGGCGAGGACGGTGCCCTTGAGGTTCACTCCCATCACCTCCTCCCACTTGTCGTCGCCCATGAGGATGAAGGGGCCGTCCTTCCGCGTGCCGGCGTTGTTCACGAGGATGTCGATGGGCCCCAGGGCGGCTTCCGCGGCCTTGGTGCAGGCGTCCATGGCGTCCTTGTCGCGCACATCCCCCTGCACGGCCACGGCCCGGCCGCCTTGGGCACGGATGCCTTCGGCCACGGCTTCGGCGAGGTCCAGGTTCTTGAGGGCATGCACGGCCACGCCGGCCCCCCAGGTGGCCAGCTCCTGCGCGATGGCCCGCCCGATGCCCCGGCTGGATCCCGTGACGAAGGCCACGCGACCAGACAGCGGTGGATTGGCGAAGGGCATAGGGCAACTCCCGTGGCCCGGGGCCGGACCAACGGATTAGGATGCCAAAGGGGGGAACGCATGTCCAAACCTGGCCTCGTGCCGCCGGCCTCCCTGGAGGCCTTCCTCCAGGCCAACCCCGGCTGGGTGGCCCAAGGCGAGGCTCAGGGCCTCACCCTGCGCAAGCGGTTCGCCTTCGCCGCTTACACCCGGGCCCTGGGTTATGTCGTGGCCGCGGCGGAACACGCGGAGCGGGTGGACCACCACCCGGACCTCACCCTGGGCTGGCGTTGGGTCGTGGCCCAGCTCACGAGCCATCACGAGCGGGGCGTCACGGATCGGGATCTGGCCATGGCCGTGGTGCTGGACCGGCTCTACCAGGACTACCTGTAATTAACGGGGGCCCTCCGCCTGGACCTCGACGGTCCATTCCTTCAGGGTGGGCCGCACCCGGGGCGGGTTGAAGAGGTCCTGGAGGGCGCGGGTCTGGGCGTTGGCCAGGCCTTGGATGTTGCTGGCGTCGAAGGCCCCGAAGGTGGCCAGCATGGCGTGGCCTTCCAGGGAGCCTCGCCCGGCAAGGCTGAAGGCCTCCCGAGCCACGGCCGCAAGGCTCAGCCGCAGCTGAACTCGCTCGGCGAAGGTCTCGGA
The DNA here is from genome assembly GCA_964457075.1 of uncultured Solibacteraceae bacterium. Lineage (GTDB taxonomy): Bacteria > Acidobacteriota > Holophagae > Holophagales > Holophagaceae > JAFDVN01. Next base: position 2,554 of record CAYWDR010000261.1, read on the forward strand.
CATTCCCGGGGCCACCACCTCCACCGTGGCCTCCCCGGACCGCTGCCCCTTCGCCTGCGGAGAGGGGCGGCGGCCGGAGACATCCAGCTTGAGCGGGGGCAAGGTGGCCCTGAAGACTTCCGGACGCCAAGGCGCTTCCCAGGTGGGAGGCGGAGTCTGAAGGGCGAGGGCAAGGAGGATCACGAGGAAGGGGTGCGGCTTCCGCGGGGTGTGTTCCCGCGCCTAGAACTTCTTGGGCCTGCGGGGGCCGGGCTTGGCGCCGGCCTTGCCGCGGGGAGTCGCGCCGGTTTTGGGCCGGGGGCCCGAGGCGGCGCGGGGCCCGGAGGGGCGATCGCCGAAATCCTTCCGGGGGCCGCGAGCGGGTCGATCCTCTCCCTTGGCGCGAGGGCGGCTGGGGCGGTCGCCGAAATCCTTCCGGGGGCCCCGGGCGGGGCGCTCCTCGCCTTCGCGGCGGGGCCGCGCGGGGCGGTCGCCAAAATCCTTCCGAGGGCCGCGAGCGGGGCGTTCCTCCCCCTCGGCGCGGGGACGGCGGGGGCGCTCGTCATCAGTTCGGGGGCGGCTGGGGCGGTCGCCGAAGTCCTTGCGGGGGCCCCGGGGGGGGCGCTCATCACCTTCCGCGCGGGGGCGGCTGGGGCGGGCCCCGGTGCGGGTCTCCGAGGGCTCGTACCGCTTGGCGCGGGCCACGCGCTTGTCCTTGTTCTCCCTAGTTTCCTTGGGCTTGTAGAGGCCCTCCTCGCCCTTCTTGCCTTCGGCGGCACGCCCGACCCGGGCCAGATTCCGGAGGGCGCGCAGGGCCTTGTCCATGTCCTTGGGCAGGGGGGCGGTGACGGTGATCGTCTCCTCCGTGATGGGGTGCTTGAGGCCGAGCATCTCGGCGTGGAGGGCCTGGCGGTCCAGCAGCTCGCTCGCCTCGCCGTAGACCTGATCGCCCAACAGGGGAAAGCCGCGATCGGCGAATTGCACGCGGATCTGGTTGCGGCGCCCCGTCTCCAGCTTCACTTCCACAACGGTGTGGCCCGGGAGGCGCTCCAGCACGCGGTAGTGGGTGATGGCGCTTTGGGCCCCCTCGGCCTGCTTCTTCTTGGGATCCACCACGCGCATGCGCAGGGTCTTCGCCTGCTCGATGAGGTGGCCCTTCAGCGTGCCGCTGTTCTCCGGGATCTCGCCCACGAGGACGGCCTTGTACACGCGGTTCATCTTGTGGAGCTCGAACATCTTCTTCAGCCCCGTGAGGGCCTCGGGCGTCTTGGCGAAGACGAGCACGCCGCTCGTCCAGCGGTCGATGCGGTGCACGATGAAGAGCTGGAAGCGCTTGAAGCCGCGGCGCTGGTAGTGGTCCGTGATGGCGTCCGCGAGGGTCGCTTCCTTGCCGCCCTCCGTGGGCACCGTGAGGAGGCCCGCGGGCTTGTTCACGAAGAGGAGGTGGGTGTCCTCGTAGAGGACCTCGTAGGGATCCAGGGC
>CAYWDR010000262.1:0-4012 GCA_964457075.1 uncultured Solibacteraceae bacterium
CGCTGCTATCGCTGCTGGCGGTGCCCACGAGGATGGGCTGGCCCTTGGCGTGGAGCTCCTTGATCTCCGCGACGATGGGCTTGGTCTTGCCCTTCTGGGTGGCGTAGACGGTATCGGCGAAATCCCTGCGGACCATGGGCCGGTTGGTGGGGACGATCACGACGTCCAGCTTGTAGATCTCCCAGAGTTCCTTGGCTTCAGTCTCGGCCGTGCCCGTCATTCCGCCCAGCTTCTTGTACATGCGGAAGAAGTTCTGGAAGGTGACGGTGGCCAGGGTCTGGTTCTCGGCGTTGACCTCCACGCCCTCCTTGGCCTCGATGGCCTGATGGAGGCCGTTGGACCAGCGGCGGCCGGGCATGAGGCGGCCCGTGAACTCGTCGACGATGACCACTTCCATGCCGCGGCCATCCTCCTTGGGGCGCACCATGTAATCCACGTCCCGCTTGTAGAGGTTGTGGGCGAGCAGGGCCTGGCTGAGGCCGTGAAGGGTCTCGATGGCGGAGGGATCGTAGAGGTTGGGCACGCCCAGCAGCTCCTCGGCGTGGGCGATGCCCGCGTCCGTGAGCATGATCTGGCGATCCTTCTCCTCGATCTTGAAGTGGGTCTCGACTTCGAGCTTGGGCACGACCTGATCGATGCGGAAGTACTTGGAAGTGTCCTCCTCCGAGGAGCCCGCGATGATCAGGGGGGTGCGGGCCTCGTCGATGAGGATGCTATCCACCTCATCCACGATGGCGAAATGGAAGCCGCGCTGGGTGAAGTCGGCCAAGTCCCACTTCATGTTGTCGCGCAGGTAGTCGAAGCCCAGCTCGTTGTTGGTGGCGTAGGTGATGTCGCAGGCGTAGGCCTCGCGGCGCTCCTGGTCGTCCAGGCCGTGCTGGATGATGCCCACGGTGAGGCCGAGCCAGGTATAGAGGCGGCCCATCCACTCCGCGTCGCGGCGGGCGAGGTAATCGTTCACGGTGACGAGGTGGGCGCCCTCGCCCGCGAGGGCGTTCAGGTAGAGGGGCAGCGTGGCCGTGAGGGTCTTGCCTTCACCGGTGCGCATCTCGGAGACCTTGCCCTCGTGGAGCACCATGCCGCCCACGAGCTGCACGTCGAAGTGGCGCATGCGGAGCACGCGCTTGCTCGCCTCGCGGCAGACCGCGAAGGCCTCGGGCAGGATGTCGTCCAACGTGGCGCCACCGGCCAGCTTTTCTTTGAGCACGGGCGTCATGGCCCGCAGCTCGTCATCGGAAAGGGCGGAGATCCTGGGCTCGAGCGCGTTGATGGTCTGGACCTTGGCCCAGAGCCGCTTCAGCTCGCGCTCGTTCTTGGAACCAAAGACTTTCTTGAGGAGATCATCGAGCATGGGGGCTTCCAGTCGCGTAAACCCTTGATTGTAGCTGGCCCGGCGCGGATTTCCCAGCACAGTCCCCACTCCTGTCCTCCGCTACAACCCTTTTCCTTGCTGGGGATGGCTTCCTCCGGCAGACTGGAACATTGATCTTTGGAGGAATTCATGGCTCTGGAACGCACCTTCGCCATCGTCAAACCCGACGCCGTCAAGGACGGCCATATCGGCGAGATCATCACCACCATCGAGCAGAGCGGCCTCAAGATCGTGGCCCTGAAGATGACCCAGCTGACCCCCGCCCTCTGCAAAGGCTTCTACCACGAGCACGTGGGCAAGGGCTTCTACCAGGAGCTCGAGGACTTCATGACCGAGGGCCCCGTGGCCCTCATGGTGCTCGAAGGCGAGAACGCCATCCTGGGCTGGCGCGATCTGATGGGCGCCACCAACCCCGAAAAGGCCGACGCCGGCACCCTGCGCAAGCGCTTCGGCGCCAACATCGGCCACAACGCCACCCACGGCTCCGACGCCCCCGCCTCCGCCCAGTTCGAAGTCAGCTATTTCTTTAATGCCTTCGAGCAGATGTAGCCAGCTCTTCAACTCTCGCAAAAAAGAACGGCGCCTTTGGGCGCCGTTCTTTTTTGCGAGGGGTGCGAAAAGCAAATTCAGGATTCGCGAACCTGCCTAAGCGCGGCCTCACAGAGGCGGCGAACGCCCGGGAGGAGATCGATGCTTGAAAGGGCCTTCTCGCTGACCCATTGGCCGCCGGGGGGCGGCGTGGGGAGATCTTCATCCGGGGCCTTGGTTCGCAGCAGGTGGGTGAGGTAGAGGCGCTGCTGCCCCTCCAGACCCTCCAGGCGGAGGAGCCAGGGGGTGGAGAGGCGGCTGGTGCGCTCGTCGAAGACGACGGGCAGGGTGCTGGGGTCCACGAAACGGAACTTGATGCCCCAGGCGGCGTCGATCTGCGCGTTGAGCAGGGAGGTGGGCAGGAAGCCCGGAGCCCAGGGAATCTGGGCGGGCATCAGCAGGCCCCGGTGGGGGCTGTGGGGCGTGGGGACGAGCAGGACGAAGGGCATCTCCTTCCCATGGACGAGCACGCCCTCGATGAAGGTGGTGAGATGGACCCGTCCTTCCGCCATCAGCGACCCCCCGCCGTCTCGAGCCCCTCGAAGATCCGGTCCTTGGCCGCGCGCACGGCGCCGAGCACGGCATCCGGGGCCACCTTGGTGACCTGCTTGGTGCGGCGGTCGCGGAGTTCCACGACGCCCTCCTTGAGGCCCTTGGTGCCCACCATGAGGCGCAGGGGGAAGCCCAGGAGATCGGCGTCCTTGAACTTGGCGCCGGGGCTCATGCCCTCGCGATCGTCGTGGAGCACCTCGAAGCCAGCGGCCTCGAGCTCCGTCTCGATGCGGTTGGCCACCAGATTCACCTCGGCGTTGGCGGGATCCAGGTTCAGCAGGTGGATTTGGTAGGGGGCCACGGACCAGGGCCAGATGATGCCGTCCTCGTCATAGTTCTGCTCGATGACGGCGGCCACGGTGCGCGTGACGCCGATGCCGTAGCAGCCCATGATCATCGGCTGATCCTTCCCGTTCTCATCGAGGAAGGTGCAGCCCATGGACTTGGAGTACTTGATGCCGAGCTTGAAGACCTGGCCCACTTCGATGCCTCGGTAGGGCTGGTAGTGCCCCTTCCCGCAACGGGTGCATACGTCGCCTTCCACCGCCAAGCGGATATCGGCGAAGGTGGCGCCGGGCAGATCCCGGTGGGGATCCAGGCCGAAGTGGTGGAAGTCCGTCTTGTTGGCGCCGCAGGTGAGGTTCACGGCCCCCTGCAGGCTGAGGTCCACGATGATCTGGACGGGCTTGAGGCCCACGGGGCCCATGAAACCCGACTTGGCCCCGGTGAAGGCCTCCGCCTCCTCGATGGGGAAGAGGTCGATCTCGGCGGCGCCCACGAGGTTCTTGACCTTCACGGGATTCACATCGTGATCGCCCCGCAGGACGGCGCCCACGAGCTTGTTGGTGCCGTCCGTGAACAGGGCGTGGAAGAGGTAGAACTTCGAGGTCTGGATGAGGGGCATGCCATCGTGATCGGCGTCCTTCATGGCCGCGGCCTGCTCCACCTGCCCGAGGATGCCGGGCGTGCGGAAGTGATCCCGCTTCAATTCCATGGGCGAGCCATGGTCTAGGACGGCCAGCTTGGGGGCCTCCGTCTTTTCGACGTTGGAGGTGTAGTCGCAGCTGTCGCAGCTGAGGATGGCATCTTCGCCGGAGCCCGCCAGCACGTGGAACTCATGGGTGAAGGAACCGCCGATGGCGCCGCTATCGGCCTCGACGGGGCGGAACTTCACGCCCAGCCGGCTGAAGATCCGCTTGTAGGCGTTGAACATGGCCCAGTACTCGCGGTCGCAGTCGGCATCCGTGGCGTGGAAGGAGTAGCCGTCCTTCATGATGAACTCGCGGCCACGCATGAGGCCGAAGCGGGGCCGGATCTCATCTCGGAACTTGCTCTGCACCTGGAAGAGGTTCATGGGCAGCTGCTTGTAGCTGCGCACGCTGCGGCGGACCATATCCGTGATGACTTCCTCGTGGGTGGGTCCCAGGCAGAAGCCGGCGTCCTTGCGGTCCTTGAAGCGGAGGAGTTCCTTGCCGTAGAAGGTCCAGCGGCCGCTCTCCT
>CAYWDR010000263.1:0-3974 GCA_964457075.1 uncultured Solibacteraceae bacterium
GCCGTAGGTCATGCAGAAGCAGCTATCGGACCAGAAGGCGTTGTCGTAGCTGTTGGAGTAGTGCACGCGGCTGTAGGTGGCCGTGCCGGCGCCATCGATGCCGTTGCGGCCGAAGACGTTCTTGTACAGGTCCCAGGTGACGCCCTGCCCGTAGTGGGCGTCCACGGCGGCCGTCTGGCCGTTGGCGGCGGTGGTGGAGGAACCCTCCACGTAGTTGGCGCCGTCGCCCCAGCCGTTATCGGCGTCCGTGTAGATGGTGCCGGTGCCGCTGGTGGCGTGGTTCAGGTTGGTGGTGGTGTTGCCGCCGGTGCCGCGGGTCATATCCCGCATCTCATAGCCGGTGGCGGTGCTGTTGGTCTGCAGGGTGACGTTGCCGGAGAACTGGCTGTTGCCCGAGCCGTTCGCGCCGGCGGTGTGGAGGGTGCTCCAGCGATCGATCTGGGCGCCCGTATGGGCGTTGATGAGGAAGTCGGTGTGGGCCGTCTCCTCGGTGCCGTTCTCCAACTCCGTGTGGACGTGGTAGGCCAGGGTGTAGCGGACCACCTGCTCGCGGGTGATGTCCATGTCCTCGCTGCGGAGCCGGCCGCGGCGGACGACGAGGGTCTCCGTTTCGGGCACGATCACGAGTTCCGCCGTGGGGGTGTGGGCGTACCCGCCCTTGGGGGCGAGGGCGTGGTGCGCGAGGGCGAGGGCCTCGCCGGCGCCGAGGCCGGGGGTGGTGTTCAGGGCGGCCACCGTCCGGTGGGCGAGGGTCATGGGACGATGGCTGCCTTCGGCGTCCATGTGGGTGATCACTTCACCCTCGAAGATCTTCACGCCCTGGAAGGTCTGCTGGAAGCGGGCGTGGGTCATGCCCAGCTCGTCCGTCGCGGTGTTGATCACCTTGAAACCGTGCAGGCCGCTCAGGCCAAGGGCCTGGCGCTGGGCCATGACGTGGCTGGCGGAAGCCTGCACGCGGGCGGCATGTTCCGGGGACCCGGCGAGGGCGGCCGAGGCGCTGAGGGCCAGGGCGAGGGCGGTGAGGGGAAGGCGTTGGGCCATGGGGCGGGCTCCGGGCTATGAGAAACCCCGATGCGGGGGGACCGGATCGGGGCTTCGATGGGTTGGGAAAGAGGGAAAGCTTCCCAACTCTGGCTAGACCTCACATTAAGATGTGCGAAAAATTGTTAACATTAATGGAATCGAGTTCCATCAATGTTGACAACCGTAAATATATAATTATTTAGAATGCCTACGGGGTGAATGAAAATCGAACAAAAAAATATTATTACTGATTTTTGCCTTGGCAAAAATCAGCCTACCCAGCCCTTCACGCCTTTGGCCCCTACCCCCTCAACCCCGCTTCGTGGACTTCTGGCGGGTCCGTTTGGGAGGGGCCCCGGGCCCCTTCCGGGGGGCCTGTTTGGCGGCGGGCTTGGGCCCTTCCGCCTTCTTGGGGCGGGGCCGGGCCTTGGCCTTCTCCACCCGCTGGGCCTGGAAGGCCTCGTTGCTGCGGGAGGGTTTGAGGCCCTCGCCGGGATCAAGGATGCGGCGCACGGGCGCCACGTCGGGCGCTTCGCCCTCACCCTTGCCCTTCTTTTGGATGCTGAGCCGGATGGGGGTGCCCGTGAAGCCGAAGCGCTCGCGCAGCTTGTTCTCCAGGTAGCGCATGTAGCTGAAGTGCAGCTCGGCGGTGTTGGCCTTGATGACGAAGGTGGGGGGGCGCACACCCACCTGGGTCATGAAGTAGAGCTTGGGCACCTTGCCATCCCGGGCGTGGGGGCTCATGGCCTGCACGGTGTCGCGCAGGTAGCGGTTCAGCTCGCCCGTGGGTACGCGCCGGGAGTGGGCGTCGGCCACCTCGTTGATGACGGCGAAGAGCTTGGAGACGCGCTGGCCCGTGAGGGCACTGATGAAGATCATGGGCGCGTGCGCGAGGAAGCCCAGATCGTGGCGGATCTTGTCCTCGAAGGCCAGCGATGTGAAGGTGTCCTTCTCCACGAGATCCCACTTGTTGACGACGAGGATCACGGCGGCGCCAGCATCCTGCGCGTAACCGGCGACGACGGCATCCTGATGGGTCACGCCCTCGACGGCATCGATGAGGAGGAGGCTCACATCGGCTCGCGCCATGGCCTGCAGGGCCTTGAGGATGGAGAGCTTCTCGGCCCCTTCGTGGGTCTTGCCCTTCTTGCGGATGCCTGCGGTATCGATGAGGCGGAAGACGCGATCCTCGCGGTGGAAGATGGTGTCCACGGTATCGCGGGTGGTGCCCGCCACCTCGCTCACGAGGCTGCGCTCGTAGCCCAGGAGCTTGTTCGTGAGGGAGCTCTTGCCCACGTTGGGGCGGCCGATCATGGCGAAGCGCAGCTCGTCGCCGGGTTCGTGGGTTTCCGCCTCTTCCGGCGTGCGGTGGAAGGGCAGGCGGGCGCGCACGGCGGCCAGGAGCTGATTGATGTTGCGGCCGTGGGAGGCGCTGATGCCCACGATCTCGTCGAAGCCCAGCTGGAAGAAGGCGCCCTCGGGCTCGCCGCCCTTCACGCCGTCCATCTTGTTCACGGCGAGGATCATGGGCTTATTGAGCTTGCGGAGCCGCTTGGCGATCTCCTCATCCCCGCCCGTGAGGCCGCCCTGGCCATCCACGAGGAGGATGACGACGTGGGCCTCGGCCAGGGCCGACTCGGCCATGCGGGTGATGCCGGAGGTGATGACGTCCTGGCCTTCGAAGTCGAGGCCGCCCGTATCCACTAGATCGAAGACCTCGCCGGGGCCCGTGATCTCCTCCTCCGCATCCCGGTCCCGATCCTCGATGGTGACCTTGCCGTAGGACCGGTCTCGGGTCATGCCGGGAAGGTCGTGGACCAGGGCCGCCCGCGTGCGGGTGAGGCGGTTGAAGAGGGTGGACTTGCCCACGTTGGGGCGTCCGCAAAGGGCAACGAGGGGCAGTTTCATAGTCATCCAGACTTTTACTTTACCCGGTATGGCAGTTGGGACACGCTCTAGTGGCTTCCCCGAGGTGCTCATGCTTGTTCCGGCCGCGCTTTTGATCCTCCATGCCATCGCGGCTCCGCAGGAGATCACGAAGGTCGACCCCGCAAAGTCTCCCGAGGCGGTTGTGAGCCGCCATGTGGAGGCCTACAACGCCCAGGACATGAACGTCCTATTGACCACCCTCGGACTGGATGTGAAGTTTTGGCTCTTTCCAGACAAGGCGCAGGTGCAAGGCAAGGCGGATTGCGCGGCCGCCATGCGCCAGAGCTTTGCGGCCGCCCCTTCCCAGCGGATGGAGGTCACCGAGCGGATGGTGGCCGGAAACAAGGTGATCGACCACATCTGGATCAAGGGCCGGCCGGATGGACGCCTGACCCGCGGGGTACAGATCTACGAGGTGCAAAACGGGCTGATCTCGGGGATCTGGTTCATGCAGGATTGAGGGGCGAGTTCAGCTCGCGGGTCCGAACCCCGTCCGCCCCGCTGACGAACCCGCCTCGAACTGCGCGACCCACACGATCGCGGGGCTCGAACCGCAGCCCGTCGCCCTGCGGGCTAGGTCTGCCGCGAAGTGCCGGGCTACTCCGGCCCTCCACAGGAGGGCCTCCGCTTACGCCCGTCCCTTCGCACTCGCGGGTCCGAGCCCCATCAGCCCAAACGCCAAAAAAGCGCCCAGTTGGGCGCCTTTTTTGGCGGGGCTGACGGGGCTCGAACCCGCGACTTCCAGCGTGACAGGCTGGCACTCTAACCGACTGAGCTACAACCCCGTGTTGTCACTGAATGACTTCACCAGCGGTGCTGGTGGGCGATGACGGATTCGAACCGCCGACAGGCTGCGTGTAAAGCAGCTGCTCTACCGACTGAGCTAATCGCCCTCATCGCCAGAACACCAATCGTGCCAGGGGATCCCAGGGGAGTCAACCCAAAAAGCTTCCGTTGAGGGTGCCTGACTGGACTGGTAGGGTTATAGGGTTTCCGTGCCCGAGGGGATCTTCCGCCCCCGA
>CAYWDR010000264.1:0-3926 GCA_964457075.1 uncultured Solibacteraceae bacterium
TGGGTGGCCAGGGTGCGGGCCGCCACGTGCAGCACGAAGGGCGTGAGCTCCCCCGCGATCTTGTACATGTTCGGGATCATGAGCAGCAGGCCCTGGGAGGCCGTGAAGGTGGTCGTGAGCGAACCCGCCATGAGCGCGCCATGCACGGCGCCGGCGGCGCCGCCCTCGCTCTGCATCTCCGCCACCCGGGGCACCTGGCCCCAGATGTTGGGCTCGCCCGCGGCGGACCACTCATCCGCGAACTCCCCCATGGTGGAGCTGGGCGTGATCGGGTAGATCGCGATGACCTCGCTCAGCTGATGCGCCACGGTCGCGGCGGCTTCGTTGCCATCGAGGGTCACCCATTTCGCGGTCATGATCGGCTCCCGGGGCTTTTCGGATACACCTATCTCAAAAAGCTCTTCCGAGCTTGGTCCCGCCTGGCTCGGCATTCAAGACCCCGGGGACCAAGGCGTGAGGCGGGTCACACATCCTATGCGTGGCCCGTGGGCTGGCTGGATAGTCGACCCCCCTCGCAGGTCAAAGCCGGAGTCAGAAACGCCAGGTGAAGCTCAACAGGATCTGCCGGCCCCGCTGGGGTAGATCGCGTACCACCGTTCCATCGGGGCGGCTGCCCAACCCGGAACTGCGGGCCGCCGTAGCGTAGGCGGTATTGAGCACGTTCAGGGCGCTCAGTTGCAAACGCTGGGTTGGGCGCCACTGGTAGCTGAGGGTCAGGTTGAGGAGCCAGAAGGACTGGTCGGTAGGCAGAATCGGAATCTCGTCCCGCCAGACCCCGTTCACGTTGAGGTTCCAATCCCCGAAGTTGCGGTTCACCACGATGGAACCGAACCGCTTCGCTCCGAATTTCTCGGCGACGAAGGCGGAAGGATCCGGGAGGTCCAACGTTTCGTCGTGTGTGATCTGGGTGTAGTTGACCCGGAGAAGCCAGTCCTCGCCGAACTCCTTGGCAGCTTCCGCCTCGAAGCCCTGATTGTGGTTGCTCCCCACGTTTTCCACCCGGGTCAGGGTGCTGGACACGGGCACGCCCGAGAGGAGGCCGGTGGCGCGATTGTCGAACAGGGTGAGGGCGGCCTGCCATCCGCCGCCCTGGTGGTGGTAGGCGAGCTCGGCCGTGCGGACCTTGATGGGGCCCAGGTCTGGATTGCCGAGAGTCACCCCCAGATCCCGGTCCCAGAGATCACCCAGCCCCGGTGCCCGGAAGGCGGTGCCGAACATCAGCTTGAAGCGGTCTGAAGAGCTGGCGGCGAAGATCAGGGCCGCCCGGGGGTTGGTGCTGGACCCCACGTCGTTGTACCGGTCGTAGCGGAGGCCGAGGGTGGAACTCCATCGGGAGCTCCAGCGGGCCTGATGCTGGACGTAGAGGCCATGGAGGCTGCGCCGCCGGTTTTCCACGAAGCGGTAGTTCTCGCCGGTGAACTCGGTGAAGGGGCCCACGTAGACGTCTGTGATGGGGTCGAAGTTGCTGCTGACCGAGGCCAGGGGGATCCAGGCGGCCTCGTGGCTTGCTCCGAAGTTGAAGCGGTGGGCCTCGTTTAGGGCATAGGCGAAGTCCGCCGTGGCCTCCCTCGAATCGTGGATGAGGTTGGAACTGCGGAGTCTTTCCGCGGGTCGCGTTCCCTTGAGGCGGGTGCGTCCCTTGTAGTTCCAGGTCGTGCGGGTTCCAGAGAGGGCCAGGGTTCCCGAGAGGCGGGGGCCCGGATCCACCCGGGTTCCCAGGCGGAGGTGGCTTTGGGAGTTGCGGTCCTCGTTCACGCCGTCATCCAGGCGGCGGAAGGTGTAGTAATCCTGGAGGCGGTGCCGGGTATGGCGGATCTGGAGGAAGCCCTTGCCCCATTCCAGGCTGGCGACGGCATCCGCCCCCTGGCGCGGGTCCTGGGTGGACGTCTGCAACCCATTGCGGTCGAACACCCCCTCGTAGGGGTACCCCTGGTCCTGGAAGGCCTGCAGGAAGCCTGAATAGGCGAAGTTCCCGCGCCCGCCGCTCAGGTTGACCGCGGCCCGTCCCGCGGAGAACTCCCCCGCTTCCAGGGTGAGGTTGTTGAGGTTGCGGGCCGTGACCAGATTGATCACGCCATTGAAGGCGTTGGAGCCGTACAGGGCCGAACCGGGGCCCCGTATGATCTCCACCCGCTCCAGGTTGCCCAGCGCGATGAAGCGATTGGCGATGGTGAAGCCGCCCGTGTAGTGCTCGTTCAGCCGTTGGCCATCGAGGAGCAGGAGGAAGGACTGGCCGTAGGACTCCGCGATGCCGCGCCCCTGAAGCAGGTTGTCGCGGCCTTCCGTGGGCTCGAAGAGGGCCTGCATGCCGGGCACGAAATTGAGGAGGTCCGTCAGGGAGGAAAACCCCATCCGCTGGATCTCGGCCCGGGTGAACACCGTAATGGAAGAGGGGGAATCCAGCGTGGATTCCAGGTTCTTCGAGGCCACGATGACTCGAACCTTTGCCAGTTCCGCCAGCGTGGGAAAGGGCTCCGCGGGGGCCTGGGCCAGGGCGACCTGGCCGGCCAGGAGGATCCAGGGAAGGCGCGGCGTGGGGATGGGGGGCATGGGTGGAGTGGAAGGCTCTAAACCCTCCCTTCGGCGCGGCCTGGAGGGAGACTGAATTCGGTGAGGCCTACTCCTCGATCCGATCCAGCTCCAGGATCCCCTCGGGGCCATCCACCAGATCCACGCGGTGGTTGGGCAGGTCCGTCGTCCACCAGGCCTTTATGTAGGGGACGTCGTGGGTGCCCCGGCGGCCGGGGCGGGTATCGCGGATCACCACCATGTCGTAGCCGGCGGGGCTGGGCTCCAGGTGGAGCACTTCGCCCACCTTGACGCCCCGCTGATAGACCTCGCATCCATGCCAGTCGTGGCGGAAGCTTTCGCCCTCGGCCAAGCGGGCGCGGTTCTCATGGCCCCAGAGGGCCCAACCCTTGAAGCCCTCGGCGGCGGTGCGATCGGGAATGCCTTCGAAGGCCAGGCAGGGCCGGTCCCCATGCATGCGGAAGGCCCGCACGGTGACGGGCCGGGCGGGGGGCTGGGGCTCGTCCCGTTCAAGATCCTGATGGGGCGGCGCGAGGATGAGCCCCTGGGCCTTGGCGAGCAGTTCTGGGGCGTCCGTGAGGGCGTGGAGGAGGAACTCCCCCCTGAGGCCCTGCACGCGGGCGAGGTGGCCCATGAGGATCATCAGGCTTCGGCCTCGCGGGGGGCGCGTTCCTCACGGGGCTTCCGGTCTTCCTCGTGGATCTCCACGCTGATGGCCAGGTGGTGCTTCTCGCCGGCCGCCTGCACGAGGGTGCGGAGGGAGCTGATCATGCGCCCGCTCTTGCCGATGATGCGGCCGATATCGCCGGGGGCTGCGTGGAGGAGGGCCTCCACTTTCTTGCCCTCCGTCTTCACGTCGACCTTGAAGGCCTCAGGCTGATCCAGCATGGGCGTGATCACGTCCGTGAGGAAGGCTTGCAGATCCAGGGTGGGCTTGGTCATGGGGAACTCCGACTTCACTTTACGCCACGAAAAAGGCCGGACCCAAGGCCCGGCCTTCTCCAACTCAGAGGGACCTTACAGGATCGCGTGCTTCTTGAAGAGCTCGAGCACGGTCTTGGAGGGCTGGGCGCCCTTGTTGACCCACTCCTGGGCCAATTCCTTGTTGATGCGGACCGTCTCGCCGGCCTTGGCGATGGGGTTCACGAAACCGAGGACCTCCAGCGCACGGCCGGTGGGGATGCGATCGTTTTCGGACACGACGATGTGGTAGAAGGGCTTCTTCTTGGCGCCGTTACGAGCAAGACGGATGGACAGCATGGTCACTCCTGAACGAGGTAGTGTAACGCGCCGGGGCGGGGGATCAAAGGGAAATTGCCGGGTGGGGGGGCCGCCCCGCCGCGGGCTCCGGGCTCCGGGCGCCGGGCTCCGGGTGAAACGGAGGCGGGGCGGAGCCC
>CAYWDR010000265.1:0-3900 GCA_964457075.1 uncultured Solibacteraceae bacterium
TTTGGAACTCGAATCCGCGCTGACGAGGCACGTCCTCGACGCGCCCGGAGGCGTCCCGGCATCACCGGGACGGGACATGGGCGCATCACCCATCCCCCCCAATCGACGGGGCCGGGAATCGTCTGCCTCGGAGTCGCCATGACCACCACCCCCTCCCTCCTCGCGCAGGTGAAGGCATGACCCCCGCCACCCTCGGGCTGGGTGAGCTGCCGCTGGAAGGCGGCGGCACCCTGCCCATCCACGTCGCCCATCGCAAGGTGGGCACCGGCCCCGTGAAGGTGCTGCTTCTCCACGCCCTCACGGGGGGGCCGGACGCGGCCGACCGCGAAGGCGTGAAGGGCTGGTGGGGGCCCCTCTTCGCCGGAGGCGCTCCCCTTAAGGCCGAGCGCGCCACCGTCTGGTGTCCCAACCTCCCGGGCTCCTGTTACGGCAGCGTGGGCCCCGCCCATCTGCGGCCCTTCCCCGAACTGACCCCCCGGGATCTGGCCGCCGCGCTCCTGAAGTGGATCGAGGCGGAGAACCTCCACTTCGACGCGACGATCGGCGGCTCCCTGGGCGGCATGGTGGCCCTGGAACTGGCGGTCCTCGCCCCCCATCGGATCGGCGCCCTCGGCATCCTCGGGTGCGGAGGCCGCGCCGACGCCTGGATCCGCGCCAGCTGCCACGCCCAGCGCCGCATCCTCGAACTCCCCCTCGGCGACGATGAGGCCCTCGCCGCCGCCCGCCGCGTCGCCATGCTGGGCTTCCGATCCGGCGCCAGCCTGGAGGCGCGCTTCGGAGAATCTGGATGGGCCGCCGGGACGGGCTTGGCCCGGCCCGGCGGCGGGGGTTCGGGGGTGGGCGCGTCAGCGCGGGACCCCCGTTCTGTGGAAGCCTGGCTGGATCATCACGGCGCGGCGCTGGCCGAGCGCTTCGACCGGGAAAGCCTGCGCATCCTCCTGGGCGCCATGGCCAGCTTCGATCTGGGGCGCGGCCGCGGCGGGCTGCGCGAAGCGCTGGCGGGCCTGGAGCACCCCCTCCACATCCTCGGCATCCCCTCCGACACCCTCTTCCTCCCCGCGCTCGTGGAAGAGCTGGCCCGGGCCGCGGAGGACGCGGGCCGCCTCGGTTCGCTCACATGGCTTCGCAGCCCCCACGGCCACGACGCCTTCCTCATGGCCTGGGACGGACTCGCCCACTGGCTCGATCACGCCGTTTTGAAAGGCCTTCCATGACCCTCAAGGTTCTCAAATTCGGCGGTTCTTCCGTGGGCAGCCCCGAGGCCCTGGGCCGCGCGGCGGATATCGTGCTCGACGAGCTGCCCCAGGGCGGCCTCGTGGTGGTGTCGGCCCTCAAGGGGAGCACGGATCGCATCCTGGAGGCCGTGGCCCTCGCGGGCCGGGGCGACGCGGCCCAGGCCCGCCTCGTGCAGGAGGCCTTGGAACGGCGCCATCGCGATACCGCCCAGGCCCTGGGCCTGCTGAATGAGGTGCAGCCGGGCTGGGCGCCCATCTTCGAACGCCTGGCGAAGCTCCTGGCGGGCATGGCCATGCTGGGCGAAGCCACGCCCCGGGCGCGAGACGCGTCCTTGGCCGTGGGCGAGACGCTCTCCGCCCAGCTCTTCGCCGCCCTTCTGCAAAGGCGAGGCGCGCCGGCGCGCTTCCGCGACGTGGGCGAGGTGCTGCACACGGACGCCCGCTTCGGCCACGCCCGGCCCCAGCTGGCGGCCACCCGCAAGGCGGCCCAGGCCTGGGCCCCGGAGCTGGCCGCCGGCGCCACCTTCGTCACCCAGGGCTTCCTCGGCGCCGCGCCCGATGGGGCCATCACGACCCTGGGCCGGGGCGGCAGCGATACGAGCGCCACCCTGCTGGGCGAGGCCCTTGGCGCGTCCGAGGTGCAGATCTGGACCGACGTGGATGGCGTGCTCAGCGCCGACCCCAGCCTCGTGCCCGAGGCCCGGCCCATCCCCGTCATGAGCCTCGCGGAGGCCACCTCGCTCACGGCCTTCGGCGCCAAGGTGCTGCACCCGGATAGCCTCGCGCCCATCGCCCGCAGCGGCATCCGCCTCGTGGTGGCCAACACCCTGCGGCCCCGCGCCTCCCGCACCGCCATCCTGCCGGAAGTGCCCGAACGGGGCGAGGGCGTCGTCAGCGTCGCCTACAAGGAGGGCCTCGCCGTGCTCCGCCTGCCCGCCTCCCACAGCCTGCTGGCGGAGGCCGCGGCCCGCGCCGCGCAAATCGAGGAGGCCGGGGCCCACCGCTTCGGCTTCCTCGTCACGCCCGAGGGCGCCCTCCTCGTCCTGCGGCCCGAGACGCCGGCCGCCCGCCAGCTCCTCCAGCAGTGGCAACAGGAGGGCCTCGAAGTGGAGGAGGGATGGGCCGTGGTGGCCCTCGTGGGCGAAGGGCTCCGCAAGGATCCCGCCGCCAAGCTCCGCCTCCTGGAGCCCCTGGGGGCCGACGCCGGCGCCATCGGCGGGCTCCTCGCGGGATGCTCGCCCATCTCCACCGCCGCCCTCGTGCGGGAGCACCGCCTCGCCGACCTCATCCCCCGCCTGCATCGCGCCTGGGTCGAGACCGCCCTCGCATCCGTTTCCCTGTGAGCCGCCATGTCCCTTGCCGCCCTCTCCCCCAAACCCTCCTCCGTTGACGAGGCCTGTCCCACGACGCGCCTCGACCTCGTCCTCTTGGGCGTTGGCCTCGTGGGCCGCCGCTTCCTCGTGCAGCTCCAGCGCCAGCAGGCCCGCCTCGCGCCCAAGGGCGTGGAGCTGCGCCTCTGCGCCGTGGCCAACTCGCGCCGCATGCTCGTGGATCCCACCGGGCTCGAACCCCTCGACGCCGAGACGGCCCTCCTCGAACGGGGCGAACCCCTGGATCACGCCCGGCTACTGGCCCTCGCGGATTCCGGGGCCCCCAGGGCGCTGGTGGATTGCACGGGTGCCGAGGCCGTAGCCGACGCCTACGAGGCCTTCGCCGAGGCGGGCTTCCACCTCGTGGGCGCCAGCAAGCTCCTCAACGCCGGGCCCCTCTCCCGCTACCGCCGCCTGCGCGAGGGGCTGGAGGCGCGCCGCCTCCGCTTCCACTACGAAACGAACGTGGGCGCCGGGTTGCCCGTCATCGGCACCCTGCGGGATCTGCTGGCGGGCGGCGACGCCGTGCGGCGCATCGAGGGCATCCTCAGCGGCTCCCTCTCCTTCATCTTCGGCCTGCTGGAAGAAGGCACGCCCTTCAGCGAAGCCGTGCGATTGGCGAGAGACGCGGGCTTCACGGAGCCGGATCCACGCGACGACCTCTCAGGCCTGGACGTGGCCCGCAAGGCGCTCATCCTCCACCGGGAGCTGGGCGGCACGCTGGAGTTGGCGGACGTCCGCGTGGAGGGCGCCCTGCCCGAAGGCTTCGACGCGAGCGGCGACGTGAAGACCTTCCTGGACAACATCAAGGCCCTGGACGCGCCCTTCCGCGCCCGGCTGGAGGCGCTCCGGCAGGCCGGCAAGGTGCTCCGCTTCGCCGCCACCATCACGCCGGAAGGCTGCGCCGTGGGGCTTGTGGAAGTGGACAAGGACCATCCCCTCCACGCCATCAAGGGCGGGGAGAACGCCCTCAGCTTCGCCAGCGAGGCCTACGATCCGAGGCCCCTCGTCGTGCGGGGGTACGGCGCGGGGGCCATGGTCACGGCGGCGGGGGTGCTGGCGGACGTCGTGCGATTGATGCCGCACTGATGGTTCGGAGGGTGCGACCCATGCTTGGCGAAAAGCTGGACGCGGAGAACGCGGAGGGCGCTGCGCGCCTCGCGGAGGGACGCGGAGAAAAGCTGAGAAAAGCCGAGAAAAGCAGGAACGCAGAAGACGCAGAAGGACGCAGAAAAATGCTGAAAAATGCAGGCCCCTGGAGTGAGGCCTCCGGGCGCTTTGCGCCCAAGGGCCGC
>CAYWDR010000266.1:0-3884 GCA_964457075.1 uncultured Solibacteraceae bacterium
CCGCGCCGCAGCCAAAGCAGTGCCACAGGTTCTTCTCCGGCGTCACCGCCAGCGAAGCCTCCCGGTCCTCATGGAACGGGCACTTCCCCAGGCGGTCCTTCCCCGACTTCGCCAATGCGATGCCGGAGGCCTCCACCAGGCGCTCCACGGAGACTTCGGCCTTCAGGCGTTCCAGCTCGTTATCAGGGATTCGGGCCATGGTTTCCTCCGTTTTCGGAAAATCCGTCAAGGCGTATCATTGCCCCATGATATGGTCAGATATGCACCCGGTGTCAAATCCCACCCAAAACCTGGCGGATAGCATGACGAGCCTCACCGCACCCTGGGTGGACTCGATGGAATTCGCAGCACGGCTCGCACATCTCCGAAAACAGAAAGGCTTCTCCCAGCAGGCCCTGGCTGATGCCGTGGGAATCCATGCATCCCAAATCAAACGCTACGAGGCGGGCGCAACCTGCCCCTCCCTGGATGCCTTGAAAATGCTCGCCATCACCCTCGGTGTTAGCGCGGACGCTCTTCTTTTCGACGAAACCGAACGTGGTCCTGCTGAGGACTTCCACCTCAAGCTCGATGTGATCTCACATCTGAACGAGGAGGAGCAGCGCATCATCCGCGAGGTGCTCGACGCCATGCTCCTCAAGTACCAGGCCCGCCGTTGGGCAGCCCCTCCTCCCGCACCAGCCAAACGCCCAGGCCGAACCCCAGCCAAGGCATCTCCCCGGCGCCCCTGAATCGTTTCTTCTTTAGTCGCAAAAACCTAAGCAGCTGGAAAGCCACACCCCGCACGGCTCTTGGGGTTGGGGGCTTTTCTTCTTCTAGAGAAAAAGAAATACGGCGCGGCGAATCGAGCCTTTAGGGGCCGTGCGGAGCACGGGCCGCCGGAGCAGGAGCGGAGGCACACCATGCCGCAGGCGTGGCCCGGAGGGCGAGGCCCAGGAGGGGCCGAGTGCGAGGCAAAGCAGCGGGCCCGGCGGAAGGCTGGAACGGGCGGCGGCCCCAGCGGCGCGGAGCGCGGCTGAGGGCCGGGCCGGAGCAGGAGCGGAGGCGCATCACGCCGCAGGCGTGACCCGCAGGGCGAGGCCCAGGAGGGGCCGAGTGCGTGATGCTTCTCGGGCAGGCCTGGCGTGCGCAGCACGCGGGGCCTGCCGTCGCCTTCAGCCCAACGCGCACCATCGCCCGCGGGACACGGGTGCAGCCCTGCGCGGCGGGAGACATAGGCGTTGCTTATGTCTAGGCGTGCGGCGGGAGCCCGGCGCGGAGCGCGGGGCCGGTTTCGATATGGGCCCATATCGAAACCGCGCCGCACGCCGACCGCCGCGCAGGGCGGGCCAGGTGCCGGACCCCTCGGGCGGGCGATGGTGGGCGTTGGGCGCTCAGGGATGGCGCCGCGACAGCGGCCACCGATTTCCTTTTGGGTCCGCGCCTCCGATCCGACCCGTCCGGGCCGCCTTGGAAATCCCGTCCTCACCCTGCGAGCGGCTGCGCCGCCGCCGGGGAGAAATACCCACCCCCAGGGCATTTTCTGGGGGTAGGTATTATGTCCATCCCCAAAAGGGGATTTCCCGAGCGCCTGGTGCTCCCCTCCCTCGCCTCGGGGTCGCCCCTCGGAAGCCTCCAGGAAATGCGGCGGGCTCCTCAGGCCTCCCCGTCCCTCCCGAAAGGGAAAAGGCCTCCTCGGTCCATTTCCGGCCCGCCGTGGCGTCCTCGAAATGGCAGGGCCCTCCCATTTCCTCGTCCCTGAGGCGCGGAGCGCCGGAACCTGCTGCGGGGTTCGGCTCGGAGCCCTCTCCGCTTTTCGCAGGCCTTCAGCGGCTCCCCCTGCATGGGGCGTCCTGCTGCGTCCGTCCCGGCCCTTCGCCCCCTCGCCTTCGGGGGGCGAGGGGCCGGGCGCGAGCGGCGCGATGGACCTTGGCGGTCCATAAAGCCTTGGTGATGCCGAGCCCTTCCACGGGCAGCCTCCCAGCCGGAGACATGCCAGGCGCTTTTCCTGGCGTGGCTCGGGCGAGGGTGAGCCGGGCTCGGAGTCACGGCCAGGCAAACCCAGGGAGGCCTGGGGCAGCGTCCCGATCAGGGTGAAACGGCAAAAAGTAAAGAAGCACCCTACGCCACCCCATCTCGTGGGTGTCTTTGGACCGCATTCCGGCGCACTCCACGGCCCCGAACTTTCCGCCCCATCCCCGCTCCCAGGGGAGAACTGGCGGACGCCTGAAGGCGCCCTTGTTTCCCCTGGAAGCTGCACCTCGGCCACCCAAAAGCGAGCAAAACGGAGCAAACGGTGCGGACCACCCCTCCGGGATCGCGCCAGGAAACGCGCCTGGCACGCTCCCGGAACGCGGGGTGTCCGTGGAAGGACTCGGCCCATCCAAGCTTTCAAAGACCGCAGGAATTCAGCGCATCGCTGCGCCCGGTCATGAGCCCCCGCGAGAGCGGGGGGGCTCATGACCGGGACACACGGCAGGGGAGGAAGCATAGAAAAGGGGCCCGAGGCCCCTTTCTGGAACTGCCGAAAAGCGGGAGGGTCTTCTCTCGAACACTGGCAGAGGGCGCCGGGAAAACTTCCTCCTAATCCCGGAAACAGAAGGCAGCAGATACGGGAATGACGTCTTTGAACTTGCCCCTATACCGCTCTGTCAGCGCGAATCTACCCGCTGGAATCAACGTCTCACCTACTTCATCGGAAGCAGGCTTTGCTTCGGGCGGGCCCATAAGGGGCACCGTCTTCGGGGCTTTTGCGCACTTCCTCGCCTTGATCTGGATTACCGGCTCTCCCGAGAACGCCGCGTCTCCCAGCGAAAATCCACGATTGGTCTTGATGTGGACCTTGAAGTATTTGCTGGCCTCACCGCTTCGCGCGGCCTTCACCTCGACAATCAAGTCCTCTTCATGGAAAAGGCCTTGAGCAGGCAAAGTCGCGTGTAGAACTGGATCATAGGCGACCACACTTCCCGAGATCTTCTGTTGTTTCCCGATGCATTCCTCCTGACATGGCTGTGCCGAAAGCGCGATGCCGCACAGGATGGTTACGGCTCCAGAAAGCAGTTCTTTTCTCAATGCACCACCTCAATATCGACAGGAACAGCATTCTGGCCGGGCGGTTGGCGAGGAGTGCCGAGATCCGCTTGAGGGAATGGATTGGCAAAGATGGCTTTGAACTTCTCTGTAATGTTCGTTCCCTGGATCTGAAGGGTGAAGCTAATCCCCATCACCATTCCGTTCTTACCGAGCAACCCCAAATCTTGTCTGTTTGAGAATCCTGGAAAGAACCGATTCGCCCCATTGTGGGCCCTCTCGAAGCTGCTCCCCTTGGATTCGTAGTATCCCTCAAGGGTTTCGTGCCCCACCAATTGAGCGGAAGTCATGCCACCAGCATTCTTGGGCTGGTCCAACAAACCGACCTGATCAAAGGCGATTGTGTGCTCGCCCTTGTGCGCTCCATCGCTTCTACCGAGGAACACGTTCGAGTCCTGGGAAACCGCGTGGATGTTTACCGTGTGCTTCGTGTCGTTAATGGCACCAAGTATTTCCTTGTCCATCTTCGACAGCTTTTGATCCTTCCCCACCGTCGCAACCACCTTGCCCTTGTCCGAGAGTTCAACTTTGAAGCTCACGTTCTTCTGCAATGCGGTCATGTAATCCTTCGACCGATCACCATCCACAACAACCTCCATCCCAGTCGGATCTGTCTTCATGACGGGGTTGTTCCAGACGTAGCTGTAGAGATTCCAACTCTGCGGGTTCAGCGGATGCACATCCATCGCAGGATCCGGTCGGTTGAACTTCCCGTACATCGGCAGGTAGAACCGGGCTTGTTGGTAAATGAGGCCAGAGGCATCAGTCTGCTCGTGGTTGGTGAAGCCTTTGGCGAGATGATGTGACCCTCTGCG
>CAYWDR010000267.1:0-3800 GCA_964457075.1 uncultured Solibacteraceae bacterium
TGGCAGCAGGACTGGGAACCCGGATGAAGTCGGCCCTGCCCAAGGTGCTGCACCCCATCCTCGGCGACCCGTCCCTTCTTTGGGTGCTCAGATCCCTGCCTTCGGATCTCCGGTCCGCCCTCGTGGTCGTCCACCATGGGCAGGAGCGCGTGACGGCGGCCCTGGAGGTCTGGGCCGAGGCGGGCCTCCTGCCCTGCCCCGTGGAGGCGGTACCCCAGGGCGAGCCCCTCGGCACCGGCCATGCCGTGAAAGCCTGCACCGCGGCCCTCGATCGCCTCCAGGCCGGGCGCGTGCTCATCCTCAGTGGCGACGTCCCCCTCCTGCCTGCGGGCACCGTGGCCGAGCTGGCCTCCTCCCAGGGCCTCCTCCTCGCCATGGAACTGGAGCGGCCCACGGGCTATGGCCGCCTCCTCACGGATGGCCGGGGCCACCTCACGGGCCTCGTGGAAGAAAAGGACGCCACCCCCGATCAGCGGGAGATCCGCCTCGTGAACGGCGGCGCCTACTCCCTGCCCTGGGCGCCCCTGCGCGCCGCCCTCCAGGCCCTCCGGAACGACAACGCCCAGAAGGAGTACTACCTCACGGACGCCGTGGTGGCCGTGGCCGCAACGATCCCCGTCGCCATCGCCGTGCGCCCGGAGGCGGAACTGCTCGGGATGAATTCCCGCATGGATCAGGCCCACCTCCAAGCCCTGGCCGCTCAGGCCATCCGCGAATTCTGGATGCGCGAAGGCGTCACCTTCCACCACCCCGAGAGCGCCCTCGTGGGGCCTCGCGTGGAGCTGGCCCGGGACGTGGTGGTGGAGCCGGGCGTCCGCCTGGAAGGTTCCGTCACCGTGGGCGAGGGCGCGCGCCTGGGCCAGGGCAGCCTGATCGTGGATAGCCGAGTCGGGGACCAGACCGAAATCCGCCCCTACTCCCTCTTGGAAAGAGCCATGGTGGGGGCCTCCGCCCACGTCGGCCCCTTCGCCCGGCTGCGGGAGGGCACCGATCTTTCCGACGGGGCGCACATCGGCAACTTCGTCGAGACGAAGAAGGCCTGGTTCGGTCCCGGCGCCAAGGCCAATCACCTGGCCTACATCGGCGACGCCGAGGTGGGCGAAGGCACCAACATCGGCGCTGGAGTCATCACCTGCAACTACGACGGCGTCAACAAGCACAAGACCACCATCGGCAAGCGCGTGTTCGTGGGCTCCGATACCCAGCTGGTTGCGCCTGTCACCGTGGGAGACGACGCCCTCATCGCCGCGGGCAGCACGATCACGAAGGACATACCTTCGGGTGCGTTAGCCCTCACACGGGTGCCTCAGGACAACAAGGATGGCGGCGCCGTCAGGCTCCGCGCCCGGCAGGCGAAGGCCTAACCGTTCGGAATCCCGGCGGGTCAAGGTAGACTGGGGGATGCTCCAGACCTTCCTTGATCCTCTGGGCTCCCGCATCTTGGGCGCCATGGACCAGGCCGGGGACTTCGCCGTCCTTTCCGGCCGGACCTTCCGTGCCGTGTTCCGGCGTCCCTTCGACGGCGAGAACCTCATGCGCCAGTTCCTCGCCGTGGGCGTGAACTCCGTGCCGGTGGTGGTGCTCACGTCCCTGGCCGTGAGCGCGGTGTTCGCCGTGCAGCTGGCTTTCGGGTTCAAGCAGTTCCAGGCGGAGGGCCTCGCCTCCCAAGTGGAGGGCCTCGCCGTCGTCCGCGAACTGGCGCCCGTCATCACGGGCCTCATGCTCGCCGGCCGCGTGGGATCGGCCATGGCTGCGGAGCTGGGCACCATGCAGGTGACGGAGCAGATCGATGCCCTGGAGTGCCTCGCCACGGATCCCATCCACTACCTCTTCGTGCCCCGCCTCTTGGCGGCGGCCCTGATGCTGCCCCTGCTCACGGCCCTCTCCGTCTACGTGGGCTACTGGGGCGGCTACCTCCTCCTCGTGGGTGCCGAGGGCCAGAGCGCCGTGGTGTACCAAAGCGAGTTCTACAAGCTCCTGGCGTTCAAGGACGTTCGCATCGCCCTCACCAAGGCCCTCGTCTTCGGCGTGATCATCGCCCTCGTCGGGTGCTGGCGTGGCTACCGCACGCGGGGCGGCGCCGAGGGCGTGGGCAACGCCCCCACCAGCAGCGTGGTGACGTCCAGCCTATGGATCCTCATCGCCGATTTCTTCCTCACCAAGCTTCTGTTGGTATGACCGTGCCGCTCATCGACGTCGTCAATCTCTCCAAGGCCTTCGGGCCCAAGGTCGTCCTCAGCGACGTGAATCTCAGCGTGGAGGAGGGCGAGAGCCTCGTCGTGCTGGGCGGATCCGGCACGGGCAAGACCGTGCTGCTGCGCACCATCATGGGCCTCCTCGTCCCCGATCAGGGCCACGTGTCCGTGGAAGGCAAGGTCATCAGCGAGCTCACATGGCAGGAACTCTTCGAAGTGCGCAAGCACATCGGCATGTGCTTCCAGATGGCCGCCCTCTTCGATTCCATGACCGTCTTCGAAAACGTGGCCTTCTCCCTTCGCCGCCACACCACCATGACCTCCGCGGAGATCCAGTTCCGGGTGGAGGAATGCCTGGGCCTCGTGGGGATGAAGGGCACCGACCAGCTCAAGCCCGCGGAGCTCTCCGGCGGCATGAAGCGCCGCGTGGGCTTCGCCCGGGCCATCGCCCTCAAGCCCAAGATCCTCCTCTTCGACGAGCCCACCACGGGCCTCGATCCCGTGATGACCGACGTCATCGGCCGCGTGATCCTGGATCTCAAGCACGAGCTCGGCGTCACCACCATCACCATCACCCACGACCTCAAGAGCGCCTTCGAGATCGCCGATCGCATCGCCCTGCTCTTCCGCGGCGAGGTCATCGCTTGCGAGAAGCCCGAGGCCTTCAAGGTGAATCCCAACGCCGTCGTGCAGCAGTTCCTCAGGGGGGATGCCGATGGCCCCTTCCTGCTGGATCCCCCGCCCCCCAAGCGGTTCCAAAACTCCGTCAGCCACCACCCCATGAACGCCTAGGACTGCCCCATGAAGCTTGAGACCAAAGTCGGAGCCTTCTTCGCCGGATCCATCGCCGTCATCGGAATCCTCATCTTCAGCGTGGAAAAGATCCAGCTGAGCGGGAACGGCGGCCAGCCCGAATTCGAGACCTTTTTCACCCAAGTGGCGGGCCTCAACCCCCAAAGCCAGGTGCGCGTGGCCGGCGTCAAGGTCGGCACGGTGCGCAAGATCACCCTGGATCACGGGAAAGCCAAGGTTCTGCTGGCCCTTCGTCCCGATCTGCCGGTCTACAAAGACGCCACGGCCTCCCTCGTCTCCATCGGCATCCTCGGCGAGAAGTACATCGAGCTGGATCAAGGGCACGAATCCGCCGGCCTCATGGATCCCGGCTCCGCCATCGCCTCGAAGACGGGCGTCGGCCTCGACAACCTCATGGAGACCCTGGGCGAGATCGGCAAGGACGTGAAGGGCGTGACCTACGCGTTGAATCAGAGCATCGGCGGGGAGAATGGCCGGCAGAAGCTGGATGAGATCGTCGACAACGTCCGCCAGCTCACGGGCGAACTGCGCGCCATGGCCCAGGAGAACCGCCCGGCCATCGCCGCGGCCACCGCCAATGTGGAGGCCATCACCGGGGATCTGAAGGACCGGCTGCCGAAGCTGACCGCCCAATTCGAGCAAGTCGGCAAACAGCTCAATGAGCTCCTCGCCGAGAACCGCCCCGAGCTGAAGGGGCTCGTATCGGACGCCCACAAACTGGCCCAGAGCTTCCAGGGCACGGCCGACAACCTCAAGGTGCTCACGGACAAGATCAACCGCGGCGAGGGCACC
>CAYWDR010000268.1:0-3799 GCA_964457075.1 uncultured Solibacteraceae bacterium
CCCGGTGCCGCCCTGGAAAGCAGGTCCAGCTCGCTGGACCTGGGACCGGAGGTCCGGATGGCTTGTCCTGCAGCTTCAAAAAGGCATTCGCGAAATTGGCGTTTCATTCGCGCCATTCGCGTTCCCGTTTTTCTTCGTGGTCTTCGCGGTCTTCGTGGTTCAACACTTGGTTTCACCCATGGGGCCAACGGTCCCCCTTCGCGACTGAGTGCGCAGCTGGCCCCATCCCGCCCAAAACCTTCTCGCCATTAGACTCGCTCGCAAGACGGTAGGCTGGAGGATAGCCCTATGCCTTCCACGTCCTCAACGCCCCTCCCCGAACGCATGCGTCCCCAGTCCCTCCATGAGGTGGCGGGCCAGGAGCACCTGCTCGGCAAGGCGGGCATGCTCACGCGGCTCACGGCCGGCGGGCGCCTGCCCTCCATGGTGCTGTGGGGGCCGCCCGGCACGGGCAAGACGACGCTGGCGCGCATCCTGGCGAAGGAGACGGGCCGGGGTTTTCTCGAGTTCAGCGGCGTCACGGGGTCGGCGGCGGAGCTGAAGAAGTTCCTCATGGAGCGGGCTAGTATGCCCCTCTTCAAGGGCCACGCACCCGTACTCTTCTTGGACGAGATCCACCGTTTCAACCGGGCCCAACAGGACATCCTCCTGCCCTTCCTGGAGCGGGGCGAGGCGGTGCTCATCGGGGCCACCACGGAGAACCCCGCCTTCTACCTCAACCCCGCCCTGCGCAGCCGCTGCCAACTCGTTCCCCTGAAGGCCCTGGAGCCCGTGGCCGTGGAAGCGGTGCTGCGCCGGGCCTGGGCCCTGGAGCGAAGCGGCGCGCCCGAGCCCGACGGTCTCATCCCCTGGCTGGCGGACTGGAGCGGCGGCGATTTGCGCGCGGCCCTCACGGGCCTGGAGACCTACCTCGCCATGCCCGAGGCGGATCTGGAATCCCTGCGCACGGCCCTGGGCGGCCGCGTGATGTACGACCGCGCCGACGGCCACTACGATCTCGCCAGCGCCTTCCAGAAGAGCCTCCGCGGCAGCGACGCCGACGCCGCCCTCTACTACCTGAGCCGCATGATCCGCGGAGGCGAAGATCCCCGCTTCATCGCCCGGCGCCTCATGGTGTGCGCCTCAGAAGATGTGGGCAACGCCGACCCCCAGGCCTTCATCCTCGCGGAAACGGCGAGCCGCGCCGTGGAGCGCATCGGCTGGCCCGAAGCCCGCATCCCCCTCGCCCAAGCCGTCATCTACGTGGCCAACGCCCCCAAGAGCAACGCCACCATCACGGCCATCGACGCCGCCCTCGCCGTGGACGACGCCCCCGTGCCCGAGAGCCTGCGGGACGCCCACACCTCCACCTCCAAGCAGCGCGGCCACGGGAGCGGTTACTTCTACAGCCACGGCGACTACGAACGGAAACAGCAGTTCCTTCCCGAAAAACTGAAAGCCACCCGCTTCCACGAACCCCAGCGGCCCCAGGAGCGCAGCTGGAAAGACCGCGAAGAACCGGACGCGGCGCGGCTCGGCGAGCTATGGGAGGCCTGGGCCTCCGAACATCCCGAGGGCGGCGAGCTGCCCCTGGAGGGCTGGTGCGCAACCCTCGCCTGCAGCCGCGAAGCCCTCGCCAGGGCCGTGGTACGGTTGGGCGGCACCCGGTTCACCCTGCGCCGGGCGCTGATGGCGGAACCCAAGGCGGACTGAGCCTCCTCAAAACGGCATGGAGGGCCCCTGGTCCACCACGGCCCCCTCCGCCGCGGCCTCCCACTCGAGGTAGGCGTAGGAGGGCTCCTGGTACTTCACCTGGAATCGCAGGACGCCGGTGAGGAAGGCCAGGGCCCGGTTGAGGTCCGGCACGTGGAGGAACGGAGTGATCTGGTAAAGGTCGGCCATGGATCCTCCGGCGCCGCATGGAGACTAGCGCGTCTGTGGCCGCATCGACTCCCCGAGTGGGGGTGCGGTCCGGTACGCGATGCAAAGGGGCCGATGATTGAAGGAAAAGACAAACCAGTGATGAACAGTGATAAAAGCCATGATGAACAGTGATGGCCATGCGGTCTTTATCACCGTTCATCACTGTTCATCACTGGTTGGCTTTTTTTATCGCGTGCATCAGCGTGCATCATTGTCATCTTTGTCATTTTCAAAAAAAGTCGACACTGATGAACGCTGATGGACGCTGATAAAAGCTGATGAAAGCGAAGATCTCAGCCCACGGCCTCAGGCCATGGCCGCTTCCACCTCGTCCGCCGTGCGCGCAATGTGGGGGCCGAGGATGCGGGCGCCATCCCCGGTGACGAGGACGTCATCTTCGATGCGAACGCCACCCAAACCCCGGAGCTTTTCGAAGGCGTCGTAGTTGATGAACTCCGTGAACCGCCCCTCGGCCCGCCACTGGTCCAGCTGATGGGGAATGACGTAGATGCCGGGCTCCGTGGTGATCACCATGCCGGCCCTGAGGGGCTTGGCGAGGCGCAAGGAGCGAAGGCCGAAGAGGGGGCTGCGATTGAAGCCCTCTCCGTACCCGACGAGATCCTCGCCGAGGCCCTCCATATCGTGAACGTCCAGGCCCATGGCGTGCCCCAGGCCGCACTGGAAGAAGATGGCGTAGGCCCCGGATTCCACCACCTCCGCCGCATCGCCCCGGAAGCAGCCGTGGGCCTTCAGCCCCTCCACCATCACCCGGCAGGCGAGCTTGTGCATGTCGAGGTGGGGCACGCCGGGCCTGAGGGCGCGGATGACGGTCTGCTGGGCCTCCAGCACCACGTCGTAGAGTTCCCGCTGCAGGGATGAGAAGCGCCCGCCCACGGGCAGGGTGCGGGTGATATCGCTGGCGTAGCCGAAGCGGGAGCTGCAGCCCGTGTCGTTCACCACCCAATCGCCTCGCTCCAGCTTCAAGCCGTGGTGGTGGTTGTGCAGCACCTCGCCCCGTTTGGAAAAGATCACGGGGTAGGCGAGCTGGCGGTCCTGGGCCCGCATAAGGCCTTCCATGGCCCCCACGACCTCCCGCTCGACGACACCGGGGCGGGTGGCGCGGAAGGCGGCCTGGTGCATGCGGGCGGTGAGGGCGAGGGCCCCCTCGATCTCGGCCACCTCCTCCGGTGCCTTGATCTCCCGCATCGCCACCAGGGCTTCGGTGAGGGGGCGCGACCATCCGGCGGCGGCTTGGGCCGGGCTGCAGTTCATCAGCTCCGCGAGCCGCAGCTCCGTCTCTCCCCGGAAGGGCGCGGAGGTGTGGATGGTCCGGCCTTTGGCTTGGGCTTCCGCGATGCGGCCCGCGATCCGCGACAGAGGCTCGGTGTGCCGGATGCCGCAGCCGGCGGCCCGCTCGGCGACCGAGGGCAGCGGCCCCGTCCAGACGATGTCGTGGAGGGAGGGGTCGTCGCCGAAGAGGAACTCCTCGCCCGAATCCAGATCGAGAAGGCCCACGAGGTCCGGCTGATCCAGCCCGAACAGGTAGAGGAAGGTCGAATCCTGCCGGAAGGGGTAGACGTTGTCGCGGTAGTTCATGGGGCTTTCCCGGTGCCCGGGAAGGAGCACCAGGCCTTGGCCCAGGCGGCGCCGGAGCTCGGCGCGGCGGGCCGCGTAGGTGGAAGCTGGAAACATGGGGACCTCGGCCTCCATTCTTCCTCAAGGCGCGGCCGGGGCCTTGTCGGTTTTCCTCGCCCCTAGCGCGGATTCTGGCATAGGGCCTGGAACGGTATAAACCTGCCTTTTGCGAGGGGCGTCGGCGGAGCAGGCCAAGGCGGCCGACCGGAGATGTATCGGGAATACACGGAGGGAGGCCAACGCTGGGCTGCGACAGCCGCCG
>CAYWDR010000269.1:0-3797 GCA_964457075.1 uncultured Solibacteraceae bacterium
GCCCGCATGGGCAGCGAGACGCCCGACATGAGCACCATGGTCTCGATGCGGGACAGGGCGTCGCGCGCGGAGTTCGCGTGCACCGTGCACAGCGAGCCGTCGTGACCGGTGTTCATGGCCTGCAGCATGTCGAGGACCTCGGCGCTCCGCACCTCGCCCACGATGATCCGGTCCGGCCGCATGCGAAGGGCGTTCCTGACGAGTTGGCGGGCGGTGATCTCCCCCTGGCCCTCCACGTTGGCCGGGCGGGTCTCCAGGCGCACGACGTGGTCCTGCTGGAGCTGTAGCTCGGCCGAGTCCTCGATGGTGACGATGCGCTCGTGGGCCGGGATGGCGTTCGACAGCACGTTGAGGAAGGTCGTCTTGCCGGCCCCGGTGCCGCCCGAGACGAGGATGTTCAGGCGCGCGCGGACCGCCGCCTGGACGATGTCGGCCAGCGCCTGGGGCAGCGTCCCCAGGGCCACCAGGTCGGCCATCTTGTAGGGATCGGCCGCGAAGCGGCGGATGGAGAGGACGGGACCGTCGAGCGCCAGCGGGGGGATGATGGCGTTGACCCGGGAGCCGTCGCGCAACCGGGCGTCGACCATGGGCGACGACTCGTCCACGCGGCGCCCCACCGCGGAGACGATGCGCTCGATGATCTGCAGCAGATGGGCGTTGTCCCGGAAGACGACGCGCGTCGGCTCCAGCCGCCCCCGTCGCTCGACGTAGACCGAGCGGGCCCCGTTCACCAGGATGTCGGAGACGCTGGGGTCCTGCATGAGGGGCTCCAGGGGGCCCAGCCCGAACGTCTCGTGCTGGATCTCCTGGACCACCTGTTCGCGCTCCTGCCGGCTCAGCGGCGTGTCGTCGCCGGCCAGCATATCCTCCACGATGCGCCGGATCTGCTGCTGGACCAGCTCCGGCGGGATCTCGCGGCGGGCTTCCTCGTGGGCATCGTGGCCCTGCCCCTCGCCATGGCCCTCGCCATCGCCGTGGGGGTGCCGCCCCAGGCGGGCCTGACGACGGCCATCGTGGCGGGCTTCGTCACGGCCCTGCTGGGCGGCTCCCGCATCCAGGTGGTGGGGCCCACGGCCGCCTTCATCGTCGTGCTCGCGCCCCTCTATGTGCGCTTCGGCCTGGCGGGCCTGCTGCTCTCGGGCCTCATGGCGGGGCTCATGCTCATCGGCATGGGGCTACTGCGGCTGGGGCGCTTCATCCAGTTCATCCCCTTCCCCGTCACCACGGGCTTCACCAGCGGCATCGCCGTCGTCATCGCCGTGCTCCAGTTGAAGGACTTCTTCGGCCTGCAGGTGGCCCACCTTCCCGACCACTTCCTGGAGCGGAGCTGGGCCCTCCTCCAGGCCGCGCCCAGCGCCTCCCCTGCGGAGTTCGCCGTCGGGGCGGGCACCCTGCTGATCCTGCTCATGCCCCGCCTGCCCAAGCGCTGGCTGGCGCGGCTGCCCCGGTTGGTCCGGAAGATTCCGGCACCCCTCTTGGCCCTGCCCCTGGCCGGCGCGGCGGGCTGGGCCCTCGCCCACTATCTTCCGGACTTCCACGTGGAAACGCTGGGCACGCGCTTTCACGCCCTCGTGGATGGGCAGATGGTGGCGGGCATCCCTCGCACCGGATTGCACCTGAGCTGGCCCTGGAACGCCCCGGGTCCCGAGGGGCAAGGCTTCGTGCTGAGCCTCGCCACCCTGCGCCTGCTGCTGCCCAGCGCCTTCGCCGTGGCCATGCTCGGGGCCATCGAATCCCTCCTCTCCGCCGTGGTGGCGGATGGCATGGCCCGCACGCGTCACGACCCCGACGCGGAACTCCTGGCCCTCGGCGTAGGCAACGTGCTCGCCCCCTTCTTCGGCGGCATTCCCGCCACCGGCGCCATCGCCCGCACGGCCACCAACTTCCGCTTCGGCGGCCGCACGCCCGTGGCCGCCATGATGCACGCGCTCACGATCCTCGCGGCCATGCTGCTGCTGGCGCCGCTGTTGCAATTCCTCCCCATGGCGAGCCTGGCGGCCCTCCTGCTGCTCGTGGCCTGGAACATGTCGGAGGTGGAGCACTTCGCCCACACGCTGCGCGTGGCCCCCCGCAGCGACGTGGCCGTGCTGCTCATCTGCTTCACCCTCACGGTGATCTTCGACATGGTCATCGCCGTCACCGTGGGCGTGATGCTGGCGAGCCTCCTCTTCATGCGCCGCATGGCCACCGTGACGGAGGGGCGCATCGCCGAGCCCGACCACTCGGAACTCCCCGGCCCCCTGCCCGAAGGCGTGGTGATCTACGACCTCGTGGGCCCCCTCTTCTTCGGCGCCACGGAGCGGGCCATGGGCGCCATCCACGCCATCGGCGGCGACGTGCGGGCCCTGATCTTCCGCCTGGAGCAGGTGCCCACGGCGGATGTCACGGGCATCGTGGCCCTGGAGGGCGTGCTGGAGGAACTGGGGCGGCAGGGCGTGAAGGTGATCCTCGTGGGTTTGCGTCCCGAGGTGCGGCAGGCCTTCGCCAAGGCGGGCATCGAGTCGAAGGAGGGCCGCGTGGCCGTCTGCAAGGATATGGTGGGAGCCTTCCACGCCCTTCACGCGAAGCTGCACCCCATGCGCCGCCTGGAGAAGGGCGCCCTGCGCTTCCACTTGTTGCATCGGCACAAGGCCCAGGTGGGGCGCACTCGGCGGCAGATCGGATAGGCCGCCCGGTTCAGGCCGGCGCGTCCTTGAGGCTCGCCCAGAGGTGGTAGGTGGCGAGGCTGCGCCAGGGGCGGAAGGGCTCCATGAGCCGTTCCAGCCCGGGGCCCGTGGGCCGGGCGTCTAGGCCGAACACGCGCTGCGCCGCGGTGGCCAATGCGGAGTCGCCGAGGGGTAGGCCGTCGAGGTGGCCGCAGCCCCGGAGGAGGACGTACTGCGCTGTCCAGGGGCCGATGCCCTTGAGGGCCTGCATCCGGGCCGCGGCCTCGGCGGGAACCAGGAAGGGCAGCTCCTCGACGGGCAACGCCCCATCCACCACGGCCTGAGCCGTGCGCACGAGGCAGGCGGCCTTGGCGCGGGAAAGCTGCAGGGGGGCGAAGGCGTCGGGGTCGAGGGAAGCCAGGGCTTCCGCCGTGGGGTGGGCCACGAGGCCGTCGCCCGCGTCTTCCCCCGCGAGGCGGATGACGCGCTGGCGCAGCTTGAAGGCGAAGGGGAGGTTCACCTGCTGGCCGAGGATGGCCCACACGAGGGCCTCGAACACGGTGGCCGTCTGGGGGATGCGGAGGCCGGGCCGGTGCCGCAGGAGGGGGCCCAGCTGGGCGTGGTTGCGATGCCGCGTTTCAAACTCGGCGGTATCTCCTTGGAGGGCGAGCAACCGCGAGACTTGCCGCTGAAACTCGGGCTCCTCCGATTTCCTCAGCTTGGCACCCACCACGCTCACTTCCGCGCAGCCCGGCGTCAGGCGCAGCAGCAGTCGGGCGGGGCGGCCGCCGAGGCGGGTGGCTTTGTGCAGGGTGTCGCCGACCACGCGTTCGGAGGGGCTTTCGGGGTCGCGGCCGTGGAAGGCGAGGATGTCGGCGAGGCGGGCCGAGGCCGGAAGGGGGAGTACGAGGTGCGGGGCCATGGATTTCATCATGCCGGGGAAAGGGTGAGGGTCTGGCTTGGAGACAAGGCCTAAAGCCAAGGGAAAAGAAACCAGTGATAAACAGTGATGAAAAGCTGATGAACAGTGATGGCCCTAATCCAGCCTCTTGACCCATGCCATTGCAGGCGTGAGACCGATTCACCCGAATGCAGGTCTTTTAGTCGGGTAGGCCGGGGTGGTTGCCCACCTCGGCCCCCCTCGGATCCGGG
>CAYWDR010000270.1:0-3753 GCA_964457075.1 uncultured Solibacteraceae bacterium
CGTGGGCGATGCCGCCGGCCAGCACGCCCAGGGATTCCATCTTCTGGGCCTGGAACAGCTGCCGCTCCAGGGCCGCCTTTTCCGACTGCGCCCGGCGGGCCTCGGTGACATCGCGGATGATGGACTGGACGAGGACGCGCTCCCCCTCCCGCACGGGCGACGCGGAGACCTCCGTGTGGATCTCGTGGCCATCGCCATGCAGGAAGGTGAGGGGCACCATCACGGTGCCGCCCTGCCGGACGGCCTCCCGGATGGATTCCAGCACCTCGCGGCTGGGCCGGCCGTCGGGCTGCCGTTCCGGGGCGAAGGACTCCGTGCGGCGGCCCACCATGGCCTCCGGCGCCATCCCCAGGAGCCGCCCCACGGCGGGGTTGGCCATCACCACGGTGCCCCGGTGGGAGAGGAGCACGCCATCGCCCGCCCCCTCGAAGAGCTGGCGGAAGCGGGCCTCGCTGCGCGCCATCTCGCCCTCGGCCCGCAGGCGGTTGAGCACGAGGGCGGCGCTGGAGGCGAGGGATTGGAGGGCCTGGAGCTGGGCCTGCGTGACGGGGCGCACGCCCTCGTCGCCGAAGGTGCCGCCGGAGAGGCTGCCCAGGATTCCCTGCTCCCCGGATAGGGGAATGGCCACGAAGGTCCGGTGGGGCGCCATGGCCAGGTGGTCGGATGGGAAGTGGTCGGAGGTGCGGGCGTCCAGCACCATCAGGGGCCGGCCCTCCTTGTAGACCTGCTCCCATTGCCGGCCCGCGACGGGGCGGTCCCCCGCGGCGAAGGGCAGCTCGGTGGTGGCACCCAGGGTGCGCAGGGTTTCCGTGGCCGGATCGAAGGCGCTGATCCACCAGTGGGGGAGCCCCGCCACCTGTTCCGCCGCCTGCAGGAGGATGAGGAGGAGCTCCGATTCCGCGCGGGCCCGGGCGATGGCCTGGATGCCCGTGGCCACGGACTCCGCGAGGCGCGCCGACTCCCGCTCCGCTCCCAGGGCCTTGAGGCGCGTGAGGGCCATGGCCGCGCTGGCGCACAGGCTCTCCATGGCCTGCAGCTGGTCCTCCTCCAGCTCGGCCAGGGCCTCCCCGAGGACGGTGCATCCGTTGAGGGCCCCCAGGATGCGTCCCTCCGCCACGAGGGGGAAGCAGACGTAGCTGCAGAACTGGTAGAAGTCCACCACCTCCCGGGCGAAGTAGTCCTCCTCCCGGATATCCCGGAAGTACACCCGGTTGAACTCCCGGTACACCCGGCGCAGGTGGATCTCCGTGGGCGGCGTTTGGGTGCTCATCGCCTCGCGGCCCGACCGCGCCTCCATGGAGGGGGTCCACGCCGTGGTGAAGGGCAGGCCCCGGGCCGCGTCGAATTCGTTGAACCACCAATTCGACATGGGCACGAGGAGGCTCGCGCCATCGAAGAGGGTCTGGAGGAGGGTCGCCTCGTCGGTCGCCAGGGAGAGGGATCGGGTGGCCTGGGCCAGGGATTCCGCCTGGAGGGCGGCGTGGCGCATGGCCTCCTGGGCGAGGAAGCGCTCCGTGATGTCCTCCAGCGTGCCCAGCAGCGCGGGCTGCCCCCCCACGGTGATGCGCCCCAAATGCAGCTCCAGGGGCTTCGAGGCACCCTCCCGGTCGCGCACCACCAGCTGGTGGCCCCGTACCCGTTCCAGGAGGTCCGTGGGCGGAAGTCCGGGATCCCCGCCCAGGGCGGTGGACAACCCCTTGCCCACGAGGGAGCCGGGCAGCGCCCCCAGCAGCTGGTGGACGGTGCGATTGGCGTAGACGAGCTGGCCCTCTTGAAGGAGGAACACCCCCAGGCGGCTCTCCTCCACGAGCACCCGGTAGCGCAGCTCGGATTCGATGCGCTGCTGCAGTTCCCGCTGCAGCTCCGACCAGAGGTGGGCTCTTTCCACCACCAGGGAAGCGAGGCTTCCGAAGGCCTCCAGTTGCGTGACGAGCTCCGGCGGAAAGGGGCCCGGGACGGAGCGGTAGAGGGTCATGGCCCCCAGCACGCGACCCCGTTCCCCCTGAAGCGGAAGGGCGTAAAGGCTGCGGGTGCCGGAGAGCGCGTAGCGGGCCAGGAAGCGCTCGCAGCGGGGGTCGCCTTGGACATCCGGGATTTCCAGGGCCTGGCCCGTCCGGGCGGCGAGGGCGGAGGGGCCCGCCGCGGCGCCGCCGAGGGGCATGGAGCGCGCCTCTGCCACGACGCCTTCATCCAGCCCTTGGACCGCGGCCAGGTTCAGCGCCTCTCCTTGGGAATCCAGCAGCCAGGCCATGCCCGCGTGGCCTCCCTCCACGAGGAAGCCCAGCAACCGTTGGAGGAATGGCCCGGGGTCGCCCTCCAGGGCCGCCTGGGTGGCGAGCGCGTGGACTTCCCGGAGCTGGCGGTTGAGACCCTGGACTTCCTCCAGCCGCCGGGCCAGTTCCGCCTCCGCCCTGAGCCGGTGCAGGGCGAGGGTCGCCACTCGCGCCAGGTTTTCCAGCTGCTCCAGATGGGAGGGCCAGGGCCCCAGGGGGGGCTCGCCCTCCAGGCTGGCGGCGAAGAGCACGCCGTAGAGCTGACCCTCCAGCATCAGGGGCACGCCCAGGAGGGCGTCGATGGGGACGAGGGCCCGGTAGGGCTCGGGGATCTCCGCCACGCCTAGGGCCAGGCTCGTCTGCTTTCCAAAGAGGAGGGATCGGGAGAGGCGCCCATCCACGAGGGGCAGCCGGGCCTGGGCCAGAAGGTCCCCCGCGCGGAGCAGCAGGGAGGGGCTCGCCGCGAGGATGGCCACTTCAGGGCCGCCGACCCCCCGCTCCACCCTCGCCACGGCCCAGTGGGGCGTGGGAAAGATCTGGGAGGCCTGGGCGAGGAGCACCTCCAGCAGCCGTTGTTCGTTCGAGCAGAGCCCCAGGGCGAGGATGGCCTCCGTGAGGGCGCGCTCCTCGGCCAAGGCCTTCTCCGGCCCAGGGTGGGCCTCGAAAGGAGGCTGGCCGGTGATTCCCATCATGTTGGCCTTGGGGGTGAAAGGCCAATTTATCAGGGGAATTCTGCCCCGTTAACGGGCAAACTCCACCGCCCGGGTCTCCCGCATCACGGTGACCTTGATCTGCCCGGGGTACTGCATTTCGGATTCGATGCGGCGGGAGACATCCTTGGCCAGCCAGTAGGCCTTATCGTCGTTCACGACGCCCGCATCCACCATGATGCGGATCTCGCGGCCCGCCTGCATGGCGAAGCTCTTCTGCACCCCCTCGTAGCTGTTGGCGATGTCCTCCAGCTTGGCGAGGCGCTGCACGTAGGTCTCGAGCATCTCGCGGCGGGCGCCGGGGCGGGCGGCCGACAGCGCATCGGCGGCCGTGATGAGCATGGCCTCCACGGTGCGGGGCTCGAAGTCGCCGTGGTGGCAGCTCATGGCGTGGATCACGGGCTCCTTCTCCCCGAAGCGCTTCATGAGCTCCATGCCGATCTCGATGTGGGTGCCCTCCACCTCGCGGTCGATGGCCTTGCCGATGTCGTGGAAGAGGCCGGCCCGGCGGGCCAGCTTGGCGTCGGCGCCCATCTCGGTGGCCATGTACTCGGCGAGGCGGGCCACTTCCTTCGTGTGCTCCAGCACGTTCTGGCCATAGCTGGTGCGGTAGTTCAGGCGCCCCAGGAGCTTGTGCAGCTTGGGGTGGACGTCGGGGAAGCCCAGCTCGATGGCGGCGGCCTCGCCCAGCTCCTTGAGGTGCTGGTCCATATCCACCTTCACCTTCTCCACCACCTCCTCGATGCGGGCGGGGTGGATGCGGCCGTCGG
>CAYWDR010000271.1:0-3734 GCA_964457075.1 uncultured Solibacteraceae bacterium
GAAGGAAAAAGAACCACGCTGGGCTTGACTGGGAACTGACAACCTCACCGGCAAACAAATCCGTCGGCCAGTGAGAACGGTGAGAAGCTGTGAGAAAAACCGATACAAACACCGAAAGATGGCGCCTCCTATCCACGGCGCGGGAACAGACCAAGCGGCTGCCTCTGGCCGAATGTAGGCCCGGCGTTGGGTTATCGCAGGGCAAGCGAAGGCAGCAGTACCGCCGCGGTATCCCGCGCGAGACGGGCCGCCTCCACGGCGTTCATCATGGCCTGCTCGGCCCCCTGCCGGGGCGTGAGGAGGGCCTCCAGCTGAGCGCGCAGGCGCCGGACCTCGCCTTCGGGATCCGGAAGGCTGCGCTGGGCGGCGGCCTCAAGGATCACCATGAAGCAGCGGATGGCGTCGCAGGCGGCGGTGACGGTGGCGGCGCCGCTGCGGTGGTCCTCGTGAAGCGCCAAGGCGGCGGCGAGGAAGCGCAGGCCCCGTTCGAAGGACTCCTGAAATTCGCCGCCAGGGCCGGTCGTCATGGTTGGAGCCCCATCACGCTTTCGCGGCCGGGAAGGGAACCTGCCCGCTTCCCTTGGGCTCGGGGCCCTGGGGCCGCACGGCGTACTCGCCGTTGAAGCAGGCGTAGCAGAAGGAATCCCCGGGATCCTTCACCGCGGCGTGGAGATCCTCCAGCGTGAGGTAGCCGAGGGAATCGGCCTTCACGAAGGCGCGGATCTCCTCGATGGAGTTGTGGCTGGCGATGAGCTGGTCCCGGGTGGGGGTGTCGATGCCGTAGAAGCAGCTGTGGGTCGTGGGGGGGCTGGAGATGCGCAGGTGCACTTCCTTGGCGCCGGCGGCGCGCACCATCTCCACGATCTTCTTGGACGTGGTGCCGCGCACGATGCTGTCGTCCACGAGGACGACGCGCTTCCCCTGGAGCAGCTCGCGCACGGGATTCAGCTTCACCTTCACGCCGAAGCTGCGGATGCTCTGCTTGGGTTCGATGAAGGTGCGGCCCACGTAGTGGTTGCGGATCATGCCGAATTCGAAGGGGATGCCGCTGGCCTCGGCGTAGCCGAGCGCCGCGCTTACGCCGCTATCGGGCACGGGCACCACGAGGTCAGCTTCCACGGGGTGCTGGCGGGCGAGGATGCGGCCCATCTCACGCCGCGTCGCCATGACGGAGCGGGAGAAGACGAAGCTGTCCGGGCGGGCGAAGTAGACGTGCTCGAACACGCAGGGGCGCGGCGCCACCTGGGCCACGGGGAAGCGGCTTTCGGTCGAGTTATCGGCCTTCACGATGAGCAGCTCGCCGGCCTCCACTTCGCGCTCGTAGACGGCGCCCACCAGGTCGAAGGCGCAGGTCTCGCTGGAGAAGACGTGGGCTTGAACCCCGTCCTCCTGCGGCATGCGGCCGTAGGCGAGGGGGCGGAAGCCGTGGGGATCCCGGGCGGCCATCAAGAGCTTTTCGGAGAGGATGAGCAGGCTGAAGGCGCCTTCGCACTGGCGCAGGGCCTCCTCCACCGCCTCGATGAGGGTGCCGGCCTCGGCCCGGCTGATGAGCCCGAGGATCACTTCCGAATCACTGGGGGAGTTGAAGGTGTGGCCCTGCTGGATGAGTTTCCCCCGCAGCGCCTCGGTGTTGGTGAGGTTGCCGTTGTGGCACAGGGCCAGGGCCCCGAAGCGGCCATGCACGAGGAAGGGGTGGGCGGCCGACGCCACGTTGCCCCCGGTGGTGCTGTAGCGGGTGTGCCCGATGGCGGCCTCGCCGGGCAGCTCGTTCAGCACCGTCTCGCTGAAGATGTCGGCCACGTAGCCCTGGGCCTTGTGGAGATGGATGGCGTTGAGATCCGGACCCTGGCTCCGGCTCGCGATGCCCGCGGCCTCCTGGCCCCGGTGCTGCAAGGCGTAGAGGCCCAGGTACGTCTGCCGCGAGGCTTCCACCTGCGGCACGATGCCAAAGACGCCGCACTCGTCCTTGAAAGGCATGGGACCCCCAAAGGGCTATTGTATCGCCTCGCTCGGCCGGCTCCGAGCGCTAACCCTGGAGCCCACAGGGCCGTAGCCGGATTTCCGAGGAATCCCTATGAAACTCCTGTGCCTTCTCACCTTGGCCCTGCTTCCCCTCCGGGCCGACGGCCTGTCGGATCTGAAGGCGTCCCTGCAGCGCCTGAAAGGCCGGAGCCCCATGGCGGCCCAGGCGGAAGTCCACACCTGGAGCCGGGATGGGAAGAAGGGGGCGGAACCCTTGCAGGGCAGCGCCACCGTGCGGCTGGAGGATGGGCCCCAGGGCCTGAAGCTGGGCTGGTCCCAAGCGCAACTGGAGCGGCTCGCCCGGAGCAAGGGCAAGCAGGCCAAGGACGGGGAAGGGGCGGCGATGAAGGCCCTGGGCATGGAGGAGGCCCTGCGTCTCGTCCGGGCCGCGGATGAGCTCCTCGGCGACCTGAAGGAGGCCACCCTCGTGGGGGAGAGCGCGGAGCCCTGGGAGGGGCGCCCGGCCCGCAAGCTCGTGCTGAACCTCTCGCTGGGCATGGACAAGGAAGATCGGGACGTCTTCAAGGAGGCCAAGTCCCGGGCCACCCTTTGGATCAGCGAGGAGGGCGTTCCCCTCGCCATGACCCATCAGGTGGATCTTAAGGGGCGGGTCCTCCTCATCAGCTTCGAGGTGCATCAGGCCGCCCAGCGGCGCTTCCTGGTCCACCAGGGCCGCCTGCTCCTCGTCCATGAGGATCGAACGGAATCCGGCTCCGGCATGGGCCAGAAGGGCGAGGGGCGGACCATCCTGAAGCTCACGCCGGACGCGTAGTGCGGAACCCATGGCTGCCTTGCCTCATCATTGCCCTATGAAACCCGCGCTCCTCCTTCCCCTCATCCTCCTGCCGCTCTGCGCGGACGCACCCTCGGAGCTCAAGGCCCGCCTGGCCCAGCTCCAGGGCCATGACGTGGTCAAGGGCCAGCTGGATCGCCAGCTATGGCAGCAGGACAAGGATGGCAAGGATCCGGCGAAGGTCGTCTCCGGCGGTTTCCAGGTGTTCGTGGAGGATGGCCCCCAGGGTCTGCAAATGCAGGTGAGCCAGGCCCTGCTGGCCCAGGCGAGGAAGGAGCAGGAGGCGGCGCTCCAGGACCCGGAGAAGGAGAGCGCCACCTCCCGGGCCCTGCGGAGCGTGAACCCCGTGGATCTCGCGGCCGGCCTCAACGCCGCCGAGGGGGTGCTGAGGGACCTCGCCCAGAGCACCTTCCTGGAGGAAAAGGCGGAGGCCTTCGATGGGCAGCCCGCGCGGTTGCTCATCTTCAAGCCCCAGCCCAAGCTCAACGCCCAGGCCCGCAAGGCCGTGAAATCCATGGAGGCCACGCTCAAGGTGTGGGTGTCGGCCGATGGAACGCCCCTGGCCATGGAGGAGCAAATGGCCTTCAAGGCCAGCCGCTTCTTCATCAGCTTCGAAGGCTCCAGCAAGACGACCCAGCGCTTCCGCCGCTTGGGCAATCGCCTGGTCGTGCTGCAAAAGGTCGAAGAGAGCGCCAACAGCGGTCTCGGCAACGTCTCCCAGCGCAAGGTGGTGACGAAGTTTCAGCCGGCCTGAGGGGGGCTTAGGCTCCGGGCTCCGGGCTCCGGGCTGCGGGTGAAACGGAGGCGGGGCGGAGCCCCGCGATGGAAAGATTAAGTTGCGGCCGCAAAGCGGCCGCTTACGCTTTCTTCATCAGCTTCGAAGGCTCCAGCAAGACGACCCAGCGCTTCCGCCGCTTGG
>CAYWDR010000272.1:0-3719 GCA_964457075.1 uncultured Solibacteraceae bacterium
GGTCCAGCTTGCGCACCTGGCTTCCCGTGGCCGTGAGCAGCTGGAAGTAGAGGGTCTTCCCATCGGGCGTGGGGGCTGGATAGGCGGCGGCGGAGGCCGTGCGCGTGAGGGCCTGCAGGGCGCCGAAGGGCTGGGCCGAGGCGGGGTCGAAGGAGAGGCGCACGATGTTCAGCAGGCCCTCCACGCCCGTGGTGGCATAGAGCAGGCCCCGGGCGGAATCCCAAGTGAGGAGGCCGAAGGGCTCGAAGGGGAGGAGGAGCTCCTTCCCGCCCGCGGAGATGCTCCAGCCCTTCGGAGACCACGTGGGCCGGAGCATGCGAAGAGACGAGGCCTGAGCCTTGGCGGGAAGGGGCGCCCACTCGTCCGCCTGGCGGTGGAGGACGCCTTCCCCATCGGCGACCCGGCGCTCGAAGCGGATGCTGCCCTGCTCCGTCCACTGGGGACGCTCCGGGAGGCTGAAGGACACGGCCCCCAGGCGGTTCCCCGGCGCGCGCTCCGGGCGCAGCTGGGGCGCGTCGTCGGGCACGTCCCCATCCACCTTGCGGGCCTTGGCCTGGGCCTTGTCCGCATCCAGGGGCGCCTTGAGATCCCACACCCAAAGGCCCGCCTCCTTATGGCGGAAGGAATGGGCAAGGAGGTGGGTGCCCTCGGGGTTCACGCTGAGATCCCTCAGGAAGCCCGGCGTCTGGGCCCAGGCCTCGCCCTCCCGCAGGCCCGCCGCGCGCATGCGCCGCTCCATCTCCAGGGCCGTGTGGGTGAGCTCGGCGCAAAAACGCCCGTAGGCCGTCTCCGGCCCCTCGCCGAAGGTGGCCTCGAAGGCCCGCTCGAAGGAGGGGAAGCGCCTGCTGGAGAGGCGCTTCCAAAGGAGCTGCAGGGCCTTGGGATCCTTCGTGCGGCTGCGCTCCAGCCATTCGAGGAAGGCCGAGCCGACGTGGTAGCGGCTGCCGCCGCCGAGCACGCGATCTCCCTCGCTCAAATGTTCGTAATCCGGAAGGCGGCCCGCCCGCGCCCACTCCCGCAACAGCGAGGCGCGCACGAGGCCGTGGGGGCGCCCCGAGCCCGTGAGGCGGCCTTCCAGCAAGGTGGCGTAGCCTTCCGCCACCCAGCCGGGGGCCTTCAGGGCCACGTCCGATATGCGCAGGGCGCTCCCGAACTTCTGCCAGCGGGAACCCCGGTCGGGCCAGGTGAGGTGGTGCAGATGCACGAGCTCATGCACCACCAGATCCTCCGTGAAGTCGTGGAAGTGGGCGATATCGGAATCGCTCTCGGGGAGCTCCGTCCAAAGCACCACGTGGGGGCGGTTGAGGGGCGACAGGGTCATCCCGTTGGACGCGGCCATGGGGTTCTGGATGACGACGTCGGTGGGCCCGCCCAGCGCATGCCCTACCCATTCCTGGAAGAGGCCGTGCATCCCCTCGATGCGGGAGGCCACGTCTTTCGCGAAGGCTTCAAAACCTTGGCCTGGCCGGGCGGGGTAGTGGATGCGGTAGTGGGCC
The DNA here is from genome assembly GCA_964457075.1 of uncultured Solibacteraceae bacterium. Classification (GTDB taxonomy): domain Bacteria; phylum Acidobacteriota; class Holophagae; order Holophagales; family Holophagaceae; genus JAFDVN01. Next base: position 1,497 of record CAYWDR010000272.1, read on the forward strand.
GTCGGGATCGTCCGCCAGGGCGCATCGATGGATTGCACGCGGGGCGCGCCGGAGACGAGGGGGGAGGCGCCCGCGACGAGGGCCAAGGCGAGGACGGGGTAGCGCAAAGAACCTCCAGGGATGCCCCGGGTCGAACGGGTGGCTAGGAGCTGTGAGTTGCAAGATGAGGCTTCGCCCCTAGAATGTGTATCATGCTGCAAGGAGGTACACACCATGCGTACCAACATTGTGATTGACGATAAGTTGATGAAGGACACCCTGAAGGCCACAGGCTTGAGAACGAAGCGCGAAGCCGTGGAATTGGGGCTTCGCACCTTGCTTCGGCTCAGGAAACAGGAAGAGATCAGGAACTATCGAGGAAAGCTCAGCTGGGAAGGCGATCTTGAAGCCATGAGAACCGGCAAGTGATCTTGGTGGACTCAAGCGTCTGGATCGACTACTTCCGGGGAACCGCGACCCCGCAGGCTGAGATGCTGGATGCGCTTCTCGGGCATGAGCCGCTCATCGTCGGAGACCTGATCCTGGCCGAAGTGCTGCACGGGTTTGGCAGCGATCGAGACTTCAATCAGGCGAAAAAACTCCTCACCTCTCTTGATGTCGTGAATCTCGTGAATCCAGACATCGCGATCCAAGCGGCCCGTAACTTTCGAACGTTGAGGGCGATGGGAATCACGGTCCGGAAGACGATCGACACCTTGATCGCGACCCGGTGCATCCAAAGCCGGTTCACCCTGTTGTACAGCGACCGGGATTTTGACCCCTTCGTTCAACACCTGGAACTTCGATCCGCACTTCGAGAAACCTAGCCTCATGGACGCCCCCCTCTCCGTCAAACGCTTCCTGGAAGGCCTCAAGGCCCGCCTGGAGCCCGCCTTCGCCTCCGTCGTCCTGGTGGGCGAGGTGAGCAACGCCCGCACCTCCGGGCGCCACTGGTACTTCACGCTGAAGGAGGAGGGCGCCGCCCTCCAGTGCGCCGTGTGGGCCAGCGCCCAGGGCCGCTTGAAACACCAGCCCAAGGACGGCGACCGCGTCGTCGTGAAGGGCAGCCTCAACCTCTACGTGCCCGGCGGCAGCCTCACCTTCGCCGTCACCCACTGCGAACGGGCGGGCGTCGGGGACCTTCAGCAGCGGCTGCGGGAGCTGGAGGCGCAGCTTCGCGCCGAGGGCGTCTTCGACCGCCCCAAGCGGGAGCTCCCCGCCTTCCCCCGCCGCATCGGCGTCGTGGCGGCCCTGGGGGGCGCGGCCCTTCGGGACGTGCTGCAAGTGACGGCGCGGCGAGCCCCCGGCATCGACGTCCTCATCCACCCCGCCACCGCGCAAGGCTCCGCATGCGTCTTCGAAAACCTCATGGCCCTCCAGGAGCTCGCGGATCCCCACTGGGGCTGCGACGTCCTCCTCCTCGTGCGGGGGGGCGGCAGCCTGGAGGATCTTTGGGGCTTCAACGATCCCGACCTCGTGCGCGCCGTGGCCGTCTGCCCCCTGCCCGTGGTGACGGGCGTGGGCCACGAGATCGATACGACGCTGGTGGATCTCGCCGCCGATCGCCGCGCCGCCACCCCCAGCCAAGCCGCGGAGCTGGCGACGCCCGATCTGGGCCGCCTCGCCAGCGAGCTGCGCCGCCGAAAGGAGGCCCTCCAGCGGGCCGCCGATTGGCGACTGCGGGGCCTGGAGTCCCAGCTCCTCCTCCTCGCCGATAGCTCAGGCATGCGCGCCGTGCCCGAGCGCCTCACCCGCCTATGCGGCCGCCTGGAAACCCTTCAAGCTCGGCTCGAAGGCGCCCACCCCCGAAGGCGCCTCGCCCTCGCCGCCCAGCGCTTTTCCGCCCTCGCCCATCGCCTGGGCCGCGCCGCGGACCTCATCGGCGAAGCCGACCGGCCCCGCCTCGTCCTCGCTCAGCGCCGGCTCCTGCCTGGGGGGGAAACCCTCCTACGCAAGAGGGGGCATGCCTTTGAACTGCTGCAGGAGCGGCTGAAGGCCCTGGACCCGCGAGGCCCCTTGAAACGAGGTTTCGTGCTGGCGCTCGACGATATGGGAAGGCCCGTCACCGCGGCCTCCCAGGCCACCGTAGGGAGCACCCTTCAGTTGCAGTGGGCGGATGGAGAGCGCACGGCGCGCATTGAAGGGGCATAGGCCCAAACCCGTGAAAAAGCAGCAACGCTGAAGACGCAGAAAAACGCAGAAGACGCAGACCCCATGCCCCGCCGGGGCACCACGTGGCATGAA
>CAYWDR010000273.1:0-3690 GCA_964457075.1 uncultured Solibacteraceae bacterium
CCAGGATCAAGGGCCACGCCGTGGCCCTTGGCGCTCCGCGCCCGAAGGCCTCTCGCCGGGAGCCTGCTTTGTTCTGCGGTTTCTGCGTTTTTCCGCGTCTTCTGCGTTCCGCTTTTCTCCGCGTCCCTCCGCGCCCCTCCGCGTTCAGCTTTCCCCCCCGAACTTGATCAAAAGCGCACCACCACCCCGAACCCCACCCCCTTGCGATCCAGCTTCAGCATGAGGTCGTCCTGGATGCTGCCCTTGGGCACATCGAAGGATTCCGTTTCATAAAAGGCCCGGATGCCCACGTGCGGAATGGGGTAAAAGCGGGCGTCGAGGCCCCCCCGGGTGTACTTGGCCCCCTTGGCGCCCAGGTAGTGGTAGTAGCCCTTGATCTCGAAGATCCCGCCGGGCACGCGGCTGCCCGCGCTGAGGCCCAGCTGCGGGATGGGGGCGCTCACGGAGGTTGAGGCCGAGGAGGTGCCCGGCGTGGGCGAAAGGGCCGTACCCGTGACGTCCATATCCAGCTTCCAGCTTTCCAAGCCGAGATCCACGCCCACCCAAAACACGGAGAGGGGGATGATGCGGATGGTCCAGACCCCCTCCACGGTCTTCAGCTTGAGGTGGCTGGTGACCCGGGTCAGGGCCGAGTACGTGGTGCCGTCGATGGTGATGTTCCGGTTCAGGGTCTTATCGCCCGCATAGTCCGTGCCTCCCGTCTGGGCCATGAAGCCGAAGCGGGGCCCCTGGTAGTCGAAAAAGAAGCCCACCTTCGCCTTGTCCTTGGCCAGGCCGAGATCCGATTCCAGATCCACGAAGATGGGTTGCCCATCCTGCACGCCCTCCATCTGCCCCGTGAAGGTGGGCCCAAAGGAGGAAAGCCCCAGGGTGACGCTACGGGTAGGCCCCATCTGGGCGAAGGCGGCCGAAGCCGCGAGGAGGGAAATGAGCGCATGACGCATGGAACCTCCGGAGATGAACCACCATCGGCTCCTTTCATTGATCCTTCAAGTTCCATCGGGCAAACCGGGCTTCGGCCCAGGCTCGCCAACCTCCGGGGAGGCGGGCGCCCGCCTGGCAGTGGCCCGCACCGGGCACCACCGTGAGGTCCGGGTGGAAGCGAGCGATGGCCTGGACTCCGGCGAGGGGCGTCACGAGGTCAGCATCCCCCGTCAGCAAGGCCACGGGCGTGCGGATGGCGCGGGAGGCCTCCAAGGGGGACACGCGATCAGGGTCGAAGCCGGCGAGGCGCCCGGCCCGCGCCAAGGCCACCCGCTGGGCCAGAAGGGAGAAGGGCTCCAACGCGCCGAGGGTGCCCCGGATATGGTTTCTCGCCGCGTCCCGCAGATCCTTGAAGGGGGCCTCCAACAGGGCCCCACCGAGCCTCCCCGCGTGCTCCAAATCCGCCAGGGCCAGCAGGGCCGTCCCGGCCCCTTGGCTGGAGGCCACGAGGATCATGCGGCCCCGGGGGAGGCCCGCGCCTTCGGCGAAGCGGACCACGGCCGCCACGTCGCCCCGCTCATGGGCGCCGAGGGTGCTGGGGATTTCAGGATGGCGATCCCGCCCCCGGAACGTGAAGACGGCCACGTCCCACTCCGGCAGGCTCAGCGCCATGGGGGCCATGCCCCAGGCATCATCCCCGAAGCCGTGAAGGAGCAGGGCCAGGCCCCGGGAACGGGGGCGATGCAGCCACCATAGCTCCAGCTCCATCCCCTGGGCTCCGGGAAGGGCATGGCGCGTCCACGCCTCGCCCGCCCCCTGGAGCCGATGCCTCAAGGCGGCGCGCTCGGCCTCGGTCCGGCTGGGCAGCGGCGCCCGCACCAGCTGGCCCGTCAAAAGCCATCCGGCGATCAACGAAGCGAGAACCCAAAAGACCAGGGAGGCCAATAAGAGGGATCCAAGCCGGCGGAGTCGCATGGGGGAGCTACGACTCGGGGAGCCGGCGGTTGATGCACTGGGAATAATCCCCGCATGTCAGCCCGTCGATACAAACACTGGAGGCGCCCTTGGCCCATGTGGTCGTGATGGACGACAGCCGGCTCATGCGGACCGTGCTCATCAAATTCCTGGAGGTCGGTGGCCACGAGCCCGAGGCCTGGGAGCCCATGAGCGCCATGGAGGTCAGCGAGAAGGTCGCCTCCACGGCCATGGACCTCCTCGTCTGCGATTTCCAGATGCCCGGATGCAACGGCGCCACCGTCGCCAAGATGGCCCACAAGGCCAAGCCGGACCTGCCCGTGCTCGTCCTCACCTCACTCCGGGACCCCGAGACGATGGAGCTCCTCCGCAAATGCCAAGTGCGGGCCATCCTCCACAAGCCCATCAACGACGCGGATTTCTTGAAGGCCGTGAACGAGGCCTTGGAGCCTAGGGCCTGAGATCCGCGCGGCGGGCTAGATCCTCGCAGGCTGCCGAATGAGCTCGTGCCGCGCGTGGGGCTGGGGGGTGCCCGCGATGTCCTGGGGCGTCACGTTCTTCACGGCGACCCGAGGCTGGAAGGCGAGCCCCGCCTTCGCGTAGCAGTGCTGAACCATCGCGGAACAATAGAGGGCACCCTCCCGGGCCAGCAGGTTTTCCCGGGCGCGCAGGGAGGGACGGTGCAGCGCCATCAGCGTGCCCACCAGCTCCCGCAGAGAGTAGGTGGAGCGACGGGCGAGGAGGTCGAGGGCCTCGGTGAGCACGACGCGGGTCCGATCCTCGCCGAGGCCGAAGTCGAGGATGGCCAGATTGGGAAAGGCCTTCTCATCGTGATATTTATCGACGCGGTTCTCCTGGACGCCCAGGCGCACCTGGCGGCGGCCGGCATCGAGATCCGATTCCAGCACCCACAACTGCCCATCCGCCCGCCGCCCCGTGAAGAGGAAGGCGTGGGACCAGGGGCTGCGGCCACCCCCCTCCTGAAGCGGCCGCTGCAATCGCCGGATGGCGCGATCCGGGAAGGCGGTGCCACCGGCCAGACCCACGAGGGCGGGAGCGCCGTGAAGATCCAGGAAGGTTTTATTCGTCAGAGATTCCATGGCTCCATCATCGCCCGTTCCGCACTGGCGGCACAAAGCAGATGACGCAGATTAAAAGAGGGGATCAGACCGCCATGAGCTTGCGGTACGCCTCAAGGAAGTGTGCGGGCTGGGGCAGGATCTCGTCTTCCAGCGCGGGTTGATAGGCGACCCATGTGTCCTTCGCGGCGACGCGGCGGACGGGGGCGTCGAGGTGGAAGAAGAGTTCGTCGGCGATGCGGGCGGCGAGCTCGGCGCCGTAGCCCCAGGATTGGGTGTCCTCGTGGGCGACGATGACGCGGTGGGTCTTCTTCACGGTGGCCACGATGGCGTCCCAGTCGTAGGGGTTCAGCGTGCGGAGGTCGATGATCTCGACGCTGATGCCCTCCTTCTCGGCCTCGCGGGCGGCCTGGACGGCCCGCTGCACGGTGCAGCCGTAGGTGATGACGGAAAGGTCGCTGCCTTCGCGCACGGTGCGGGCCTTGCCGAAGGGGATCATGAAGTCCCCGGGCACCTCGGGACCCTTGTTGTGGGTCTGACGGTAGAGGTGCTTGGGTTCGAGGAAGAGCACGGGATCGTCGCAGCGGATGGCCGTGCGGAGGAGGCCCGCGGCGTCCAGGGCGTTGCTCGGATAGACCACGCGCAGGCCGGGGCAGTGGGTGAAGATGCTTTCGCCGCACTGGGAGTGGTAGGTGGCGCCGCCCATGAGGTA
>CAYWDR010000274.1:0-3623 GCA_964457075.1 uncultured Solibacteraceae bacterium
CCCGGTGCCGCCCTGGAAAGCAGGTCCAGCTCGCTGGACCTGGGACCGGAGGTCCAGATGGCTTGTCGTACAGCCCAAGGAGGCATTCGCGTTCATTGGCGTTTCATTCGAGCCATTCGCGTTCCAGCTTTTCTTCGTGGTCTTCGTGGTCTTCGTGGTGATCTTTTCGCAAGGGCAATTTGGAATCGATCTACTAGATCCGAGGAAGAGTGGCGGCGGATGCTGGGGTGAGTGCCCGGAGGAGGGTTTGCCCCAAGAGAAGGAGGGCGAACAAGCCAACACCGAAGGCGAACCTGTAACTCCAGTTTCCCTCGAAGCAGGTGCGTACCAAGTCCAATCGGTGGTGGGCGAGGTTCACGTTCAGCTCCGCCGGTGTGAAGTAGTGGCTGGGCGGCACGAGCAGGATGAACATGGCCAGGGCCAGGCTGGCCGACGTGGCCGGGAGGCCGCGGCCCCAAAGCCCCCACAGGGCGAGCAGGGGCGGCAGGGTATGCACCGCCACGGACGTCCACCCGGGGAAGGCCCAGCCCCGGGCCGCGACCCCCGCGATCCACCCTGGCTCGCCCACGCAGAGGTGCCACACGAGGGCGAGGCCCATGCCCGGCGCCCAGTCGAACCAGAGGGCCGCCACGAGGACGAGGCTGCTCACGTTGCAGGCCCACAACAGTTCAGGCAATGTTCCGAGCCGCACCTTCACGAGGGTGTGGGCGAACAGAACAGATAGAAGCAGGAGGGCAGATAGGCGGCGTTCCATACGACCTCGTACGCACAAGAGTACGCTACCGTATGGCAACCGCAACCCCCTACATCATCCGGTTCCGGTCCTTGAGGGTCTTGAGCGCCGGCACCGGGGGCGGCGCGACGCCCGTGGGGATCGGGCCCAGGAACAGGCCCGTCACCGTCGTGGGCGAGGGCCTGTCCGTGGAGGTGCCGTCGCCCAGCCGGCCATTGTTGTTGTAGCCCCAGGCCTTCACGGTGAGATCGGGCAGCCAGGCGTAGGAGGACATGGAACCGGCGCTCACGCCCAGCACCGTCAGGCCGGCAAGGCCCTGAGGAGTCAGGGTGGAGGAGGTCGAGGCCGCGCCGAAGCCCAGCTGCCCGTACCAGTTGTAGCCCGTGCTGGCGAGCTGCCCCGCGCCGTTCAGCAGGTGCGTGTGGTACTGGCCCGGAATCAGGCCCGCCAGGCTGGATCCCGCCGTGAGGCCCCCCGTGCCCATGGCCACCCATCCATAGCGGGTGGTCTGGCTGCCGTCGCCCAAGGAGCCGTAGATGTTTTCGCCCGAACCGTAGGGAAGGCCGTCGGTGCCGATGATCGTCGAGTAGAGCGAGAAGGCCCGGGCCGACCGGACGGATCCCGGCCCCGTCAAGCTCGTGAAGGAGAGGTATTCGGCGGTGGGAGAGTAGGGGAGGCCCAGCTGCCCGTAGCCGTTATCGCCGAATCCGTAGAGCGTTCCATCCACATGCACCAGGAGGGTGTGGAGTTCACCCAGGGCGACGTCTTGAAACTGGGAGGAGGCAGCCGGGATCGACACGGGGCTGGGCCGGTTGGTCTTGTCTCCTTGGGCCAGCTGGCCATGGGAGTTATAGCCCCACATCCAGACGGATTGATCCTGCTTCGCGGCGAGGTTGTGGCGGTAGCCGCAGGTGATGAACACCACGTTCGTCAGCCCAGGCACCGCGGCCGGCGTATTCCGCGCCGACGCCGCGGGGGCGCCCAGCTGGCCGGAGCTGTTGTCCCCCCAACTGAAGACCCGCCCATCGGCGAGGAGGGCCAAGGAGTGCCCCCAGCCCGCGGCCACCTGCACCGCGGGGCCCGGGAGGGGCACGAGCGTGGGCGTGCTGCGGGGCTGATCATCCGCCAGCCCCAGCTGGCCGTTGCCGCCCACGCCCCAGGCGTAGACGCGGCCCTTCGTCGTGATCGCCAAGGCGTGGTCGTGGCCCGCCACGACGGCGGGATCCGCGTAGAGCACGTCGAGGATAGCGCCGGGGCTCGTCGTCACGCCGCCGGTCCCGGCCGTCACGCGCACACTGAACTGGGCCTGGTCATCCGGGAGCTGCACGGGCAGGGCGTAGGTGTCCGCCGTCGCCCCGGGGATCGTGGTGCCATTGCGCAGCCACTGGTAGCTGTGGCCGCTGCCCGTGGCCACGACCCGGTAGATCACGGTGTCGCCCGGATAGCCGGCCTGGGCGGTGGGAGGGGTCGTCAACGCGGGCCCCGTGGGGGGCGCCGGGGTGGTGGTACCGGAGCCCGCGCCTCCGCCGCAGGCGAGGAGGAGGGCCAGGGTTCCGCAGGCGAGGATCGGGGAGAGGGTCGAGCTGGGTTTCATGAAGGGCTCCTAGGGTGGGATGGCGCGGGCCAGGGCCCGCGGATTGGAAAGGGGTGGTCGACGCCGCTCACTTCACCGCGGGCTTCACGCCCAGTGCGGCGCGGATCGCCGCCAGCTCGCCTTCCATGGCCTGGATGCGCCTTTGCTGCTTCTGGAGTTCGTTGAGAAGCATGGGCACGAGATCCTGGTAGGCCACCGTTTCGATCTGCCCATCCCGGCCCCGCACGACCAGCTCGGGCATCACCTCGTCCACTTCCTCGGCGATGAGGCCGAATCGGGTGGGGCCGTCCGGATGGACCTTGTAACGGAAGGTGACGGGTCGCAGATCGAAGAGGCGGTTCGTGACGGCGCCCATATCCTGGATGTCCTGCTTGTAGCGCCGGGAGGACGCGGCGGTCCCCAGTTGGCCGTTCTGATCCACCTGCACGAGGAGGGTGTTGGGGTGGCCCGTGGTCCGGGCGAAGACCCCGGCCATGAAGGCGCGGGTCTGGTCCCTTCCGATGCGGGTGGTCGCGCTCTCATTGGCGGCGCCGAGGTGGGAGAGATAGATGTTGTCATCCCCCTGCGAGAGCAAGGCTCCGGCGTAGGAACCCAGGGCCACGTTGCGATAGCCCCGGGTGAGGGCGTGCATGGCGCCGAAGCCCAGGGCAGAGTTTCCCCGACCGTCATCGAGGGACTGGAGGGCCTGGAACCCGGCCGCCGTGTTCTCGAAAGCGCTTCCCACGGAACGCAGGGCCTGCATGCCCAGGCCCACGTTGGAATAGCCCGTGGTGCTGCCCAGGAGAGCCTCGAAGCCCACGGCCACGTTGGCCTCCCCCGTGGTGTTCTGCTGCAGGCTGTCCACGCCCACCGCCGTGTTCTGGCGGCCCGTGGTGTTGTTCCGCAGGGCCACGGCCCCCACGGCGGTGTTGCGATCGCCGGTGAGGGTGGTGGTGGGCTGGTTGGCGTAGAGGGCCTCGAAGCCCACGGCCGTGTTCCAGGCATCCCACATGGCGTTCGCATTGCTGAAGGACTGGAGGTTGAGAGCCTTGGCGCCCAGGGCGGTGTTCCGGCTCGAGGTGGTGTTGTATTGGAGGCTCGACGTTCCAACGGCCGTGTTGAACCGGGCGGAGGTCGTGAAGGCGAGGCTCGCCCCGCCCAAGCCCGTGTTCCAGGAACCGCTGGTCAGCCGGTAGAGGGATTGGAAACCGGCGCCCGTGTTGTAGGAGCCCAGCTGGGAATCCGTCTGGGCCGGGAGGTTCAGGTTGCCGGACCCCAATCCCAGGAAGGTGTTCCCCCCCTGGGTTCCCGTGGCCT
>CAYWDR010000275.1:0-3586 GCA_964457075.1 uncultured Solibacteraceae bacterium
ATGCCCGGATCCGAGGGGGGCCGAGGTGGGCAACCACCCCGGCCTACCCGACTGGCAATGCGTGTCATTCCGCACCATTCCCGCACTGAGCCTGGCCCTAGCCGAGCTTGTCGACTTCGGCATCCTGGCCGCGGGCGCTGAGGGCTCCCAGGCGCGGGTCCAGCAGGTGGCTAGGGTGCACGTTCTTCAGGGCCGCGAGCATGGAGGCCTTGATGGCCGGAATATCGGCCTGGAGCTGGTGGAGGAGGGCCTTGGCCTGCTTGCGGCGGCTCTCCTGGATGGAGCAGGCGCACAAGGGGCATCCGCACGGCACGATGGGGTAGCCCTTGAGCCAGGTGTAGCGTTGGAGGTCGGCTTCTTCGCAGGTGCCCAAGGGGCGGATCACCGTGTTGGCGGCGTCGTCGCTCGTGAGGCGCAGGGGCATGGAGCCCAGCTTGCCTTCGAAGAACAGGTTGAGGAGCAGGGTTTCCAGCAGATCGTCCGCATGGTGGCCCAAGGCGATCTTGGTAAAGCCATGGGCCTTCGCATGGCTGTATAGGACGCCTCGCCGCAGCCGGGAACAGATGATGCAGGGCAGGGCCTCGGGCCGCTCCCGGATTTTTTGGTCGATGGGCGCCCCCAAGATCGAGTGCGGGATGCCCTTTCGCTCGCAAACTTCGGCGATGCGATCGGGATCGAACTTGGGAAAGCCCGGATCCACGGTGATGCCATGCACCTCGAAGTCGATGGGGGCGCGCCGCCGGAGGGTTTCAAGCACCTCCAGCAGGGCCCATGAATCCTTGCCGCCGCTGAGGCCCACGAGGATGCGGTCGCCCTCCTCGATGAGGTTGTAATCGCGGATGGCTCCCCCCACCCGGCGGAGGATCCGCTTTTCCAGCTTGGGAAGCGCCTTTAGATCCTCCTCCGTGGGGGGCGTCGCGAGGGAGGGCAGGGCGCAGGGGTTGGACAACGGAGCTTCAGTTCATCAGCGCCGCGCAGCCCTTGACCTTCCCGTTCGCGATGCCCGCTTGTACGGCCTTCACGTATTCGGGGCAGGTGCAATCGGGGCAGGTGTTGGCGTGGGTCTCGCTGCAGAGGTCGGCGATGGTCACCTTTTCGAGGAAGGTGGTGATGTGGTTCGTGAGCTGGTTCCAAAGCATGGCGGACATGCGCTCGTCGCCCATGAGAATCTCCCTGGCGGAGAGGGGATCCATCTTGGCCTGGGCGTAGAAGGCGCCGTCCGTGAGGCGGAGAACCTCTCCCACGCTGATCTGATCGCAGGCGCGGGTGAGCACGTACCCGCCCTTGGGGCCGCGTACGGAAGCCACCACGCCGGCCTTCTTGAGCTTATTGAAGATCTGCTCCAGGAAGGGGAGGCTCAGGCTTTGCCGCTGGGCGATGAGATGGAGGGGCACAGGTTGCCCATGGCTGTGGTGGGCCAGATCAAAGAGGGCCTGCATGCTGTAGCGGCCACGGGCGCTGATTTTCACCGGATGCCTCGGCTTCCCTTCATGCTTCAGGTTAGGATTCCTGATTAGAACAGTCAATTATTCCGGCCTTGGCCTCGATCCAAAGGTCAGGCCAGGGACTTCCGGGCCGATAGGGGTGGGGTGATGCGGTTCCCTTCCTTCCTGATCGCCCTTGCCCTTGGATGCGGCCTCTTCGCGCAACCCGCGCCCATTCGCGTGCTGATGGGCGAGGTGGATGGGATCAACCCCCTTTTGATCAGCAGCGAGGATCAGCTCCCCCCCGTGGATTTGGCCTTCGATCGCCTCGTTTCCATGGATGCCAAGGGCGGATTCCTGCCCGAGATCCTCGAGCGGTGGGAGCTCTCCCCGGATCAGCGCCAGGCCATCCTGGTGGTGCGGCCGGGGCTCCTATGGCAGGATGGCCACCCGCTCGACGCCGAGGACATCCTGTTCACGTGGAGGCTCATCCGATCCCCCCGGATGATCGAGCTGAGCGACAACCTGGGCCGGTGGATTCCCTCCATGACGAAGGTCGGCCCCCTGACCCTGAAGGTCACCTCCGACCAGCCCATGGCCACCCTGCTGGCGGAGCTCTACAACTTCATTCCGGTTCCGCGCCACTTGTACAAGCCGGTGGGCGACCCCTCCAAGCACGCCTTCACCTGGACCCCGGTGGGCTCGGGCCCCTACAAGGTGCTGCCGGGGGCGAAAGGGAAGGAGATTCGACTGGTTCGATGGGAGGGCTACCGGGGTCCCCACCCGGGGTTGGCTCCCGGGTTCGTGTTCAAGGCCTTGGAGACGGGCTATCTCGCCGCCATGTATTCGAACGAGGCGGACTATTACACCTACTCCGGCTCATGGCTCAGCAACTATCTCCTGAGGAAGGGCGTCGTCGGCCAGGGCCGGCTGGTGCCTTACAACACCGTCCAGGATGGCTTCAGCGCCCTGTGGATGAATTGTGATGCCCGCAAGAGCTTGCTGGCGGACGTGCGGCTGAGGCAGGCCCTCGCCAATCTGGTTCCCTGGGAGGAGTACGCCCGGCAGCGGGTCGTCCGGCCCATTCAAATGGCCAACAGCCTATGGCATCCCCTCTCGTGGGCCTTCGATCCCACGGCGAAGCCCCTCCCCAAGCGGGAGCTGGCCCTCCAACTCCTCGATCAGGCTGGATGGAAGGCGGGGCCCGATGGCCGGAGGCGGAACGCCCAGGGGAAGGAGTTGACGCTCTCCCTGCTTCTCTCGGGACCCCTGAATCGGAGCCCCCTCGTGCGCGCCTTCGTGGATTCCCTCGGCGGGGCGGGCATCCGGGTGAGCCCAGAGGTGCTTCCGGGCCAGGGCGTGTTCAGGGCGCAAGTCGAGGGGAGGGGGGACATCTGGGACACTGGATGGGTGAACAATGGGCCCGATCCCAGTGGCGACCGTCTGCTCTACACCAGTGAAGGCATCCCTAGCCGCACCAACTTCACGGGATACCGGAACGCTGAAGTGGACCGCCTCTTCGAGGTCGGAAGGCACGAGGTGGATCTGGAGGCGCGCAAAGCCATCTATCAGCGCATCAACCAAATCATCTTCAGGGAAAGGCCCCTCATCCTCTTGGAATACAGCCCGGCCTACGCCATCGCGGTGAAGGAGCTGAAGGGCATCGGATTCAGCGCCCGGGGCACCCACTACGGTTTCATCCCCGGGATCCGGGGATGGCGGATGGAGACGGGCGGATCCTAACCTCAGGGCCGCTAGGCCCTAAAGGCGCTCGACCCGGATTTCGACCTTGGAGCTGCCGCGGGATTCTTCCCGGCGGGGCCTCTCCTCGTGCTCCTCGCGGCGCGGGCGATCCTCGCGACGGGGGCGATCCTCCTTTTCCTCGCGGCGGGGTCGCTCTTCGCGCTCGGGGCGAGCCTCGTGGCGGGGGGCGGGAGCCGGCGCGGCGGGTTTGGTGAGATCCTTGCCGGCCCAGGCGGAGGCCACCTGGCGCAGGCGATCCACCAGGCGTTGGGGTTCCTGCACCGTGATGCCGTCGCCGAACTGCATGGCCCAGCGGGAAATGGCACGGAGATCCGTGGCGGTGAATGTGGCGAGGGCCTTGCCGTCCTCCTGCTCCTTGAGCTGGAACTGGGGGAAGGCGGGGGGCGCCTGCTTCACGG
>CAYWDR010000276.1:0-3585 GCA_964457075.1 uncultured Solibacteraceae bacterium
TGATCATCACGGGCAAGTACCAGACCATCGACTGCTCGCCCCTGCGGTGGAGCCGGTTCAGGGATGGGGCGCTGGTGCACGAAAAGATCGTGATCTAAAGGATTAACCACCAAGACACCAAGACACCAAGAAAAGCAAAAGCTGGGATAGTGCACCGACCAGCGCTTTTCCTTGGTGTCTTGGTGTCTTGGTGGTGGATCATTTCCTTTTGGGAATAATAGTGTTCGAGAACATCAGCCTTCAAACCATCTTGGTGACCTACGTCGCCATGCTCTTCAGCCTCAGTGTCCATGAGGCTAGCCACGCCACCGTCGCTTACTGGCTGGAGGACGATACGGCAAGGCGCTTGGGCCGTATGACTCTGAACCCCTTGGCTCACATGGATATCTTGGGCACCTTGATCCTTCCGCTATTAGGCATGCTCAGTGGGGTGCGCATTCTTGGGTGGGCGAAACCGGTTCCCGTAGATCCTCGGAATTTATCCAGGAAATTTACCCAACGCACAGGGATGGCTATGGTCGCTGGAGCCGGGCCCGGGAGTAATTTTTTGCTCTCCCTGGTTTTCATCCCTCTACTCTGCCTGTTTATCCGCATTTGGACCCCCGACATGGAGGCGGATCGGTGGATCGTTTTTAAAGCGTCCATGTTCTTCAACGTGGAGGCATTCCAGAGAGCAAATACGTGGGGTCCCGGCCAAATCCTCGCCCTGATGCTATTAGGTCGCCTGGTAATCATTAACATCGGCCTCGCCATATTCAATTTGCTTCCTGTTGGTCCATTGGACGGGGCCTCGATTCTGCGAGGCTTCCTGCCTTGGCGCTGGCTTCCGACTTTTGATCGCATCCAGCCGGCCATTTCGATCGCTTTGCTCATTGCCTTTTTTATTCCCCAGATTTTCTGGATGATCATGGGCCCCTTCTGGTGGGTCGCAGAAAACCTTTACCTCACCCCCTACGCCCGCTTTCTCCTCGGAGTCTGATCCATGCAACGCGTCCTATCCGGCATCCAGCCCAGCGGATCCCAGCACATCGGCCATCTCGTGGGCGCCCTCGACAACTTCGTGCATCTACAGCAGGGGCACGACTCCTTTTACATGATCGTGGATTGGCACGCGCTGACGTCGAAGTACGAGAAGGTCGACGAGATCTGGCCCGCCACGTTGGAGTTGGCGGCCACCTACCTCGCCGTGGGCCTGGACCCGAAGGTCTCCACGCTCTTCGTGCAGAGCCAGGTGAAGGAGCATGCGGAGCTGCACCTGCTCTTCAGCATGATGACGCCGCTGAGCTGGCTGGAGCGCGTGCCCACCTACAAGGAGAAACTGCAGAATTCCGTGGCGGATCTGGGCTCCTACGGCTTCCTGGGCTACCCCCTGCTGCAGGCGGCGGACATCCTCATCTACAAGGCCAACAAGGTTCCCGTGGGCGAGGATCAGCTCTTCCATCTGGAGCTCACCCGCGAGGTGGCGCGCCGCTTCCACTTCCTCTACAACGTGAACACCTTCCCTGAACCATTGGCCGTGCTCACCCCCACGCCCAAGGTGCCCGGCCTTGATGGCCGCAAGATGAGCAAGAGCTACGACAACGCGATCTACCTGCGCGACACGCCGGAGGTGATCCTTGAGAAGTGCACGCGCCAGATGGCCTCGGATCCCGCCCGCGTGCGCAAGGCGGATCCCGGCAATCCAGATATCTGCCCCGTCTTCGCCTTCCATAAGCTCTTCAGCTCCATGGAGACGGTGGAAATGGTGAACACGGAATGCCGCCGCGCCGGCATCGGTTGCTTCGACTGCAAGAAGCGAGTGGCGAACGCCCTCATCGAGCGCATGGAACCCGTGCGGCAGAAGATCGAAGCCAACCTGGCCGACGAGGCCGGCCTGAAGGATGTCCTCGCCGAGGGCAGCGCCCGCGCCCGCAAGGTGGCCGCCGAGACCATGGGCGAAGTGCGGGAGGCCATGAAGTTGCCCACGCTGAACTGAGTTCCCGTGAGGGCTCGCCCGTATTTTCCGCTTGCCCTATTCCGCCCTGCTGGTACACTTCTCTTCTGTTGAGGTTCCTTAGCTCAGTTGGTTAGAGCAGCTGACTCTTAATCAGCGGGTCCTCGGTTCGAGTCCGAGAGGAACCACCACACAAACCCCAAGTCCAAAAGACTTGGGGTTTTTCCATTGGCGGGATTTGCGGATGCGATAGTGGTCGGATGAAGGTTCTCATCATCGGCGGTGGCGCGGCGGGCATGATGGCCGCCTTGCGGGCGGCAAGCGCGGGGCACCGGGTGACGCTGCTGGAAGCGAATGCGAAACTGGGCGTGAAGCTGCGCATCAGCGGCGGCGGCAAGTGCAACATCACTCACGATGGGCCCGTGAAGGAGGTGCTGGCCGCCTTTCCAAAGGAGCAGGCCCGCTTCCTTCGCGCCTCCGTCCACCGCTTCACGAACGCCGACGTGATCGCGCTGCTCCGGCGCGAGGGCGTGGAGACCTACACCCGGGAGAATGGGCGGGTGTTTCCCGCCGATCGCCCCGGCAGCGCCGCGGCCGTGGTCGCGGCCTTCCAGGGGATCGTCGAGCGGGCGGGCGTGGAGGTGAGGGTCAAGGCCCGCGTGGTGGAGGTGGAGGGCCGGGCTCCCCGCATCGGAGGCGTGAGGCTTGAAAATGGCGACACGCTCTCGCCTGATGCGCTCATTCTCGCCTGCGGCGGGGCCAGCTATCCGGAGACGGGCACCCGGGGCGAGGCCCTGGGATGGATGAAGGGGCTGGGACTGCCCGTGCGCCCCTGGTTCCCCGCCCTGGCACCGATCCCGCTCAAGCGTCCCCGGCCCGGGTGGGAGGGCGTGGCCCTGAGGGAAGGCCGCCTTTGGCTTAGGGCGGGCGCCGGGGGGAAGCGCCTCGCGGACTTCGTGGGGGATCTCGTCTTCACCCGGGAGGGCATCAGCGGGCCCGCCGCCCTGGAGCTGAGCCAGGCCGCGGAGACGGCCCGCCGGGAGGGCGCGGCGTGGCTGGGCTATGCCTCCGTGGCGGGCACGCCGGAGGCCCTGGACGAGGCCCTCCAAGCGGAGATGAAATCCAATCCCCAACTGAAGGCCGCCACCTGGCTGCAGCGGCATCTGCCGGAACGGCTGTGCGAACCCCTCGTGCTCGAAGCGGGGATGTCCGTGGATCAGCGACTGAAGGATTTGCCGAAGGCCGGCCGGCGGGCGCTCGTGGCGGCCTGCACGGAGCTGCCCCTGGGCGAGCCCGGCGGCGTGAACCTGGCCCGGGGCGAGGTGGCGGCGGGCGGCCTCAGGCTGGAAGCCGTGGATCCCCACACCATGCGCGTGAAGGGTTTTGAGAACCTCTGGGCCTGCGGGGAGGTGCTGGATATCGACGGCCCCGTGGGGGGCTACAACCTGCAGGCGGCTTTCAGCACGGGGTATGTGGCGGGGGAGCTGGGGTGATCATGGGCGCTCCGGCGGTTCCTTGGAATGGAATGACGAACCACGAAGACCACGAAGACCACGAAGGTCACGAAGACCACGAAGAAAAGCTGGAACGCGAATAACGCGAATCAAAGCGCGAAGGGCGCGAATGCTCCTCGCATCCGTGAGCAAGGCCAT
>CAYWDR010000277.1:0-3571 GCA_964457075.1 uncultured Solibacteraceae bacterium
TTCCTCGCCACCGTGGATCACGTCTACCTCACCTGCTGCCTGGACGTGCTGCCCGCCGCCAGCGCGCCGGGCGTCAGCGCACCCGCGGCCCGAGGCGTGGCCCTGGAAATCCTGGAGCGAGTGGTGGATGCCGCCTGCGCCTCGGGCAAGGTGCGCATGGCCGACGTGGCCGAGCTGAATCCGCTGCTGGATGAGGATGGCCGCACCGCCAAGGTGGGCGCGCGTCTCATTGGACGCGTCGCGGAGCGGCTCGCATGAAACGATCAACGCAGAGGCGCGGAGGCGCGGAGGCGCAGAGAAAGATGGCCCACGCGGGCTTCCTCTGCGCCTCCGCGCCTCTGCGCCTCTGCGTTAAGCCTTTGGGGCGACTCGATGTGCTGCCCCCGGCATTCATGGGAGGCGCGATCCGATGACCCCCTCGCCCCTGAAGCCCGGCTCGGCCCTCTACCTGGCCGTGAAGGAGCACATTCGCGCCCGCATCCAGGATGGCACTTGGAAGGTGGGCGACCGGATCCCCTCCGAGCACGAGCTGGTGGGCACGCTGAAGGTGTCCCGCATGACCGTGCACCGCGCCCTGCGGGAGCTGGCGGAGCAGGGCGCCCTCACCCGCGTGGCGGGCGTCGGCACCTTCGTGGCGGAACCCAAGGCCCAGTCCGGCCTTACGCAGGTGGCCAACCTCGCCGACGAGGTCCGTGCGCGGGGCCACCGCTACGAGTGCCGCCTCGTCTCAGCGACGCGTGAGCCCGCCACCGCCGAGCTGGCGGCGCAACTGGAGCTGCAGCCCGGCGACTCCGTCTTCCACGTGGTGTGCATCCACCTGGAGGAGGGCGTTCCCATGCAGCTGGAGGACCGCTGGGTGAACCCCGAAGTGGTGCCCGGCTTCCTCGCTTGGGATTTCGTGGCCTCCCCCCCTGGCGAGCAGCTCTTACGAGCCGTGCCCCTGGATGAGGTGGAGCACATCGTGGACGCCGTGCCTGCGTCCAACGTCGAGGCCGAGTGGCTGCAGATCACCGAAGGCGAGCCCTGCCTCGTTCTCACCCGCCGCACCTGGAGCCGGAACCGGCCCGTGACGTGGGTGCGCTGCATCCATCCAGGGCAGCGCTATCGGCTGGGCACGCGGTTCAAAGTTGGTTCGCAGCCGATGGCAGGGTGAGGGGCCGTATCCACCGAGATCGCAACCCTGGGCCATCCCTCATTCTTCTCACGGTCCTCACTGGTTGGCTTTTCTACGGCCACTCCAAGGCCGCCCGGTTCACTGAATGCCTTCCTCACCTCAGGGGAGAGTTCCGCGGCCTCGATCCAGTAGGTCGAACAGAAAAGCGTGCGCCCCCGTACGCCGAGGGCACGAACACGGCGAGGCTCACGATCCAGAACCATAGGGGCGGCGGGATCATGACGTTGTTGGCGACCCCGGCGAGGGTGAGCAGGGCGCCGAGGACGAGGGCGGGCCGGAGGGTCCCCTGGCCTGATACTTTGGTGGCGACCCATCCGCCGGCGAGGCCCCCCAGGATCCAGCCGAGAATCACCACGAGGAAGGCGCCAACGGGGGCCGTGGCCAGCAGGGCGCGAATCGCCTGCCGGTCCTTCAGGCCCTCCGCGGCCTTCGCGAGCTCGGGATGGAGCATCCGGCCGTTGATGGACTCCACGATCATCATGACGAGGCTCGCGGTCACGAACCCCGCGATGACGGCGGCAATGCTTCTTAGGGCGGAGCGCATGAATCCTCCTCAAGCAAATCCCGGCGGTCGAACGATAGTCGAGTCTATACGGCCCAGAGGAATGCACGCAGCTCAATCCAAGGATGGGGATTCAGGGAACGGCAAAGGCTTGATACGGGTCGGCCTGCCAGGAGAGCCTCGGCGCTTGGTATCCTGGAAATTCCGTCCGCTTCGAGCCCGCCGTGGGTGCCGATCCGGCGAGTCTGCAGGAGGCCACCATGTGCGGCGTTGCCGGAGTCTTTGGGATTGAGGGGGCCTCGAGCCACATCGCTTCGATCCTGTTCGCCATCCAGCATCGCGGCCAGGAGAGCTGCGGCGCAGTGGCCCGGGATGGCCGCGGCCGCATGCTCGGCCACAAGGGCATGGGGCTGGTGAAGCAGGTGCTCAACGAGGACGTGCAGGCCCAACTGGCCGGTTCCACGGCGATCGGCCATGTTCGCTACCCCACCGCCGGTTGCAGCGACGTGGTGAACGCCCAGCCTCACATCATCGAACTGGACCACGGGCCCATCATGGCCATCGCCTCCAACGGCGACCTCATCAACTACGGCGAGCTGCGCATGCGCCTGGAGGGGGATGGCGTCGTGTTCAAGAGCGACAACGACGCCGAGCTCATCGGCCGCATCATCGCCCTCTACCACGTGCGCGACGGCCTCAGCATGGAGGAGGCCATCGCCCGGGCCCAGCAGGAGCTCAAAGGCGCCTTTTCCACGGTGGTGATGTACCGGGACCTCCTGTATGCCTTCCGCGATCCCCACGGCTTCCGCCCCCTCGTCATGGGCCACGTGGGCCCCACGGGGGAGGGCGAACCCATCAGCGAGGGCACCGTGTTCTCCTCCGAGTCCTGCGGCTTCGGCATCATCGGCGCGAGGCTCGTGCGCGAGGTAAGGCCCGGCGAGATCCTCCGCCTGGAACAGGGCAAGCCCGTGGTCTCCGTGAGCCACGCGCCCCTGGCGCCCAAGCACTGCGTCTTCGAACTCATCTACTTCTCCCGCCCCGATAGCCAGGAATTCGGCGAGACCGTCTACCAGGCGCGGGAGCGCATCGGCGCCTGCCTGGCGGCCAAGGACGGCGGCTTGCCCAACGGGGACGATCTCGTGGTGATGCCCGTGCCCGACAGCTCCAACTTCATCGCCCTGGGCTATGCCAAGGCCAAGAAGGCGGAGTTCGGAATGGGCCTGCTCCGCAACCACTACGTGGGCCGCACCTTCATCAAGCCCACGCAAGCGAGCCGCGATGAGGGCGTGAAACAAAAATTCAACCCCCTGCCGGGCTTCTTCCCCGGCAAGCGGGTGGTGCTCATCGATGATTCCATCGTGCGGGGCACCAGCCTCAAGAAGCTGGTCTCCATGGTGCGCGGCGCCGGGGCCAAGGAGATCCACGTCCGCATCGGCTCGCCGCAGGTTATCGGCTCCTGCTTCTATGGCATCGACACGCCCACGAAGGAGGAGCTCATCGCGAACCGCATGTCCGCCGGGGAGATCCGCACTTACCTGGGTGCCGACAGCCTGGAGTGGCTGGAGGTGAGCGATTTCGAGGGTCTGTTGCCCGGCCGCCGGAAGGACTTTTGCACGGCCTGTTTCGATCTCGATTACATCTATCCGCCGGAGGGTTTCGCCGAGAAGACCAACGTGCCCACGGCGCGGGCGGAGGAATCGGTGCCGTAGGTCTTCAGCAATTCAAACAACTCGCTGAAGACTATGGCCAAAGGGTTTCATCGGTTTTTATCAGCGTTCATCAGCGTTTATCAGAGTCAGTGCTTTTCTTCTTTTTCAAAAAAGCTGGCAATGATGAACGCTGATGAACGCTGAGTGCGCCAGGCCAAGCCTGGGCGGGGGGGAAGGATGAGCTAA
>CAYWDR010000278.1:0-3535 GCA_964457075.1 uncultured Solibacteraceae bacterium
GCCCTTCAAGCTGCCGGAATGATCGTACCCCGCCGCGGAGCGGCTTCGTTCAACACAAACGATTCAGGCGGAAGTGGACGAAGGCGTGCCATTGGCTGGGAGGAGTTTCCACCCGGCAGCCAAGCCTGTTCGCCCACTGGGCACAAGGGCCTAGACCTGCGGCTGGACGATAAGAGCCGTGTGAATCGAGAGGTTCACGCACGGTTCTGTGAGGGCGTGGGGGTGTAACTCCCCCGCGCCACTCGACCTCCGGCTTGTTTTCATATTTTCCTCAGCGCAGCCGCACCCACCCCCACTGGCGTGCCTTGACATCCCCCCGGCGGTAGGACCAAAGCAACTCCGGCTGGCATACGGTGCAGAGGTTCACACTGCCATCCTGGCGCGGGTCGAGGCCCAGCTCGTGACCTTGGGCCCGGAGCAGGCCCGGGAGATCCAGGTGGGGCTTCCCGGCGGGTCCCATGCGTACGAGCCTGGCATGCCAGGCGGGGTCTCGTTGAAACGCCGCCACCACCTCCGGCCCCACTTCGAAGTGGCAAACCTGGAGGCAGGGCCCCACGGCCCAGGCGAGCTGCGCAGGGTCGCCGCCCAGGGCCCGATAGCGGTCCACGCCGCCGGAGAGGATGCGGGCCACGGCCCCCCGCCACCCGGCGTGCAGGGCCGCCGCGAAGGCCTTGCCCCCGGGCAGGGGCCCCGCCAACAGGATGGGCGCGCAATCGGCCACTCGCACGCCGATGGCCACGCCAGGCGTGGTGGTCCAGATGCCGTCGCCTTCCAGGATGGCGTTTCGCGCCTCCACCACGCCGCAGCCGTGGACTTGGGAGAGGCGCACGGGCGGCAAGGACCCCGGCGCGTCGGCGCGCGTGGAGAAGCCCCATTCGAGGGCTACCAGCGGGGTAGTTTGGGGGCGGAGCATTTTAGTTCTTCGGCCAGAGGAGGATGAGCGCGCTGATATCCGTGACGGCCCAAGCGGCGAGGCCGCGGTACATGCCGGCTTCGGCCTTTTCGGCGGGCCAGGCCTTCCACCCCATGCGCCAGGGCAGCAAGAGGCCCAGCCAGGCGCCGAGGCTCAGGAGGAGGGGCAGGGGCCCCACGTGGGCTTTGAGGCAGGCCTGGGCGAACCAGAGGTGGGCGGCCACGGCGGCGAAGATGGCGTAGGTGAGGCTGCGGCCCACGCCCAGGCGGATGACGAGGGTCTGATCGCCGCGGCGGGTGTCCTCCTCCACCTGGTAGATCTGGGTGAGGGGATAGAGGGCGGCGAAGAGGAGGGCGAAGCCCACGCAGAGGTCGACGAGCACGGGCGTGAGGCCCCGGCCCGTGGCCACCCAGCCGGCCATGGGCGTGAAGAAGCCGAATCCCACGCAGTTGATGAGCAGATCCCAGCCCGCCCGGGCCTTCAGGCGGATGGGGGGCACGGAATAGACGATGCTCATGAGGACGCAGGTCATCACGATCTCGAAGAAGTACTTGCCGCCGGGCTTCACGCGCAAAAAGACGGCGCTCCACGCGAGGCTGGCGAAGAGGAGGACGTAGCCGAAGAGGGCCAGGTGCTTGGGGGGCTTGGGCGGGTTCTTGAGGTAGCCGATATCGCCCTCGTCCTGATCGAAGGCGCTGTTGAGGGCGAGGGTGCCGCCGTTCAGGAGGACGACGAAGATCGCCCAGGCCGCGAAGGTGTTGAGGGGCATGGGCCAACCCACGGCCAGCAGCGTGCCGAGCAGCATGTGCGCCGTCATGATGGGCCACTCCAGCGGCCGCAGGTGCAGCAGGTAGCCCATCACCGTCGGGCCAAGAATCCGTTGGAAGACGTTGCGCAGGGCGAAGCGGCTCATGGGATCCCTAGGTCGCGGGTGATCAGGAAAGGAAAAAGAGTCGACAGAATGAACAGAAAAAAAGCCAATGAACAGAATGAAAAAGTATAAAAAATCATTCTTTTATTCTGTTAATTGATCCTTTCATTTTGTTCATTCTGTCGACTCTTTTTCAGTAGACCACCCGGAGTTTCCTCCACCATGGCGACTTCTTCAGAGGCGACCCGGACCCTGGGCTTGGGCTCCACCAGCGCTTCCATGGCCGCCGTGAGCAGGGGCACGCTGAACTGGGTATCCACGCACATGCCGTGGGGCAGGGTGAGGGGCATCACGTAGGCGGGCACGTCAGCGACCTTCACCATGCCCTTGAGAAGGCGGTCGGTGCAGGAAACGGCCACGATGAGGTCGGGGCGGTAGGCTCGGGCCTCGCGGTAGGCCTTGTGGCTGCGGTTGGTGATGCGGCTGTCCCAGCGGTGTTCCAGGGTGGCATGGAGGAAATCCTCCACGGGGCAGAGGCCGCACTCGTAGCAGGAGGAGAGGTCGTCGAGCACCGGGGCCTTGCAACGGGCCAGCTGGATGCAGTGGGGCAGGAGGATGAGGGCCTTGCGGGCCTTCTTGTGAGCGAGGGCTTCCCGGATGCGGGCGTTGTGGAAGCCGCAGAAGGAGAGGATCCAAGCGTCTTCCATCCCCAGGCGCCGGGCCAGGGGCCGGAAGGCCTTCACCCAACGGGCATCCCAGCGGATGAAGCTGGGGCGGGCGCGGAGGTAGGCCTCTCCCCGCTGGAAAGTGGTCCACACGAGGCTCAGCCCGATGACCCCCGCCAGCACCCACCACCCCCGGTGGGCATGATCCGCCGCGGCCAGCAGGAAGGCCACGAGCGACGCGGCGAAGGGCAAGCCCCGGCGGACCCAGAGGAATAGGGCGTAGCGTTCGGGGGGCAGGGTCGGGGGCATGGGGTCGTGGTCGGGAGAGTTACTGAAAAAGAGTAGACAGAATGAACAGAATGAAAAGATCAATAAAAGCGAATTAAAAAGAGCTGGTCATTAAAGGCATTCATTCTGTTCATTGGCTTTTTTATTCTGTTCATTCTGTCGACTCTTTTTCATTTTTTTATTTCCCACCCGCCGCCAGGCCAATGAGCTTCTTCAGGTCGTCATCCTTCCACCGGATGCCGCCGCCGAAGGTGAGGGTGCGGAGCTCCTTGTTGGCGGCGTCCTGGAGGCCAGCCTGGACGTACATGCCCTTCCAGAACTGATAGGTGGTGCTGAAACGCACGCGGGGGTTGGGCTTGTCGTCGCGCTTGGTGAAATCGTAGGCGAGGACGCCGAAGCGGAGGCGATCCTCGAAGGCGCGGAATTCGAGGCCCGCGCCGCCCTTGCTTTCCACGATGCCGGCGCTGAACACGGCGGGGCCGTAGCGCTTGGCGAACTGGGCGGAGAAGGTGAAGGCCTTGTCGTTGACGACCGTGCGGTTGTTCTCCAGGACGGTGGTGGGCAGGCCGGTGGTGGGATCGATCTTCGTGACGGTCTTCTGGTACTCGGAGATCTTGCCATCCGGCGTGGAGGCCAGCTCGATGGCGTACCAGTAGTCGGGACGGGGAGCCAGTTCGATGCCCAGGCCGATGCGGCTATCGTGGCGATCCACCCACTGGGAGCCGCCCATGTCCAGGCGCAGATCCATGGCCTTGAAGCCGCCCAGCATGCTGTTCACGCTATCCACGGCCTCGTTGA
>CAYWDR010000279.1:0-3521 GCA_964457075.1 uncultured Solibacteraceae bacterium
ATGAGGCCCCAATCCAGGCTCACGGCGATGCCCAGGTTGATGTCCTGCTTGTAGATGATGTTGTCGCCATCGATGGACGTGTTGACGATGGGGAATGCCTGCAGCCCCTTGATCACGGCCTTCATGATGAAGGGCATGAAGCTGAGCTTGGTGCCGTAGGACTCTTCGAAGGCCTTGCGGTGCTTGGCGCGCAGGCGGGCCGCGTTGCTCATGTCGATCTCGAAGATCGTGTACACGTGGGGGCTCGTGCGCAGCTTGGAGTTCACCATGTTGTCCGCGATGATCTTGCGCATGCGGCTCATGGGTTCGATTTTCACGCGCTCGCCCGGGGCGAAGGCGGGTTGGGCGGGAGCAGGGGGGACGGCCAGGCCGGGAACCACGCCCATGGTGGGGGCGCTGGGGTCGTGGGCCGAGGCCATCATCGGCATGGCGCCGCTCACGGGGGCAGGGGCAGCCTTCGCGCCGGAAGCGATGAAGGCATCCATGTCCGCCTTCGTCACGCGGCCCTGCTCGCCGGTGCCCTTGACGTGTCGCAAGTCGATGCCGTGCTGCTTGGCCATTTCCCGCACGAGCGGGCTGCTCTTGGAACGCAGGCGGGCCTCTTCGCTGTTGTCGTCTTCGACGGCCATGGGGTGGACGGGGGTGGCGAGCTTGGGCTCGGCGGCGGGAGCGGCGGCGCTCGCGCTAGGGGCGGGAGCCGCACCGCTGGCCGGCGTCTCGCCGGCGGCGCCGATGCGGGCGACGATGGAGCCCACGGGCACGGTCTTGTTCACCTCCACCAGGATCTCCAGCAGCACGCCGGCGGCGGGGGCCGGGATCTCCGCGTCCACCTTGTCGGTGCTGATCTCGTAGAGGGTTTCGTCCTTGGCGATGGTGTCGCCGGGGGCCTTGAGCCACTTCAAGACGGTGGCTTCGGCGATGCTTTCGCCCATCTGCGGCATGATCACGTCAAAGGCCATGGAGTGCTCCTCATAGTCGGGGTACGGAGGTGGTGATCGGTTCGTTCCTGGAAGGCATGAACAAGCTCCAGGAGCCGGACGTCGGAAAGGGAAGGACCCATGAGCTGCATGCCCACGGGGAGTCCGGCGCTGAAGCCCGCGGGGAAGGCCAGGGCGGGCAGGCCCGCCAGCGGGGCTCCCACGGCGTAGACGTCGGCCAAGTGCATGGCCAAAGGGTCATCCATCTTCGCCCCCAGCGGGAATGCGACGGTGGGGCTCACGGGGGTGGCCAGCACGTCAACCTGCTCAAAGGCTTTGAGGAAGTCCCGGCGGATGAGGGTGCGGACTTTCAGAGCCTTGAGGTAGAAGGCGTCGTAGTGGCCCCTGGAGAGGCAGAAGGTCCCTAGAAGGATGCGGCGCTTGGCCTCCGGGCCGAACCCCGCGTTCCGCGTGAGGGACATGAGTCCGGCCAGGGTCTGCCCTTCCGTTCGCACGCTGAGCCCGTAGCGCAGCCCATCGAAACGGCTGAGGTTGGAGCTGACTTCGCTGGTGCATACGAGGTAATAGGCGTCGATGGCGTACCGTGTGTGGGGAAGATCCACCTCGACGATCCGGGCGCCCGCGTTCTTGAAGTCGCGCAAGGCGTCTTCGACCACGGCGCGCACGCCGGGTTCGAGGCCATCGCCGAAATACTCGCGGGGGAGGCCGATCTTCAATCCATCGAGCGACGCCGGACGCAGGGGCCATAGGGCTTCCTGGCGCGGGAGATCCATCGAGGTGGCGTCCAGCTGATCCGCGCCTGCCATGACGCTCAAGAGGGCGGCCACGTCCTCCGCCGTGCGCGCGATGGGGCCCGCCTGGTCCAGGCTGCTGGCCATGGCCGTGATGCCGTAGCGGCTTAGCACGCCATAGGTGGGGCGGAGGGCCGTGAGATTGCAGAAGCTGGCCGGAAGGCGGACGCTTCCCCCGGTGTCGCTGCCAAGGCCGAAGGGAGCATACCCGGCCGCCACGGCGACCACGGACCCGCTGCTGCTTCCGCCGGGGACTCGCGTGATGTCCCAGGGGTTGCGGGACGCCCCGAAGGCGCTGAATTCACCGCTGGACCCCATGGCGAACTCATCCATGTTGGTCTTGGCCAGGGGCACGGCCCCGGCGGAAAGCAGGCGGGCGACGACGGTGGCGTTGTAGGGGGCCCGGAAACCCTCAAGGATCTTCGAACCGCTGGTGCAGGGGGAGCCCATCCATTGAAAGTTGTCCTTGAGGACCATGGGCAGGCCAAGGACTGGGCCGCGCTCGCCCCGGGCGATCCGCGCATCCGCCGCTTGGGCCTGCTTCAGGCTGCGACCTTCATCGGTGGACAGAACGGCATTGAGCCGCGCATCCAGACGGCGGATGTGATCCAATCCGGCGCGCAGGAGGCCCTCGGCGGAGAGATCGCCGGCCGCCAAGCCTTCGCGCAAGCTGCTGGGGGTGGCCAATGCCATCCGACCTTCCTCCGAATTCAGAACCATCAAGTGTGCCATCAATCCACGTCAGGTTCGAGGCTGCGGTCTGTGGACAGGCTCCTAGACCCTGATGGACACGAAGGGAGTCTGGTCAGATTCCTGCACGAAGCGCGAGAATTAGGCTACCATCCCCCTTGCCCCATCCCAGCAGGACCTCTTCCCAGATGAATCCCTTCGATTTGCTTGAAGTATCCCAGGACGCGAATCCGGATGAGATCCGGGCCGCTTACCATCGGCTGGCCAAGCGCTGGCATCCCGACCGGTTTTCCGGGGGGGAGAAAGCCGAGGCCGAGGAGAAGTTCCGGCAGTTGGCCGAGGCATTCGCGGCCCTCAAGGACCCCGTGAAGCGGCAGTCCTACCAGACCGCGCGCCCCCAGGCACCGGCCGCCGGAGCCGTCAGCGCCCCTGGATCCCAGATGGGTGCACCCGCCCAGGAGCGGTCTGCCGACGATTGGATGGAGGAGTCCCGCAAGGCGCTGGCGGCCCGCCAGCTCGATCAGGCCAAGGGCTACATTCAGTTCGCCCTCCGAATGGATGGCGCGCGTCCAGAGTTCCACCTCCTCCTTTCCCTGATCCTTGAAACGGAGGGGCGCGACCTTCGGGGTGCCATCCGCAGCCTGGAAACGTATTTGAGGGCCAAGCCGAAGGACGCCGAGGCGCTTTTCCGCCTCGCGGACCTCTACCAGGGGCAGGGGATGCAGGCCAGGGCCCAACGATTCCTGGAAGAGGCTCGATCCATTGAGCCGAACCACAAGCGTTTCCAGGTGCCTGCCGAAGGGAAATCCAAGGCCCAACCCTCCGCGAATGAGCCTGCGGGGATCATGGACCAATTGAAGGGGCTCTGGGATAAGTTGGCGGGGAAAGGGTGATGATGACGATCAAGGCGGCGGGCATGACGGATGTGGGATGCGTCCGCAAGCACAACGAGGACAACCTCCTCGTGGACCCGTCCCTGGGGCTGTTCGTCGTTGCGGACGGCCTTGGAGGACATGCCGCCGGAGAGGTCGCCAGCCAGATCGTGGTCGAGCGGGTGGGCGAGTTCGTGTCCCAGACCAAGGAGAAGGACCGCACCTGGCCC
>CAYWDR010000280.1:0-3445 GCA_964457075.1 uncultured Solibacteraceae bacterium
ATTGGCGCGTAGCTCAGCGGTAGAGCACCACCTTGACACGGTGGGGGTCGGCGGTTCGAGACCGCCCGCGCCAACCACCCGAAGGGCCGCACAGCGGCCCTTTTTCATTCCGCCCCGAGCGGTCTTGGACCGCCGAGAAGCAGCGGCGGGCGGGTAGGGCCCGCCGTAGACCCTCCAGTGGAGGGTCGGAGGCGAATAGGCCCGCGCCCTGCCGCGCGCAAGGTTCGAGACCGTCGAAACCAGCACGGGGCGGCTTTGCCGCCCCGTGTGCTCTAACTAAAACCGTGATCCCGAATCATCCCTACTTCTCAGCACACCCGCCAACTCCCGAAGCGGGATCGCATTGACCCCCCCCGCCATCGGGTACCGCTCTTCCCCTGGATACACGACGAACTTCCGGACGGGATCCAGATCCGCGCAGGCGGCGTGGAAGCCGCGTTCCAGCTTTGGGCTCAGGCTCCGTTTGATCTCAATGGCCCACTTTCCCCCATCCGGCCATACGAGCAGCAAATCGATCTCGGCCCCACCCGATGTTCGATAGAAGTGGGGGGTCACGCCTTCCGGGGCCGCGGCGATGAGGTTTTCAACGACGAACCCCTCCCAGCTTGAACCCACCACCGGGTGGGAAAGCAACGCATCCCGGCCTGGGATGCCCAAGAGGGCATGCACCAACCCGCTATCCCGCACGAAGACCTTGGAGGTCTTCACGAGCCGCTTGCCGAGGTTGGCATGCCAGGGCGTGAGCCTTCGCACCAGCAGCAAGTCCACGAGGAGGTCCAAGTAACCTGCGGCCGTCTTCACATCCACCCCCAGATTCCGGGCGAATTGGGCCGTGTTCAACACGCCGCCCTGATGGCGGGCGAGCATGACCCAGAAGCGCCGGAGCATCTCCGCCGCGATGCGGGGTCCGAATTGGGGGATGTCCCTTTCCAGGTAGGTGCGGATGAAATCCAGCCGCCACCGGAGGCTATGAGCTTCGTTTCGGGCCAGGAGGCTATCGGGAAAACCTCCCCTCAACCACAGGTCGTCCAGGGGCAGATGCGTCGCCTCCAAGGCATCGAAGGGTCCCAGCTCCAGATAGGAGATGCGGCCTGCCAAGGTCTCCCCTGATTGCTTGAGCAGGTCGATGGAAGCGGAGCCGAGCAAGAGGAAACGCCCTGCGCGAATGCCTTTCCGGCGCCCCCGGTCGATGAGACCCCGCAGGACGGGAAACAGCCCCGGCGCCCGATGCACTTCATCCAGGATCACCAGCCGGTCCAAATGCCCTTCGAGGTACAGCTCCGGTTCGATCAGCTTGGCCCGGTCCGCCTCCGACTCCAGATCCAAGTAGAGGGCCCCGCTTGATCATCCTTGCAATCATGGATCATGAATGGATGATTTGCAAGGTTAAGCAAAAGCAATTTCCCCCATGGAGTGCCTCAACCCCCTACTCCACCGTCACCGACTTCGCCAAATTCCTCGGCTGGTCCACGTCGCAGCCGCGCAGCACGGCGATGTGGTAGGCGAGCAGTTGCAGGGGCACGACGTAGAGGATGGGCGCAAGCCAGGGATGCACCTTGGGCAGTTCCAGCACGTCCGCCGCGATGCCATCGAGGCCCGTGTCCCCTTCGGTGACGAGGCCGAGGATGCGGCCTTCCCGGGCCGCGGCTTCCTGGAGATTGGAGAGGGTCTTATCCCGGTGCGCGTCTTGCGGCATCAGGGCCACCACGGGCAGGTTGCGATCGATCAGGGCGATGGGGCCGTGCTTCATCTCGCCCGCGGGGTAGCCCTCGGCGTGGATGTAGGAGATCTCCTTCAGCTTCAAGGCGCCTTCCAAGGCGATGGGGTAGAGGGGGCCCCGGCCCAGGTAGAGGAAGTCGGAGGCATCGACCCAATCCTGGGCCCACTCCTTGAGCTGGGGCTCCAGGGCGCTGAGGCGCTCCAGGTGGGCGGGCAGCTCCCGCAGGCCCTGCACGAGCTCGGCCTTGAGCTTGGAGCCCACGGTGCCCTTGGCTTCGCCCAGCTTGAGGGCGAGCAGCGTGAGCACCGCCAGCTGCGTCGTGAAGGCCTTGGTGGAGGCCACGCCGATCTCGGGGCCCGCGTGGGTGAGGATGGTGGCTTCGGCCTGGCGGGTGGCCGTGCTGCCCATGACGTTGCAAATGGCCAGGGTGCGCGCCCCCTTGGCGGCGGCCTCCTTCATGGCGGCCAGGGTATCCGCCGTCTCGCCGCTTTGGGTGATGCCGATGATGAGGGTGCCCTCGGGAATCACGGGCTCGCGGTAGCGGTATTCGGAGCCGTAATCCACTTCCACGGCGACGCGGGCCAGCTGCTCGAGCAGGAACTTGCCCACGAGCCCCGAATGCCAGGAGGTGCCGCAGGCCACGATGTGGATGCGCTGCAGGTTCTTCAGCTCCGCGTCGGTGAAGGGAAGATCCAAGGGAATGGGGCCGCCGTCCAGGGGCAGGCGGTTCATGAGGGTGTTCGAGAGGGCCTGCGGCTGCTCGAAGATCTCCTTCTGCATGAAGTGCTTGAATCCGCCCTTCTCCGCCGCCACGGGATCGTAGGGGATGGTGTGGACGGCGCGGGTGACCGTTTTACCGTCCATATCGAAGACGCGCACCTCCTCGCGGGTGAGTTCGGCGAGATCGCCGTCCTCCAGGAAGATCACCTTGCGGGTGTGGCGGAGGAGGGGCACCACGTCGGAGGCGAGGAAGTTCTCGCCCTCGCCCACGCCGACGACGAGCGGGGGGCCGCTGCGGGCGACGAGGATGCGGCTGGGATCGTCGGCGTGCATGCAGGCCAAGGCGTAGATGCCGTGCATCCGGCCCACGGCCTGGCGGAAGGCCTCGGGGAAGGCCGCCCCCTTGGACATGAGGTGGCTCACCATCACGGGGAAGCACTCGGTATCGGTCTCGCTTTGAAAGGTGTGGCCCGCTTCCTTGAGCTCCTTGCGGAGCTCAAGGAAATTTTCAAAGATGCCGTTATGCACGGCCACCACTTTGCCGTCGGCGCTGCGGTGGGGGTGGGCGTTCTCCTCCGTGGGCCGTCCGTGGGTGGCCCAGCGGGTGTGGCCGATGCCCAGGGGGGTGGCGTCGTTCATGTCCACCTTGCCGGCGAGGTTGATGAGCTTGCCGCTGGCCCGGGTCACGCGAAGGGTGCCATCCCCGGGGACGAGGGCGACGCCGGCGCTGTCATAGCCCCGGTATTCCAAGGCGCGCAGGCCCTCCACCAGGATCTGGACGGCGGGAAGAACTCCGACATAACCGACGATTCCACACATGGTTCAACCTCACACGCAACCAGGACAGTCTGGTCTCAGTCTAGTTCACGACCCAGGTGGTAGAAAAGCCGCATGATGTAGGTCTCTTTTTACCTCATGTGTGGTGTGGACAACCCTAAGCTGGTTGACTGATGGGAATATCAACGCGAGGGTCGGGAGGATCCATGAGCACTGCCAAAGTCATTC
>CAYWDR010000281.1:0-3401 GCA_964457075.1 uncultured Solibacteraceae bacterium
GGTTGGGGATGCTCCGGCCGCGGATGTAGGTGAGGGGCTCCACGCTGATGTAGCCCGCCTCCTCCAGCTGCCCCACGGTCATGGAGGAGCGGCGCCGGGCCTCCGTGTTGGCGGCCACGATGAAATCGAGGTTGTCGTAGATGGGCTGCATGTAGGGGCGCAGCTTCTCGTCGATGTCGCCGGGCAGGTAGCCCAGGTCCCGGCCCATGGGCATCACGGGGCGGCTTACGAGCAGCTTGTGGTAGCGCTCCTCGTCCACCACCTGTTGAAGGCCCGCGGCGATGGCGAGCAGGGTCTTGCCCGTGCCGGCCTTGCCCACGAGCGTGACGACTTCGATGGAATCATCCAGGAGCAACTCCAGGGCGCACTGCTGCTCCCGGTTCCGGGCCTTGATGCCCCAGGGGTGCTGCTCGATGCGCTTCAAGGGGTGCAGGAGGCCGTCGCTTGCGAACATGCGGCCCAGGGCCGTGTGGCTGGGGTTGGCCCGGTCCGCCAGGGTGACGAACTGGTTGGGGCTGAATTCCAGTTCGGCCGGGGGCTGGAGGCCGCCATCGAAGAGCAGGTCCACTTGATCGCCATCCACCTCCCAGGTGCGATGGCCCGTGTAGAGCTCTTCCATCTCCACGCGGTCGGTGGTGTAGTCCTCGGCCAGGAGGCCGATGGCATCGGCCTTGATGCGGAGGTTCGTGTCCTTGGTGACGAGGACCACCCGCTCCTTGCGGGCCATGAGCAGCTGCTTGGCGCAGGCGAGGATTTGATTATCGGCCTTGTGTTTGTCCTCCCGGAGGATCCCGATATCCAGGGGGTGGTTGTCCACATCCACCCGCAGGCTGCCGCCGCCGTCCAGGGTGACGCCTTGGCTCAGGCTCCCCTTGGCCCGAAGCCGGTCCAGCTGGCGCGAGACATTGCGGGCGTTCCGGCCGATTTCCGTCTGGTCTTTCTTGAAGTGATCGATCTCTTCGATGACCACGATCGGGAGGACGACATCGTGTTCCTGGAAGTGAAAGATGGCCTTGGGGTCGTGGAGGAGGACGTTGGTGTCCAGGACGAAGACTTTTTTGCTGGATGCTGACAAGTGGGGCTCTCCGGGATTGGGGGAAGCCTACCTCCAGCGGGGAAACCTGTCACGCCTTGGTGTTTCCCGTTTTCGACTGCCAGAATCCTTCGAGGCGGATTTCCCTGATTTACGTGCCTTTCTCGCAGGTCCCCCCGGAATCCCGATGATCCAAAATCGCTTGCAGTACCCCCAGACCCGCGAATCCGACGTGGTGGACGACTATTTCGGAGTGAAGGTGCCGGATCCCTACCGCTGGCTGGAGGACGACAACGGCGCTGAAACCAAAGCCTGGGTGGAGGCCCAGAACCGGGTCACCTTCGCCTACTTGGAGGCCATCCCCGAGCGCCAGGCCATTCGCGACCGCATCACGAGGCTCTTCGACTTCGAGAAGTTCAGCGCCCCCTTCAAACGGGGCAGCCGCTACTTCTACTCCCACAACACCGGCCTCCAAAACCAGTTTGTCCTCATGGTCACGGAGGATCCCAAGGCGCGGGGCCGGGTGCTCTTGGATCCCAATGCCTTGAGCGAGGATGGCACCGTGGCCCTCAACGGCATGGCCTTGACGGAGGACGGACGCCTCATGGCCTATGCCCTTTCCGTGGCGGGATCCGACTGGCTCACCTGGCACGTGATGGAGGTGGAAACGGGCCGGGACCTCCAAGACGAGGTCCGATGGTCCAAGGCCAGCGGCGCCTCCTGGCGCAAGGATGGCAGCGGCTTCTACTACAGCCGCTACGAGGCACCCGAGGCCGGCGGAGCCCTCACGGGGGTGAACAACGGCCACCAGCTCTGCTTTCACTCGCTGGGCACCTCCCAGTCGGAGGACGTGCTCGTCTATGAGCGTCCTGATCAGCCGGAGTGGTACATCGGCGGCAGCGTCAGCGACGACGGCCGCTGGCTCGTCATCCACACCAGCAAGGGCACCAACCCTGAGACCTGCGTCTTCTTGCAGGACCTCACGAATCCCGAGGCCCCCGTCGCGCCCTTCCTGGACAGGATGGACGCCAGCTATGGCGTGGTGGATAACGACGGCGACCTCTTCTACGTCATCACCAACCAGGGCGCCCCCCGGAACCGCCTCGTGGCCATTCGCAGGGGGCAGGGGGATCCCAGCCAGTGGACGGAACTCATCCCCGAGGCCAAGGGCGCGGATGTGTTGGAGAGCGTTTCATTGGTGGGCGGACGCTTCGTGGCCACATGGATGCGCGATGCCCACTCGGCCGTGGAATTCTTCGACCTCAAGGGGACGCGACTCGGGGAACTGGGTCTGCCGGCCCTGGGCACCGCCAGCGGCTTCGGCGGGCGCCGGGAGGAGATGGAGACCTTCTATACCTTCGGCAGCTTCGCCTACCCGGGGACCATCTATCGCCTCGATTTGAACACCGGCGAAAGCGAAGTGTTCCGCGAGCCCAAGGTGGGCTTCAACCCCGCCGACTTCGAGGCGAGGCAAGTCTTCTACCCCAGCAAGGACGGCACGCTCGTGCCCATGTTTCTCGTCCATAAGCGGGGCCTCGCCCTGGATGGCCAGAATCCCACGCTGCTCTACGGCTATGGCGGGTTCAACGTCTCGCTTACCCCTGGCTTCGCGGTCTCGCGGATGGTGTGGCTGGAGATGGGCGGCGTCTTCGCCATGGCCAACCTCCGCGGCGGCGGGGAATACGGCCACGCCTGGTACGACGCGGGCCGGAAGGAAAAGAAGCAAAACGTCTTCGACGACTTCATCGCCGCGGCGGAGTGGCTCATCGATCACAAGATCACCAGCGTCCCTAAGCTGGCCATCAACGGCGGCAGCAACGGAGGGCTGCTGGTGGGCGCCTGCCTCAGCCAGCGCCCGGACCTCTTTGGCGCCGCCGTTCCCGAGGTGGGCGTCATGGACATGCTGCGCTTCCACAAATTCACCCTGGGCTGGGGCTGGAAGAGCGACTACGGCAGCAGCGAGACCCAGGAGGGCTTCGAGACCCTCATGAAGTACTCGCCCATCCACACCCTCAAGCGGGGCGCCAGCTACCCGCCCACCCTCGTCACCACGGGCGATCACGACGACCGCGTGGTGCCCGCCCACAGCCACAAATTCACAGCCACCCTCCAGGCCGCCCAGGGCGGCCCGGCCCCCGTGCTCACCCGCATTGAGGTCAGCGCCGGCCATGGCGCCGGCAAGCCCACCGCCAAGGCCATCGAAGAGCGCGGCGATGTGCTGGCCTTCCTCGTCAGGAATCTCGGCGTGAAGGTCCCCATGGGTTTTGGAAAGTGAGCCCTGGGTTTCAGGACTGAACCTTGAAATCCAGCCCCGGCCCAGGCACACTGGTGAATCCAGCGCCAACTTAGCTCAGCTGGTAGAGCAGCT
>CAYWDR010000282.1:0-3388 GCA_964457075.1 uncultured Solibacteraceae bacterium
TGCTGGGCCACAACACCCACCGCGGCGCGTCGGGGGGATCGGTGCTGAATGCGGAGTTGACGCTGCAGCAGGGATGGATTCGACAAATTCGAACCTCGTGATTTGATTGAATTTGTTTTGACGTCCATCATTCCCAGCGTGGGTAGCCTGGATCTTCCGCGCTCAGGAGAGACCATGCGTTTCAGGCTAGCCCTCGTTGGGCTTCTGCCCATTTTGCTCGCCCCGCTCGCGGCTCAGGACATCCTCATCAGCCACGGGGATATGTATCGCAACAGCGATGGGCGCATCGACTACCGCCTGGTGGCCCGGGTTCCCACCTACATGTTCAAGCCCACCCTTCAAGCCATCAAGAACCGCGAATTGGACGACGAGACTCAGGGCACCTGGGTGCTGCTGACCCTCGAACAGACCCTTCGGACCAAGCACGCCTATTGGGTGGCCCCATGGGGCGTCTACGAACCCCGGCCCTTGACCCGGGCCCAGGTGTTGGCCGCTGGCGTGACCCAAAACGAGCTGAACCTGTTGGACGCCCAATCGGAGAAGCCCGTGGACCGCACCCTCTACCCCATCACCTTCACCGAAGAATCGCGAATGGTCAGCACGGCTCCCGCCGAACTCTACTCGGGCATCCGGGCGGGGGATCGGCGAACCGGGGATCTGAACCTCTTCGCCACCCTGCCCCTGGACCACCCGGGCGGCCGCTGGGGACTCACCGTCACCAACGCCCTGGGCGAGGAACGCTCCCTCGTGCTCACCCTGGCGCCCGGCCTCCGTCACATCCGCATCGCCGGACTGGAGGCGGGCAACTGCCTCGTGAAGCTCTTCGCCCTTTCCGCCGCAGGCCAGGCCAGCACCTACTTCCAGGAGGTGCCCGTCATCGTGAGGAAGAATCAGCCGGGAGTCGCTAGGATCGAGTTCAAGGCTGGGAATGACGCCACCCGCTACCAGATCGCCAGCCTGGCTCTGGGCCAGAACAGCCAGGTCCAAGGGGAGGGCGAGGCCCCCCTGCCCCTGCAGGAAGGCAAGGATGCCATGGTGCGAATCATGGTGGCGGATCGCTATGGCGCGGGCGGGGCCGGTTCCCTTCTCTGTGAGGCGCGGTTGGCCTTGGAATGGCAGGGGAGCGTCCTTTGGTCAACTAGCCTCGATACCAAGGCCAGGCCTACCCTTGCCAAGACAGGGCGATCGAATGACCTGTTCAGCCAAGTCGGCCCTATCATCCCCGGAGCCCTCCTGAAACCAGGTTCCCTGTTGCGCGCCACACTGATCGACAAGGCCACGGGGCAGGTGCTCCACCAGGCCACCCATACACCCACCATCATCCGCCCGCGGCACATCGTGATCCACGGCTACGATGTACGGCCCAGATACAACGAATGCAAGTGGAGCTGGGGCGTCTACGTTTGCTACCCCGTATGGGGATCCGGCGTCCCCCTCGCGCGAAACGAAGCCGAGATGAAATCGAACGTGATCCCCTACATCCAGGACGCATTCCCCTTCAGCACCATCGAATACAAGTTCGAAGGCCGGGTGTGGCTTGACATGGCGGCCAGGGGGCTTACCTTCAGCACCCAGGTCCACATGCTCATGCAGGAGATCCAGGGGCGCCGCGAGACCAATCCCAATGCCGCGGTGGAGCACATCTACATGGGGATGATCAACAGCAGCTATGGAAGCGTCTCGACGCCGGGCATGGCCTGGTACGGCTACCGGGGCATGGCCATCACGAATTGCAAGGATTACCAGGGCATGGGGTATCTCATCGCTCATGAGCTTGGCCACAATTTCAAGCTGGAGCACGCTCCCAGCGAGGGCGCCAACGGCTACGTGGCCGGCCTGCACTTGAACCGCGTGGATGCGGACTACTCCTACGGCGGGGCGGGCCTGACGGGGGGGTGGGGCTACAGCAAGCAGGGCACCTGGTTCTTATCCGAGGATTCACATGCCGTCTACAACCGCAATCCCCACTGGGATGTCATGTCCTACACCCTGGCCGGGGCCCGGACCTTCCGAAACACGAACGTCTCGGACTATTTCTGCCGCAAATACCTCATCCCCACTTGGGCCTATCGCGATACATCCGAAGGGATGATCGCCGCCGCCCCCGAGGGGCCCGCGGACTATGGCCTAACGGCGGAACGGGTGCAGGGGTCCGTCCCCATCTTCGGCGACGCGGCGGCCGAGGAAACCTCGGCCTGGATCCGCGCCCTTGGGTTCCAGCCCGATCCCCTCGCCGCCTCCGGGGTGGATTGGGATCAGGTGGATCCCTCCCAGGGGACACCCGACGACCCCACACCACCCGTGGCCATCTTCAAACGGATGCCCACCGCCAGCACACCGGGCCAATGAGGGAGGCCACCATGACTCAACGCTCCCGCGCCTTGATGTTCGCCCTGCTCCCCCTGCTGCTGGCCTGCCCGGGTCCCATCGAGGGCGATCCCGTGGGGCCTCCGCCTGATCCCAACCAGCCCTCCATCGGCTTCCAGTACGTCGGGCGGCGGGAGGTCGTGGCCGGGGAATGGCGTGTTGATTGGCTGATCGACAGGGCCCCCTCCGTGAACGCCCCGACTCGAATCCGCTTCCAGGGGCCCGGAATCCTCGCGAACAACTACCTGGTTCCCTTGGACCTGACCAGTGATGGATTGCCGTCCACCGGCTTTTACCTGCCCCCCGCCGACGTGCCCCCCGAAGGCGCCGTGGTGAAGGTCGGCACGTCCGTGCTCAGCCCCTTCACCAATCGCTGGGAATCCAGCCCCGATTACGAGATCCGGATCGTCAAGCAGACCACGCCCATGGATTTCTTCTTCGGGAATTACCCGGGCTATCCGGCGGAGGCCACCGTGAAGGCAGGGGCCTCAGCGGGGTTTGGGGTGACGATCCGGCCCTATCCCTCCTCCAGGCCCGTGCCTACCTACCAACTGATCCCTCCTGACGGCTACACCGGAGACCTGGGAACCCTTGCAATCATGCCTTGGGGTGGCGATGGAGGCTGGCGTTGCGACTACAGTGCCCCTCCCCAGGTTCCGGCCCCGATGGACGTCAAGTTGCGATTCCAGACCTTTGATCCTTGGGTCCAGCAGGTGCGAGGCATCGAGTACACGATCCACCTCCAGCCATAGAGACATCCAGATGACGGAGCGTCTACGTGCCTTCCCCCCGGTCCTGCTGCTTCCCCTCCTGATGGCCTGCCCGGGCCCCATCGAGGGCGATCCCACCGGGCCTCCCCCCGATCCGAACCAGCCCTCCATCGGGTTTCAATGCGTTGGACAGCGGGAATTCGAAAGGCGCCCATGCCCCTCTCCCCACTCCGTCACCTGAGCCTTGGGCTCGCGTTGGGCCTCGCGCCCGCCGCCCTTTCCGGCGTGTCCCTGACGATGCGGTCGAAGCG
>CAYWDR010000283.1:0-3320 GCA_964457075.1 uncultured Solibacteraceae bacterium
GGATGACCGGGGTGGGTCGTGCCCCCTTGGTGCCCTTGGTGTCTTGGTGGTTCGCTGAAATACACCTCGTTGGGAGCGACGTTCATGACAGAAGGCGCAGGAAAAGGCCGACTTCAATCCTTCGGGCGCTCCGCCCATCCCGCCCACACCCAAAGGAGGTCGGGTTTCTTCTGCGACTTCTGCGTTTTTCTGCGTCTTCTGCGTTACCGCCTTCCCCCCCACTTAGCCCCTATTCCTTCCTGAGTTGTTTTTCTCCGCGTCCTCCGCGTTCCTCCGCGCCCTCCGCGTTCAGCCCTTCCCCGCATTCCGTACCGATGCATGGTGTCCGATGAACACGACGACCCAGCCCCTCCTCGAACTCCGCTCCGTCCAGGTGCAATTCCCCCGCCCCGGACACGGCCCCCAGCGGGTGCTGGAAGACGTGCGCCTCGATGTGAAGGACGAGGAGATCCTCTGCATCATCGGCCCCGGAGGCTCCGGCAAGTCCACGCTGCTGCGCGTGATGGCGGGGCTCCAGGCCCCCACCCATGGCGAGGTGCGCCAGCGGGGCGAGGAGCTGGAGGGCCTGAACACGAACATCGCCATGGTGTTCCAGAACTTCGCCCTCATCCCCTGGATGACGGTGGAGGAGAACGTGCGCGTCGTGCTCCGGGCCCGGGGCATCGGCGAAGAGGAGGTGCGCCGCCGCGCGGCGGGCGCCATCCAAAAGGTGGGCCTGGAGGGCTTCGAGGAAGCCTTTCCCCGGGAGCTGGCCCGGGGCTCCAAGCAGCGGGTGGGCCTTGCCCGGGCCCTGGCCGTGGAGCCCGAGATCCTCCTCATGGACGAGCCCTTCAGCCAGGTGGACGCCCTCACGGCCGAGGCGCTGCGCGCGGAAATCCACGATATCTGGAGGGATGTGGAAACGAACCCTTCCGCCATCGTCATGGTGAGCCACAGCATCCGCGAGGCCCTCATCATGGCCGATCGGGTGGCCATCATGAGCGGCAACCCCGGCACCATCCGCACCGTGATGGAAGTGCCCCTGCCCCGCCCCCGGGATCCCAAGTCCCCGGGTTTTCTCCGCCTCGTGGACCAGCTCCACGACCTCATCACCAGCGCCGAACTGCCCGACGTCCAAGTCTCCACCCTCAGCCCCGACGCCGCCGCCGACGAAGTGGAGCCCCTCCCCCACTGCCAAAGCGGCCACGTGCTCGGCCTCCTGGAATTCCTGGATGGCCAGGGCGGGAAGAGCGACCTCTTCAACGTCGCCAGCCATACGCAGGTAAGCTTCGAACGAGTGCTCCCCATCGTGAAGTCCGCGGAGATGCTCGATTTCGTGGACACCCCCAAGCGCATGGTGATCCTCACCCCCCTGGGCCAGCGCTTCGTCAACGCGGGCATGGACGAGCGCAAGGACCTCTGGAAGGCCCAGCTCCTGGAACTGAAGCTCTTCCGCGTCGTCCGCGACATGGTGGAGCAAGCCGATGGCGAGCTCGCCAAGGAGGATCTCGTCCACGAACTCGTCGCCCGCCTCCCCAAGGAGGATCCCGAACATACCTTCGAAACCCTCGTCGCCTGGGCCCGCTTCGGGGAGCTCTTCGCGTACCGCGAGGATCAGGAGACGCTGGCGTTCGAGTAGGGAGTGGAGGAAAAGAAAAAGAGTTGACAGAATGAAGAGAATAAAAAGACTAATTAACAAAATATAAAAAATATCATCAAATTTATAATTTTTTTCATTTATTCCGTTAATTAATCATTTAATTTTGTTCATTCTGTCAACTCAGTTTCCTTGACTCTCGCGAGCCGCGACCACCCGCTTGGGGCTCGCCGCCACCATGATGATGCCGGCAACGATGCCCAGCCCACCCAGGATTCCCAGCGGTTTCAAAGGCTCGTGCAGCAGCCCCCAGGCGAGGAAGATGGTGGCCACCTGCTGGCCCTGCAATCCAATGGCGCCGAGCGCGGGCTCCACGTGGCCCAGCCCCCAGGTGTTGAGCCACCAGGCGAGCACCTGCACGACGAGGCCGAGGCCGAGGAGGCTCCACCAGGCGGCGGGGGTGTAACCCGTGAAGGGATGGCCCTGGGCCAGGGAGACGATCGCGAAGCAGACGAGGCAGGCGAGGCTCATCCAGAACAGGGTCTGGGTGGCCTGCAGGCGCTGGCGGGCCCGGCCCATGACCAGCGTGAAGGCGGCGTAGCAGAGGCTCGCGGCCACGGCGATGGCCTCGCCCTGGCCGTCGCCCATCCGGGCGCCCTTGGCCAGCGCGAGCACGAGGGCGCCGCCGAGGCCCACCGCTTGCCCGGCCCAGCCCAGCCACCCGTAGCGCAGCCGCAGGAAGACGAAGGAGAAGAGGGCCACCCAGATGGGGCTGAGGCCCCCCACGAGCAGCGTGGCATTCGCCGCTCCCGTGTGGTGCATGGCCAGGTGCCAAAGCCAAAGATCCCCGAAGAAGAGCGCACCGGCGAGGAGCGCCCAGCGGCGGCCCATGGCGTCCCCTGCCACGTCGCCCGTGCGATGGGCCAGCAAGAAGGTGCCCGGCAGGGCGAAGAGCATGCGATAGAAGCCCGTGGTGAGCTCCGTGGCGCCCCCCGCGGCGGACCATTTCACGAAGATCGCCGCGAAGCCCAGGATGGAGGCCCCCAGGAGGACGGCGCCGAGGCCTCTCGAATCACCTTTGGACATGGTTCCACCCTGAGGGAAGGAGGGGCGCATTTCAAGCGACCTGGCATTCCGTCAAGGACCGCAGACCTGAGCCAGGCCTACGGCTGCTCCAGCACCATCTTCACGAGGTAACCCACGGCGTTGGCGTCCACGGGTTTGGGCAGGAATCCCTGCACGCCCAGCTTCTCCAGCTGCTGCATCTGGGACTCGTCCCGGTGGGCGCTGAGGATGACGATCTTGAGGTGCTTCAGGCCCTCCTCCTGCCGGATCCTGCGGACCACGGCGAGGCCCGGGCAGGTGGGCATGAGCAGGTCCACGAGGAGCAGATCGGGCATCTCCAACCGCAGCGCATCGATCACCTGGGCGAGGCTCTCCGGCTCCAGCTCCGTCACCTCAAGGCCCTTGGCGCGCAGCGCTCCCGCCGCGAAGGTGCGGGCGAGCCGGCTGTCATCAAGGATGGTTACGCGGGCCATGAAGTCCCTATCGGAGACGGGCGCGGATCATTATGAATATCAGACATTCCCCGGCCTAAATCCGCGTCGGCAGCGCCGGTTGCAAAGGAAAAGAGGAACGCGGAGATCACGGAGGCCGCTGCGCGACTCGCGGAGGGACGCGGAGAAAAGCAAACGCAGAAGACGCAGACCCCATGCCCCGCCGGGGCACCACGTGGCATGAAAGC
>CAYWDR010000284.1:0-3253 GCA_964457075.1 uncultured Solibacteraceae bacterium
CCTCGTCGCGGAAGCAGCGGCAGATCTGGATGTAGCGCTCGAAGCCGGAGACCTGGAGCAGCTGCTTGAAGAGCTGGGGGCTTTGGGGCAGCGCGAAGAACTCGCCGGGGTGCACGCGGCTGGGCACGAGGTAGTCGCGGGCGCCCTCGGGCGTGCTCTTCGTGAGGATGGGCGTCTCGAACTCGATGAAGTCGGCCTCGCGGAAGTGGTTGCGGGTGACGTTCGCCACCTCGCTGCGGAGGATGAGGTTCTTCTGCAGGCTGGCGCGGCGGAGATCCAGGAAGCGGTACTTGAGGCGGAGATCCTCGTTGGCGCCTTGGCCCTCATGGTCCTCCACGGGGATGGGCGGGGTGGCGGCCGTGTTGAAGATGAGGAGCTTCGAGAGCTCCACCTCCACGGCGCCCGTGGGCAGGTTGGGGTTCTTGCTCTCCCGCTCGATGACGAGGCCTTCCGCCCCCAGCACGAACTCGCTGCGCACGCTCCGGGCCTTCTCCACGAGGGCGGGATCCGCGCCGGAGGTATCCAGGCGCAGCTGCACGATGCCCCAGCGATCCCGCAGATCCAGGAAGATGAGGCTGCCCATGTCCCGCACCTTGCGGGCCCAGCCCAGCAGGCGGACCGTCTGGCCCGCATGATCCAGGCGCAGCTCCCCGTTCCGGTGAGTGCGCGAGAAGGTGCCGAGCTGATCCAACTGCATGGGGGACTCCTGAACCTTTCAGGATAAGGGCTCGGGCCTTCTCACTCCACTCCGGCGAACGGCGGTGGGAGGAAAGGAAAAAGAGTTGACAGAATGAACAAAATAAAAACTCAATTAAAGATAATAAATGCTTTTATTAAATCATTTATTTGTTTTTTATTCTGTTCATTCTGTCAACTCAGTTTCCTTTTTTCTTTAGGGCTTTTCCCGGGGCACTCGCCCTGCGGCGATATCGAAGAAGGCGGGGTAGGTGAGGAACTTGCCCAGCTCATGCACGTCGGCCCAACGTTTGCGGTCGAAGGTGGCGTCCAGTTCCTGGCCGGACTTGCCGGGGTTGGCCTTCACATGGGCCTGCACGGCTTTCAGGAAGTCCCGGAAGCGCACGAAATCCCTCTTGGTGGCGATGGGGCCGTGGCCGGGGATGAGCTTGGCGTCCTCGGGCAGCCAGGAGAGCACCTGCTCCGCGTTCTCCAGCATGCCCGCCACGCTGCCGCCGCTCTTGAGATCGATGAAGGGCAGGAGGCCGTTGAAGAAGAGATCGCCCATGTGGATCACGTGGCTGGCGGGGATGCCCACCATGATGTCCCCATCCGTGTGGCCCGCGCCGTGGTGGAGGAGGTGCAGTTCCACGCCGCCGAGGTGGATATCCATGCGGGCCTTGGTCTTGGGATCCTCCTCCCCCAGGGTGAGCTCGGGCAGGCCGCCCTTCTCGTTGTTGGGCTTGCCCTTCCGTTCCTCCGCGAGGCGCTTGCGCACGTTCGAGTGGGCGACGATGGCCACCACCTGGCCTTCGAGGCCGCGGTTGCCGCCGGTGTGGTCGCCGTGGTGGTGCGTGTTGATCAGGTATTTGATGGGCTTGTCCGTGACGGATTTCACCGCCTCCCGCAGGCCGGGAAGGATGTTGTCGAACTGATCGTCGATGAGCACGGCGTGATCGCCGGTGACGACGAGGCCGATGTTCCCGCCGTTGCCGAAGATGCAGTAGACGTTATCCGCCAGCTTCTCCACCCGGTGGATCTTCTGGCCTGCCTGGCTGTTCTTGGCGGGCCTTACGTGGGCTGCGAGGGGCGCGGCGGCGAGGAGCAGGCCGAGAATCGGGGCGGTTGCGCGCATGGGGCCTCCAGGGAATCCGGATTTGGAGACTGGCAGGGGCGGGAAGGAGGGTCAATCCGGCTGACGCCTCGTCCATCCCTCGGATTCGTGTCCCTCCCCTCCAACCCCTTGACGCGCCTTCGGGAGGGTCGAAATTGGCGGATGCATTCCTGGAAAAAAAGGAGTTCTGTATGGGCATTTCCGTGATTTCACCCTTAAAATCACCCCTCACCCAGGCCATCCTGGATCGGTGCCGCGAGCGCGCGCCGAAGTACGACGAGGAGAACCGCTTTTGCCGGGAGGACTTCGACGAACTCAAGGCCGAGGGCTACCTGCACATGGCCATCCCCGAGGCATTCGGGGGCCTGGGGATGTCCCTGGCCCAGGTCGGCCGGGAAACCCGGAGGCTGGCCGAGTACGCCCCGGCCACGGCCCTCTGCATCAACATGCACAACTACTGGGTGGGGGTGGCGGCCGACCTCTGGACGTCGGGCGACAA
This sequence comes from uncultured Solibacteraceae bacterium, assembly GCA_964457075.1. Lineage (GTDB taxonomy): Bacteria > Acidobacteriota > Holophagae > Holophagales > Holophagaceae > JAFDVN01. The sequence goes on from CAYWDR010000284.1 coordinate 2,289, forward strand.
GTCCCTGGAGTGGCTGCTGCGGGAAGCGGCCGCCGGCGAGGTGTTCGCGGCCGGGCACGCCGAGAAGGGGAACGAGACGTCCATCCTCATGTCCATCACGAAGGCGGAACCCACGCCGGGCGGGTACACCTTCACGGGGCGGAAGTCCTTCGGGAGCCTGGCTCCCGTGTGGACCCGGCTCGGCCTTCACGGGCTTGATTCGAGCGACCCCGCCTTTCCCAAGGTCGTGCATGCCTTCATGCCGCGGGAATCGATGAACTACACGATCAAGGAGACGTGGGACGTGATGGGCATGCGCGCGACGCGCAGCGACGACACGGTGCTCGAGGGCGTCTTCATCCCCACGTCGCGGATCGCGCGGATCGTGCCCATGGGCTTCGGCGGGGCGGACCGGTTCGTGCTCGGCATCTTCGCCTGGGCGTTGATGGGCTTCGCGAACGTCTACTACGGCCTCGCCCGCCGGGCCGTCGATCTCACGATCGAGCAGGCGAAGGCGAAGGTTTCCCTCGGCCTGACGCGATCCATGGCCTGGCACCCCCAGATCCAGCACGATGTCGCGGAGATGCGGATGGAACTTGAGGCGATCGGCGCCCAGATCGAAGTCGTCGCCCGCGATTGGTCCGAGGGCGTGGAGCACCCCGACTGGCCCATCAAGCTCGTCGCGGCCAAGTATCGAGCCGTGGAAGGGGCCTGGCGGATCGTGGATCGCGCCATGGACGCCTCGGGCGGGTTCGGGATGTTCAAGAAGAGCGAATTGGAGCGGCTGTTCCGCGACGCGCGCGCCGGCCGTTTCCACCCCGCCAATTACGCCCTTTCCCACGAGGTGGTCGGCAAACTCGCGCTGGGGCTCAACCCGGACGAGCTTCCACGCTGGGGCTGAGGGCGAAGGGTAGCGGGTTTTCGTAGAGACAAGCGCTCGCGGAGGGACGCGGAGAAAGCGGAGGATCGCGGAGAAAGGCTTCGAT
>CAYWDR010000285.1:0-3246 GCA_964457075.1 uncultured Solibacteraceae bacterium
GTCCATGTCCTTGGCGACCTTCTTCATCACGCCCTTGATCTCGTCCGTGATGTGCGGGATCACCTGCACCGTCTTGCCGAGGTAGTCGCCCCGGCGCTCCTTCTGGATCACCGTGTTGTAGATGCGGCCCGTCGTGATGGTGTGATTTTGCGTCGTGGGCACGCTCGTGAAGCGCTCGTAGTGGCCCAGGTCGAGGTCTGTTTCCGCGCCGTCGTCCGTGACGAACACCTCGCCGTGCTGGAAGGGCGACATGGTGCCGGGATCCACGTTGAGGTAGGGATCCATCTTCATGAGCGTCACTTTCAACCCGCGGGCCTCCAGCAGGGCGCCCAGGGAAGCCGCCGCGATGCCCTTGCCCAGGCTCGAAAGCACACCACCGGTGACGAATACGTATTTAGTCATGGTCCACCTCAAAAAGCTTTCACCACCAAGACACCAAGGACACCAAGAAAAGCCATCAAAGAACTCGGCGGGATATTCTGTCCCTCATCAGGGAGACGTTGAAATTCAACAGGAATCCCAGTCGCCGGCCTGAGAGCTTCAGGTAGGTGATCAACTGAGCTTCATGAACTGGAAGCACCTTATCGATGGCCTTCAGTTCAACGATTGCTAGCCCCTCAACAACCATGTCCATTCGGAGGCCACCGTCTATGACCATGTCCCCGTAATGAATCGGGCAACTCACTTCGCACTCCACCTGCAAGCCCCGGGATCGAAGCTCGAAGGCCAAACACTTTTGGTAGACACTCTCCAATAATCCCGGCCCGAGCAAAGAGTGGACCTTCACCGCCGCATCCACGATCGCCGAAGCCACCTGCTCCTCCTTTTCAGGAAGATCTTTTCTTGGTGTCTTGGTGTCTTGGTGGTTCATCTTTTACATCTCATCCGGAGCTTGAACACCCATCAGGAAGAGCCCCTGCCTGAGCCCGCGGGCCGTGGCCACGCAGAGGGCCAGGCGCGCGTCGCGATCCGCGGGGGAGGTCTCCTCCTTGAGGATCGGGCAGTTGGTGTAGAAGCCGCTGAAGGCCCGGGCCACGGCCAGGAGCTGGCGCGCGATGGGCGTGGCCTGGAGCTGTTCCTGGGCCATGCGGTAGGCGCTGGGCAGGCCCGCCAGTTCGAAGAGGAGGGCCTGGGCCTCGGGCGCATCAATCCCAGCCACTGAAGCCGGAAGCTCCGCCGCGGCGTACGGCACCACGGGACCCTGGCGGCCATCGAAGGCACCGGGCGTGGCTTGCGCGGCCCAGATGCCACCCGCCTTGCGCAGCACGGACATGATGCGGGCGTGGGCGTACTGCACGTAGGGGCCCGTGTCGCCGTCGAGGGCCACGACGCGATCCCACTCGAAGGTGATGGCCTTGGTGCGATCGTTGATGGCGTTGAAGAAGACGACGGCGCCCATGCCCAGGGCCTCGGCGACATCCGCCTTGTCATTCAGCTCGGGATTCTTCTCCTCGATGACGGCCAGCACCCGCTCCCGGGCCTCGTCCAGCACGTCCTCCAGGAAGATCACGTTGCCCTTGCGGGTGCTCATCTTGCCTTCGGGCAGTTTGATGAGCCCGAAGGGCGTGTGCACGAGCTTGCCCTCCGTGAACCAGTCGGGATCCAGCTTCTTCAGCACGGCGAAGACCTGCTGCATGTGGAGGATCTGCTCGCCGCCGATGACGTAGATGCACTTGTCGTACTTGTAGTGGTCGCGGCGGTAGACACCCGTGGCCAAATCCCGCGTGGCGTACACGGAGCCGCCATCGGCCTTCACGACCATGCAGGGGGTCTTGATGCCCACGTCTTCGAGGTCCACGATGCGGGCGCCCTTGTCGCCTTCGATCAGCAGGCCCGCGGCCTCCAGGGCCTGGATCGTGCCCGCCATGCGGTCTTCGTAGAAGGCCTCGCCCTCCTCGAAGGTGTCAAAGCCCACGCCCAGGCGATCGTATAGGCGCTTGAATTCGGCCAGCGAAATCTCCCGGAACCAGGACCAGAGGCGGCGGGCTTCCACGTCCCCCGTTTCCAGCTTGCGGAACCAGCCGCGGGCGTCGTCCCGCAGGGCCGGGTCCTTCTCTTCCTCGGCGTGGAAGCGCACGTAGAGCTGGAAGAGGCGGAAGAGGGGGCTGCGGCGCTTTTCCGGGGCGTCGTCGGCCCACTCGAAATCCTTCGTGAGGTCGGGATTCGGGCCCTCGGCCCAGAGCTTGTAGGCGGCCAGCAGCGTGCCGAACTGGGTGCCCCAGTCGCCCAGGTGGTTGAGGCGGATGACCTCGTCGCCCAGAAAGCGGTGCACCTGCACCATGCCGTGGCCGATCATCGTGGAGCGCAGGTGGCCGATGGTGAAGAGCTTGGCGATATTGGGGGAGCTGTACTCCACGATGACCCTGCGGCCCGAGGCGGGCCCGGCGCCGAAGGGGCGATCGGAGAGGAGGCTGCCCACGAGGATGCGGGAGCGGGTATCGGCCCTGAGGCGCAGGTTCAGATAGGGCCCGGCGGCCAGGAGTTCGGCCCCCTCCATCTTGAGGGTGGCGGCGAGTTCCTGGGCCAGCTGCGCGGGGTTCTTGCCGGCGGCCTTGGCCGCCCGGAAGCATGGAAAGGCCAGATCGCCCATCTCCACCGACTTGGGGCGCTCCAACCCTATGGAGGCGGTCAGGTCCGCCCCGGGTGGTAATGCCCCGGCCAACGCCCTCTGAAAAGCCTCGCGAATGCGCTCCATGCCAAATCCCGAATCCGGAAGCCATTCGCCTCCGACCAGTCTGCCTGGGTGGAGGCTATGATGGAAGGCCCGGAACGGCGCTGGAGCCCGCTTTTTCCCCTTGACCCGAACGGTGGGTTTGGTAGGATAACCCTTCGCGCTTCCGTACGAGCGGGAGCAGGAGTCACGCAATGGCCAATCACAAGTCCGCCGCTAAGAAGGCCCGTCGCGATGCCGAGGCTCGCCTCCGCAACCGTGCGAGCCGTTCCAGCATGAAGAGCGCCGTCAAGACCTTCCTGGCCGCCGTGGCCAGCGGGGACAAGACGAAGGCCGTCGCCGCCCTGCCCGTCGTCATGGGCGTGGTGGATGTCGCCGAGCGCAAGGGCGTGCTGCACAAGAACGCCGCCAACCGCCACAAGAGCCGCTTCACCCTCAAGGTGAACGCGATGGCCTAACGGCCCTTGGGCTGTGGGATGAGGACCCGGGCGACCGGGTCCTTTCCTTTTCAGGGTCCTAACACTACTGTGTTAAATAACATTGCATGATCTCAAATTACGCCCCATCCTTTACCA
>CAYWDR010000286.1:0-3242 GCA_964457075.1 uncultured Solibacteraceae bacterium
AGCACCATCAGGAGCCCACGGCCTGCTGGCGGGCCTTGGCCGTGGTCCAAGCCACGGGCCGGGGGATCCCGGCCTAAGGGCCACCCACCTTCTAACCGATCCAAGGATGACCATGGCCCCCTTCGACACCCTCCATTCCCCCGCCTGGGAGCCCCTCCTGGAAGCCGCATGGGCCGCCCGGGCTCGGGCCCACGCCCCCTACTCCCGCTTCCAGGTGGGGGCGGCGCTGGCCTTCGGCGGGGGGGAGGTGGTGGGTGGCTGCAACGTCGAAAACGCCGCCTATCCGCTCTGCACCTGCGCCGAGCGGGTGGCCATCTGCGCCGCGGTGGCGCGGGGGCTGACCCAGCCCCTGGCCCTCGTGGTGGTCACGGAAGCCGACCGCCTCACACCCCCTTGCGGCGCCTGCCGCCAGGTGCTCATCGAGTTCGCCGAACGGCTGCCCATCCTCCTCGCCAATGGGCGGGAGCGGAGCCTCCACCGCCTGGAGGATCTCCTTCCGGAGGCGTTCACCCCACGGGACTTAGGGATAACCACGTCTGTTCAATCCAAGGCCCCCTCCGTAGACTGAAGAAAAGTTCTCACTCCCTAGCCGTGCAAAGGCGGTTTGATGGCCATCGACCGAGCCAAGATTTCCAAAAACGCGAACGCCTACCTCTCCTCCGGCAAGGTGGAAAAGGCCATCGAGGAGTTCCGCAAGCTCGTCGACGACAATCCGAAGGACTACAACACCCTCAATCAGATCGGCGATCTCTACATCCAGCTGGGAAGGCCCGGCGAGGGCGTGGAGATCCACAAGCGCCTGGGCCTGGCCTACGAGCGGGACGGCTTCCACGCGCGGGCCGCGGCCATCATGCAGAAGGTCTGCCGCAACGCGCCCGACGATATCGACGCCGCGCAGCGCCTGGCCGATCTCTACCGCCAAATGAACAAGACGGGCGACGCGGTAAAGGTGCATCTGCAGGTGGCGGAGCACTTCACCAAGAAGGGCCTCATCAAGCGGGCCCTCGAAGAGTTCACCAAGGTCGTCGATCTCGACCCCAAGAACCTGAAGATGAAGGTCAGGCTCGCGGATCTCTACAACAAGGAGGGAATGAAGGATCGCGCGGCCGGCATCTACCTGGAAGTCGCCGAAGCGCTGGCCCTGGAGCAGAAGCATCTGGAGGCCAACCAGATCCTGGAACGCGCCAAGACGATGATCACGACGCCCCAGGTGTACCTCACCCAAAGCCGCCTGTGCGTGATCCAGCAGGATTACGCCGGCGCCGCGAGCCACCTGCGCGAAGGCCTCACCACCAATGCCCGCAGCATGGAGCTGCTGGAGGCCCTGGCCGAGATCGAGATCCGCGCCGGCAACGCCGACCGCGCCCTGGAAGCCCTCACCCAGGTGCCCCAGCTCCCCGAGAGGAGCCTGCACCTCTGCGAAAAGGCGCTGCGGCAGCTGGCCGGCAACGGCCGATCCGACGAAGGCCTCCGCCTCTTCCAGCCCATCGCCCAGGAGCTGGCGCGCCGCGGCGCCGGCGACGCGGTGGCCCGTACGCTGAAGACGGGCCTCAACAACCAGTTCACGGTGGAATCGCTCCTCCTCCTCGCGGAGATCTCCCATCAAAGCGGCAAGCGCGACGAGCGGATCATGTACCTGCAGCACGCCCACGCCCAGGCGGAGCAGGCCCGCGACGCCAACCTCGCCACCCACGTGAAGGGGCTCCTTTCCCAGGCTGGCGGCGCGCCCGGCACGGGGGCGCCCCTGCCCCCGCCCATCGCCCCCGCCGCCGCGGCGGGCCTCCCCTCCGGCCTATCCATGGAGCAGACCCATGGCGGATTCACGGAGGTGGACCCCCTCAAGCGCATCAAGGTGGAGCAGCTCTCCAAGGAGGCGGAAGCCCTCCTTCGCACGGGCAGCGGCGACCGCGCCGTCGAGGCCTACAAGAAGGCCCTGGAACTGGACCCCGCCAATCTCCAGCTCATCGAATCCATCGCCGGCGTCCACCGCAAGAGCGGCTTCCTCGGCAAGGCGCAAATGCAGTACATGCAAAGCGGCGAGCAGCTCCTGAAGCTGGGGCGGAAGCGGGAAGCCATCCTCGTGCTGGACAAGGCCGAAGGCCTCTTCCCCAATAGCACCCGCCTCATCCGCCGCATGAACGGCCTGCCGGAATTCGCCGCCAGCCAGCCCGCTCCGCCGGCCGTGGCGCCCCAATCCCCCATCGCCTTGGGCCCCCCGCCCGAGGCCAGCCTCCCGATCCCGGAATCCTTCGTCGATCTCGACGCCCTCATCGCCCTGGACGATCAAAAAGCGGGCTTGCCTTCGCCGGCACCGCGCCCCGAGGCCCTTTCCCTGCCGCCGGATCTCAGCGGCGGCCTCACGGTGCCCGGATTCGAGCCCGCGGAACTGCCCGACTTCAGCGCCCCCACGATGCCCATGCCCCCGATGCCGGAGCTGGAGCCCATCTCCGAGCTTCCCTCCCCCCCGGAGGAAGCCTTCTCCATCCCCCCCGAGCTGGATTGGATGGACACCACCGCCATCGTGGAACCCGGCGCCCCGGCGGACCTCCCTCCCCACCTCGTCCCCATTTCCCAGCGGCCCGACTTCATGCTCCCGCCGCCGGAGGAAGCGGTGCCCCTCGATCTGGGTGAGCTCCACTTCCCGGAGCCCGAAGGGGCCCTGGAAGCGCCGGCCCCCGCCCCCGAGGCCGCACCCCTCGCGACGGGCCCGGAGATCTCCGAGGCGCTGGATAGCCTCCTCTCCGATATCGACTTCCAGCTGGACTACGGCAGCCCCGAAGAGGCCTCCCTCGAGATCAAGCAGGCGCTGAACGACTTCCCCGGCCACCCCGAGCTCCTGGCCCGCCTGGAAAAGGCGGAAGGCGCCCTGCGCAAGCTGGGCCACGCGGCCAAGAAGGAGGAGGACTTCGAGAACTCCTTCTTCGACCTCACGGACGTGCTGGGCACCTCCCTCATGGATGCGGGCGAAGGCGAGGAAATGCACGACACCACCAACGTGGTGGAGAAGGTGCAAAGCGTCGAGGAGCTCTTCGACGCCTTCCGCAGCGGCGTGGAGCAGCAGGTCAACGCCGAGGATTACGACACCCACTACAACCTGGGCATCGCCTACAAGGAGATGATGCTCATCGACGCCGCCATCGAGGAGTTCAAGAAGGCCATGGGCGATCCCGAGCGCACCCTCGAGTGCTGCTCCATGCTCGCCATCTGCGAGCAGGCCCGCGGCGACTTCGACGCCTCCATGA
>CAYWDR010000287.1:0-3206 GCA_964457075.1 uncultured Solibacteraceae bacterium
CCCCTGCATCGAGCGCAACGCCATGGCTTCCGTGAAGGCCATCCACGCCTCAAGGATGGCCCTAAGGGGGGACGGCCACCACTTCGTCAGCCTCGACAAGGTCATCAAGACCATGCGCGACACGGGCGCCGATATGAAGGCCAAGTACAAGGAGACCGCCCGGGGCGGCCTCGCCATCAACGTGATCGAGGCGCCCATCGACCTCAGCGTCGGCCTGCCGGAGTGCTGACGATTGATTCGGACTCCGTTGGAATTCGTCACTTCTTCGCCATTTCGACGATGTCCGGCTTGGCCGCCCCTACGGCCGCGAACAACTCGGCCTGTTCCTTTTCCGGAACCTTGAACTTATCGAGGGTCGATTTGAAGTCGGCCACCATGGCGTCCCACTCCTTTTCCGTGATGTGGAGGTGGACGTGGGCCTCCTTCATGCCTCGGCCCGCGTATTTTTGAGGTCCTCCCGCCAACTGGCATACCAACGAGGTCACCTGGTATTTAAGGCCCGCGCGGGGCACCCGATCCCGGGCTTCCTTGATGGCCGGATTGGCGTTCAAGGTGGAGTTCACCAGGAGCCGGTCGATGAAGTCGTCCACCACGGTCGCGATGGGGTAGACCCCGCCCAGGCGCTCATAGAGCGGCTTGGGCGCAGGTTGTTGGGAGAAGGCGGAAATCCCGGTCAAGAGCGCGATCGGGAGAACGGCGAACCGCATGCGGGGAAGGCGCATAGAACCTCCTGGGGTTGGGAAGGGCGGGCTTTCGATGCTCACAATCGGGAGGGTGTGACCGGCGACTTTAGAATCGGCACCCCCCGTTTCGCTTGGCCTTCAGGCGCCATGACGGTAAACACGATCATGCGCCTCGATTCAAAGCTCCCCCACGTCGGCACGACGATCTTCACGATCATGAGCCACCTCGCCGCGCGGCATGGGGCCGTGAATCTGGGGCAGGGGTTTCCGGATTTCGAAGGGCCGCAGGCCCTGCGGGACGCCCTCCAAGATGCAGTGGCCCTAGGGAAGAACCAATACGCCCCCATGCCGGGCGTGCCGGAGCTACGGGAGCAGATCGCCGTGAAGGCGCTTCAGTACTACGGCCGGAACGTGGATTCCGAGAGGGAAGTGACCATCACCTCGGGCGGCACCGAGGCGCTCTTCGCGGCCCTCGCGGCCACGGTGCGGGCCGGCGACGAGGTGATCCTCCTGGATCCCTGCTATGACAGCTACGACCCCGCCGTGCGATTGCAGGGCGGGATCCCCGTCCACGTGCCCCTGGATCCCCGCGATTTCTCCGTGGATTGGGCGGCGGTGCAGGGCGCCTTCACGCCGCGCACCCGGATGATCCTGCTCAACAGCCCCCACAACCCCACGGGGGCGGTGCTGACCGCCGGGGATCTGCAGGCCCTGGCTGACCTGATTCGCGATACGCCCATCCTCGTGCTATCGGATGAGGTGTACGAGCACATCACCTTCGACGGCGAACCCCACCAAAGCGTGCTCCGGCATCCGGAGCTGGCCGAGCGCAGCTTCGTGGTGGGCTCCTTCGGCAAGACCTTCCACTGCACGGGCTGGAAGGTGGGCTCCTGCATCGCGCCGGCGGCCCTCACGGCCGAATTCCGGAAGGTGCACCAGTACCTCACCTTTTGTACCTTCCACCCCGCGCAGCACGCGCTGGCGCACGTGCTGCGCGAGTCGCCGGAACATGTGGCGGGGCTGCCCGCCTTCTATCAGGCCAAGCGGGATCGCTTCCAGGAGCTGCTGGCGGGATCGCGCTTCGAGCTGCTGCCGGTGAAGGGCGCCTACTTCCAGCTGGCCGCCTACGACCGGATACGCCAGGTGGACGACCGCGCCTTTTGCGAGTGGCTGGTGAAGGAAGCTGGCGTGGCGGCGATCCCCGTCTCCGCCTTCTGCGAGCGACCCCCGGCGCGGCCCCTCATCCGGTTCTGCTTCGCCAAGGAGGAGGCGACGCTGGCCGCGGCGGCCGAAAGGCTCGTGGGCCTCTGATCCATGCTTTTTCAATGGGGGGGTTGACGGCTCCTAACGAAGTAGTACTAATTGATTAGTACATCGGAGAACCCCGTGCCCGAACCCCGTCCCACCGAAGGTGAACTGGCCATCCTGCGCGTCCTCTGGGGGCAGGGGGCTTGCACCGTGCGCGAGGTGCACGAGGCGCTCAGCCAAACCAAGGACACGGCGTATACGACCGTATTGAAGATGATGACCATCATGGCGGATAAGGGCTTGCTGGGGCGCGATGAATCCGAGCGCAGCCACCGCTATGCCGCCCTGCAGGCCGAACCCGTGGTGCAGGCGAACCTGCTTCGGGACCTCATGCATCGGGCCTTTGGAGGCTCGGCCCTTCAGATGGTGCAGCGGGCCATCGACGTGGAAGGCGCCTCCGCCGAGGAGCTGGATGCCATCGCCCTAATGATCGCCAAGGCCAAGCAGGCCAAGGATTCACGGCCGTGAGCCCCGCCGAGGCCCTGGGCCAAGCCCTCCTCCATGCCCTCTGGCAGGGCGCCGTCCTGGCCTTGGCTGCGGCCGTGGCGCTGGGAACCCTGGCTCGGGCCTCCGCAAGCCTGCGGCATTCCGTGGGCATGGTCTTCCTTGGACTCATGGCCCTGGCCCCGACGCTCACCTTTTTCTTGCTGTGGGGAGGCGGCTCGGGAAGCGGGGAAGGGGCTTTGCCCGGAACCGCCGCCGCGGCTCCCTTCCTTTGGCCTCGCTCCGCCCACCCCTTTTCCGGTTTCAGCGCCGGCTGGCTGCCCTGGGCCTGGGCCGCGGGGCTGGCCCTCATGCTGGCCCGTCTCGCGGGGGGCTGGTGGGTGGTGCGGGATCTGCTCCGGCAGGAGCATCAGGCCCTCCCCCCGAACTGGCTCCATCGGGTGGAGGAGTTGGCCGCGCGCATGGAATTGCGCCGCCCCTTCGAGGTGCGTCTCACCGAGATCCTGGGGCTGCCCTGCAGCGCCCGCGCCTGGCGGCCCGTCATCTGGATCCCCGTGAGCCTCATGTCCAATCTTCCGCCCGCCCATCTGGAGGCCGTGCTCCTGCACGAGATGGCCCACGTGAGGCGGCTGGATTGGATCTGGAACGGGCTCCAGTCCTTCATCGAATCCTTGCTCTTCTTCCATCCGGGCGTGTGGTGGCTCAGTCGCCGCGTGCGCATCGAGCGCGAGCATGCCTGTGACGATCTCGCGGTGGCCCTGTGTGGGGACG
>CAYWDR010000288.1:0-3189 GCA_964457075.1 uncultured Solibacteraceae bacterium
CAGGATCAAGGGCCACGCCGTGGCCCTTGGCGCTCCGCGCCCGAAGGCCTCTCGCGGGGGGCCTGCTTTGTTCTGCGCCTTCTGCGTGATTCGGCGTCTTCTGCGTTCCGCTTTTCGCCTCTTTTCTCCGCGTCCCCGCGAACTCCGCGTCCAACGCTTTCACCTGAAATCCTCCGGGCCCTCCGCGTTCAGCTCCTTCTCTCCTAGTTCAGAACGTCACCCTGGCCCCGAACTGGAACTGCCGTTTCGGCCCATACCCGATGGGCGATCCATAGGCCGGCGTCGTGGACGATTGATCGTTCTGCACGAGCAGCACTTTCGTCGTGTTGAACACGTTGAACACCTCGGCGAGCAGCTCCAACCGCGCGCCCCGGAGCGTGAAGCTGCGCGCGAGGCGGAGGTCCAGGTTCCGCGTGCTGGGCCCCGTTTCCGAGTTGCGGCCCAGGCCGGCGGGGCGATCCGACGTGGCATCCCCGTTCAGGTTCTGGTCGTAGCCCAGGAGCTTCGAGTAGGGCCGGCCCGAGGCGTAGCGGCCGATGAAGGCGAGGGTCCAATTCCTCCGCCAGGCCGAGGCTTGGGATGAACTCTTCAGCACGCCGCTCAGGGCCACGCGGTGGGTCTGGCCCTGGAAGCTGGGGCCCCACTCGCTGCCCACGTCGAAGGTGTTTTGCGCCTTCAAATCGGAAGTGAAGTCGGCGTAGTTGTCCTCCGTCTTGCTGTGGGTGTAGCTCGCGCGCAGGCTGAGGGCCTCGCCCCGCGTCCACGTGACGGCGAGGCTCTGGGCGAGGTAGCGGCTCTCGCCCGAGCCCTCCGTGAGGACGAGGCTGGAGTAGCGCAGATCCGGGCGGCGCAGGACGGGCGTGCCCCCGTTGTCGTAGACGACGAAGGCGTTCACGTCCCGCGCGTTGGTGAAGCCGCGGCCCCGGGAGCTCACGAGATCCAGAGTGAGCCGCAGGGCCGGATCCGGCATCCACTCCAGGCCGAGGTTCACCTGGCGCGTGTAGGGCAGGCCCTGCTCGCCGGGGATCACGATGGTCTGCGGCGAGCCCGCCGGCAGGCTCCCGTAGCGGTGCCCCGGCTGCATCCACGCGAAGATGGAGCTTTGGAGGAAGGGATCCTGGATGGTCTGGATCACCGTCTGCACGGCCGTGCCGTTGAAGAGGAGGGTGCCGTAGAGGGGCCCCAGCAGCACGTTGCCGGCGAAGTCCCCCGCACCGCCGTAGAGCTTCCATTGCGGGTCCGGGTGCCAGCTGAAGGCGAGTCGGGGCGAAAGGCGGTGGTCGCTCCAGCTCCGGTGGGGGTGCATGAGCTGCGAGTAGGGATAGGACCCATCGGGCAGGCGCGTGGGGCCGAGGGCGGGGTCCACTGTGGCGGGCGGATTGTCGAGGGCCTGATAGGCCGGGGAATCCCCGAAGCCGGGCAGGCGCTGGCGGTCGTAGCGCAGACCGGCCTTCAGCAGGAGGGTGGGCGTGGCCTGCCATTCCTCCTGGAGGAAGGCGCTATCGTAGGCCGCCGAGAACTTGAGGTGCGGATCGCCGAAGCTCTGGGCGAAGGCCGCGGGCAGCCCCGCCTGGAAGGCCGCCAGGGCCGAGGGCAGGCCCAGGGGCGGGAGGGCGGCGAAGATGTGGACCCCAGCGAAGTTCTGCGGCACGGTGGCTTCGTTGAGGGAGGAGAGGAGATCCACGCCCGCCTTCAGGGTGTGGTCGCCGGCGAGGATGGTCACCGTGTCCACGAGGTGCCGATACTCCACGTGGGCGTTTTGGGGCGAAAGGCGGCTCGTGCCGGCGTTGGCCGTGCCGAGGATCATCACGCCCACGCCCCCCGTGGGATCCAGGGATTCGAAGGCGTTGCTGCGGATCCCGTAGAGGAAGCGGAAGTCGTTCAGCACCGAGGTGCCCGGCGTCCACTGGTGGGAGATCGCGTAGCCCCGATCCGTCGTGCGGCGCTCGGCGCCACTCGAGCGGGCCGTGATGCCGCCCCAGGGCAACTGGTTGCCATCCAGGCCCTGGCCGAGGTTGAAGCGGAAGCTGAAGCGGCTCGTGGGACCCTGATCGTAGTCCAACCGCAGGAAGGCCGAGCTATCCCGCTGGGCGAAGGGCTGCGCGCCCCCTTGGGCGGGAAAGCCCCCGGCGTTGAGGGCGTTGAGGGCCGCGGGGTCGATGGTGACCTGGTTCTCATCTAGGGCCTCCATGCGCTCCACGGCCACGAAGTAGTAGAGGCGATCCCTCAGGAGGGGGCCGCTCACGGAGGCGCCGTACTGGTGCTGGCGGTAGTTCCGCGAGGTGCTGCTCTGGGGCGCGCGCGCATCCAGGCTGCCGGGCCGCTCGTAAAGGAAGGCGGAGCCCTGGAAGGTGTTGCCGCCGGACTTGGTGACGATGTTCAAGATGCCGCCCGCCGCCCGGCCATGCTCCGCGGAAAAGCCATCCGTCACCACCTGGAACTCCTGAATGGCCTCCTGGCTGAAGGTCTGGCGCACGGCGCCGCCGCCCAGGTCGTTGTTGTCCAGGCCATCCACGAGGAAGTTGTTTTGCCGGGGCGTCACGCCGGCGAAGACGAGGTTGGAGCTGGCGGAACCCGGATTCGCGACGGCGGGATTGCCCGTGGTGACGAGGGGCGTCGTGAGGCTGAAATCCTGGTAGGTGCGGCGGTCGATGGGCAGGTTTTGGATGCTGCGCTGATCCACGAGGGCGCAGACTTGCGTGTTGGCGGCGTCCACCATCGGGTGGGGGGCCTCCACGGCCACGTGGGCTTCCGCCTGGGGCAGGAGGGCCAGCTCCAGGCCGCGGGTGGTGCCCACGTTCAGTTCCACGGCCACCACGCGCTTCGGGGAGTAGCCAGACGCGAGCACCTCCACATCGTAGAGCCCCACGGGCAATAGGCGGCCGTGGAAGGCTCCCGCCGCATCCGTTTTCAGCACGCGCAGCTCCCCCGTGGCGCGGCGCGTGAGCCGGGCCTCCACACCCGGCAGCGGTTTGCGCAAGGCGGCGTCCCACACGCGCCCCTGCAGATCCGCGGTGGTGATCCCCGTGCTCTGGGCGACCAGGGGAAGGCTGGAGATCAACAAGGCCATCCGGCGTGGCGGCACGAACACCTCCAGAAGAGCGGGAGCCCTCATCATACGCAGGGGCGGAAGGTTAGGAGCCGTTACGGAATAACCAGTGCTTTTCTGGTTAGTCCGTTACGGCTCCT
>CAYWDR010000289.1:0-3169 GCA_964457075.1 uncultured Solibacteraceae bacterium
CCGGAGCCCGGAGCCCGGAGCCCGGAGCCCGGAGCCCGGAGCCCGGAGCCCGGAGTCGCTAAACTGGTCCCATGCTCGACCTCCAACGCCTGCGCAACGACCTCGACTCGGTGGTGGCCCGCCTCGCGGCGCGGGGCTACGCCTTCGACCGGGAGGGGTACGGGCGGCTGGAGTCGGAGCGGCGCCGGGTGATCCAGGAAGCCGAGGCCCTCAAGGCGGAGCGCAACCGCGTCTCCGACGAAGTGGCGAAGCTCAAGCGGGAGAAGCAGGATGCCAGCGCCCTCATCGAGGCGCAGCGCAAGGTGGGCGAGCAGTTGAAGGCCCTCGAAGCGGCGGAGAAGGAAGCGGAGGGGGCCTTCCAGGCCTTCCTCGCCGCCGTGCCCAACGCGCCCCACGCCTCTGTGCCCGAGGGGCGCGACGAGCAGGCCAACGTGGAGATCAAGCGCTGGGGCACGATCCCGGCCATCGACAAGCCCAAGGACCACGTGGATCTCGGCACGAGCCTCGGCATCCTCGATTTGGATCGCGCCTCCAAACTAAGCGGCGCGCGCTTTTCCGTGCTGAAGGGCGCCGGCGCCAAGCTGGAGCGGGCCCTCATCAACTTCATGCTCGATCGCCAATCGGAGGCGGGCTATGGGGAAGTGCTCACGCCCTACCTCGTGAACGCCGAGAGCATGTACGGCACGGGCCAGCTTCCCAAGTTCGAGCAGGACCTTTTTCAGACCCCCCACGGCGATTCCAAGCTCTACCTCATCCCCACCGCCGAAGTCCCCGTCACCAACCTCTACCGGGACGAGATCCTCGATGGCGCCGCGTTGCCGCTGCGCCACTGCGCCTTCACGCCCTGCTTCCGTAGTGAAGCCGGCAGCTACGGCAAGGACACCCGCGGAATCATTCGCCAGCACCAATTCCACAAAGTGGAATTGGTGACCTTCGCGAGGCCCGAGGAGGCCGAGGCGGAACTGGAGCGCTTAACGGGAAACGCCGAGGCCATCCTCGAAGCCCTGGAACTGCCCTACCGCCGCGTCCTGCTTTGCACGGGCGATATGGGCTTCAGCAGTCAGAAGACCTATGACCTGGAGGTGTGGCTGCCCTCCCAGAACACCTACCGCGAGATCAGCTCCTGCAGTTGGTTCGGCGATTTCCAGGCCCGCCGCGCCAATCTCAAGTTCCGCCCCGCCTCCGAGCAGGGGCCCAAGGCCAAGCCCCAGTTCCTCCACACCCTCAACGGCAGCGGCCTCGCCGTGGGCCGCACCTGGGTGGCCATCCTGGAGAACTACCAGCAGGCGGACGGCAGCATCGTGGTGCCCCACGCGCTGCGCCCCTACATGGGGGGGCTGGAGGCCATCCGATAGTCCTTCACTTTCCAAAAGAAAGGCCCCGCTTAGGCGGGGCCTTTCTTTTGGAAAGGGTACGGCTACTCGTCCGAGGCCGCAGCCATGGGCAGGCATGAAGCTATAATTTGACATCAATGTATCGAAATTTTCCACTCAGTTCCATCTAGTGGCGCGAATTTTTGGATTGATGCCTTGACGCTAGTCTTCCGCCGCTCATCTTGAGAGGACTCCTTGATCTCGCGGTGCGAGGTCCGGTCCAAGCCACCCACCGGATCCATTGGCTGCTTGCCATAGCGGCGGGCATCGCCTGCCAGGGTCCCCCCCATTCGGAGGTTCACATGCCTTCTTTCCGCCCCCTGGTCCGGCTGCTCCGGGCCCTCAGCCTCGCGGCCGCAGCCTTCGCGGCGCCTTCCCTCCTGGCCCAGGATCCGGCCTGCGATCCCCTCGTGACCACGATGATCGCGGGACAGAATACGGCCGCGGGGGAGATCGAAATCACCAATGACGCCCATGATCTGATCATCACGGTCACGGGAACGGGCGGCTGGCACATGGGCGCCCTCCACGTCTATGCGGGCCTAGGCCCCGTGCCCACCAACAAAGGGGGCAACGTGGCCCCGGGGCAATTCCCCTACAGCGTGACCTTCGGGTCTCCCGAGGATTCCTACACCCTGCGGATTCCCTTGGCGGATTTGGGCGTCACCTGCGGCCAGCAGCTCAACATCGCCGTCCACGCCGAGATGCTCCTGCTGGATTGCGGCTGCCACATCCTGGCCGAGGAGACGGGCTGGGGTTGGGGTTCCTGCCCCTTCCCGGGTTCCCAGTGGGGCTGGACCATCCGGTACACGCCGTGTTGCGTGGAGCTTTGCGGGTAATCCCATCCATCCCCAAAAGAAGGGCCCCGCATTCGCGGGGCCCTTCTTTTGGGGGAGTGAACGGCTATTCGTCGGAGGCGGTGCCCACTCCCGGCTTCTTGAGGTCCTCGTTGAGGTAGATGCCCTTGAGGCGGCCCCAGAGGGAGCTGAAGCCCGCGTGGAGGCGGCCTTCGGTGTCCAGGTGGCGCAGCTCGGCGTCGAGGCGGCGGTTGGCCTCCTCGTCCTGGATCTCGGTGACGAGCTTGCGGCGGCCTTCGAAGTCCAGGGCGGGGGCGGCGGTGCGCTTGGAGATCTTGGCCACCCAAAGCTGGCCTTCGGGCGTCCATAGGGCGGGCGTGAGCTGCCCTTCGGGGGTGGCCAGCAGGGCCTGGCGGATGGCGGGGGAAGCGGCGGGCGCGTAGGTCTTGGCGGTGAGGTCATCTTCGGCCTTGATCTCGCCCAGGGCCTTGAGATCGCCGCCCTTGAGCTGGGCCTGCACCTTGGCGACGAGCGCCTTCCTGGCCTCTTCGAGCTTCCAGGCCTCCAGCACCTTGACGCGGATGTCCTTGAGGGGCGGAACGGCGATGGGCAGTTCCTGCTGGACGCGGGCGAGGGCCCAGGCGGCGCCCGTGTTCACGGGCTTGCCCACCTCGCCCACCTTCAGGCTGAAGGCCTGGCCGAGGAGGGGGCTCCCGGCGGGAAGGCCGGGCACGGTGCTATCGCTCTGGCTGAAGGGGGCCAGCACTTCGAGCTTGAGGCCCAGGGCCTTGGCGCCAGCAGCGAGGTCGCCGTTGCCCGCCCGCTTGCGGAGGGCCTCCAGGCGGTCCTTGGCCTTCAGCTCGAAGCGGGACTGCTCCAGCTCGGCGCGAAGCTGATCCTTCACCTGCTCGAAGGGGGTCACCTGCTCGGCCTTGAGGCCCTCCAGCTTGATGAGGTGGATGCCGAACTGGGTCTTCACGGGCTGGCTGATCTCGCCTT
>CAYWDR010000290.1:0-3138 GCA_964457075.1 uncultured Solibacteraceae bacterium
GGGCCCGGAGCCCGGAGCCCGGAGCCCGGAGCCCGGAGCCCGGAGCCCGGAGCCCTACTTCTGCTTCGACTTCTTCTTTCCCCACACCAGCGATTGCGGCCGCTCGTTCAGGAGGTCCGCCAGCTCGCGCAGGGACTTGGCGGCCTTGGCGAATTCGTCGAGGGCCTGGTGCAGATCCGTCCGCACGGGGGAATCGGCCCGCAGGGCCTGCTCAAGGGTGGCCAGGGTCGTCTGGGCCTGGGCGAGGGTGGCCTGGGCCTGGGGGGCCGTCTCGCGGTCCAGGCGGGCCATGAGGGCGCGGGTTTCTCCGAGGGCCTCGCGCAGGGCGGGGAGGCTCGCCCTCAACTCGGTGAGGAGTTCCTCCATGGGCAGCTTCTGGAGCCGCTCCACGAAGGTCGTAAGGTTTGCCACGAGGGCGGTATTGGTGGCGCGCAGGGTGGGAATCTCCAGGAAGCCGTTGCGGGACGCGAGGGGCACGGAGCTGCCGCCGGGGTGGAAGGCGAGGTTGACGACAAGGCCGCCCGTCAGCAGGGAGGCGGGCTGCAGCTGGGCCCTGAGCCCCCGCGCCACGAGCCCCTTCAGCATCGATTTGGGATCCCCTTTGGCGGACCGGCCGAAGAGCCGCTCCGGATCCAGGGCGATGAGCACGGGCACGTGGCCGGCGAGGGAGCGGGGGTCGAACTCCAGCTTGAGATCCTCCACCTGGCCGACTTTGATGCCTTGGAATTCCACGGGGTTGCCCCGCGAGAGGCCCCGCACGGATTCCTTGAAGTCGAGCATGAAGTAGAGCCGATCCTCGGAGGTCTGTTCGAAGATGGCGTCCCGGTTGGGAAACAGGGTGAAGACGTATCCCCGGGGCACGGGGCCGCTGGCCTGGAGGCTCACGGGGTTCTCCAGCACCACGGAGCCCAGGAGCAGATCCAGCATGGATTCGGAATGGAAGCGGATCCCTCCGCCGTCCACGGAGACATCCACGGAGCCCGACTGCCAGAAGCGGGAATCCACGCGGACAAGGTCGTGGTAGGGGGCCCTGATGAAGAGCTTCACGGAAACGGAGCGGCCGTCCGGGGCGAGGTTGACGGCCGCCACCTCTCCCACCCGCACCTGCCGGTATTGCACGGGGGAGCCCAGGTTCAAGTAGCCCAGCTTATCGGCCTTCAGTTCGAAGAGGGCCCCGGGCTCGCGGATGGCCTCCAGGGAGGGGGCGTCCTGGCCCTGGAAGGCCCGCTTGGCGCTTTCCGTGGGGCTCATGCCGGGGTCCATGCCGATGTAGGCGCCGGAGAGCAGCGTGGAGAGGCCGGAGATCCCCGTGGCGCCCACGCGGGCCCGCACCACCCAGAAATGGGCCTGCTCCGTGAGGAGGGCGGTGGCCTCCCGCTTCACCTCGGCGGTGACCACCACCTGGGCGTGGTCGGGGGTGAAGCCCAGGGCCGTCACCTTCCCGATCTCCACATCCTTGTGCTTGATGCGCGTCTGCCCCGGCTCGATGCCCTCCCCCGAGGGGAAGGTGATGGTGATGGTGGGCCCGGTGGCCCGGTAGGCCTTGAGGATGAGCCATCCGCCCAGGAGGACGATCACCATGGGCAGGAGCCACACGAGCGTGGGGCCGCGGTACTTGTGGATGACGGGTTCGGGCAGCGGGTTCGGCGAAGCGGGCGAAGCGAGGGGCTCATCCATGAGTCGGCTCCAGGGTGTCCCAAAGGAGGCGCGGGTCGAAGACGTTCACGGCCATGATGGTGGCCACCACCATCATGGCGAAGGCCATGGCCCCGGGGCCAGGCCCCACGCTGGCCACGTTGCCCATCTCCACCATGGCCACCATGAGGGTGATGACGAAGATATCCACCATGGACCAGCGGCCGATGGCCTCCGTCACGCGGTAGAGCCAGGCCCGGTGATCGTGCCGCCAGGCCCACTTCCCCCTTTCGGAGAGGAGGAGGAGGGTGAGGGCCGCCAGCTTTACGAGGGGGACGAGGATGCTCGCCACGAAGATCAGGAGGGCGAGGGACCAGGATCCCTCCCGGACGAAGTAGACGATGCCGCTGAGGATGGTGTCGGATTTGGCCCGCCCCATCTGCACGATGCGCATGATGGGCAGGGCGTTGGCGGGGATGTATAGGAGGGCCGCCGAGGTCAGCAGGGCCCAGGTGCGGCCGCGGCTCCGGGGCTTCCGGCTGTGGAGGGAGCTCCCGCAACAGGCGCAAAAGCGGCGGCTCCCGAGGGCCGAGAGCCTCCCGCAGGCGGTGCAGGCCACGAGGCCCGCCGCCCGGGCCGTGGTGGGGCGGGCCGGCAGGGGGCCCGTCTCCCTTCCCTCCCGCGTGTCGGGGCGCGCTCCGAGATCCTCCCACACTTGATCCACGTTGAGGGCGGAGACGGCCGCGGCGGCCGCGAGGATGAAGAGCAGGAGGGAGACGAGGGAGGGGCCCGGCAGCACCACGGCGGTCTTGGAAAGCTTCACGTAGGAGACGAGGACGCCCAGCATGAAGACCTCCGCCATCTCCCAGGCCTTGAACTGGGCCACGAGGCGGAAGGCGACGGCCGTCACCTTCGACTGCTGGCCGCCCTGGATCTGGAAGAGGACGTAGAGCACCCCCACGAGATGGGCCAGGGGGGCGAGGATCACCGTCGTGATGAGGATGGCCGAGAGCCAGGGCCAGCCCAGGGAGGCGAGGATGCGCGCACAGCTTCCCAAGGTGGCCTCATGCACGACGCCGTGGAGGTGGAGTTCGAGCAGGGGCGAGGCGTTGGCCAGGAGGAAGAGCACGAGGGCGGCGAGGTAGAGGGAGAAGGCCCGATCGTGGGTGGGGCGCCCCCCGCGCCGGATCCGCGTGCCGCAGCGGGCGCACAGGGCCGTCTCCCCCGGGGCGAGCGGACGCACCTGATGCAACAGATCGCATTCCGGGCAGGCGAGGAGGGTGGGGGCATCCATGGGGTCGGGGGAGTGGAAGGGGCTTCGCGAGGAGGATACCGGGCTTCGACACTCCTTCGGCCGATGGGCCCAGAGTTGCGAGATTCGCGCAGGGGGATCGGCTTTGAACCACGAAGACCACGAAGACCACGAAGAAAAGCTGGAACGCGAATGGCGCGAATCAAAGCGCGAAGGGCGCGAATGCTCCTCGCATCCGTGAGCAAGGCCAT
>CAYWDR010000291.1:0-3073 GCA_964457075.1 uncultured Solibacteraceae bacterium
AAGCGCGCCCCCTCCGCGTGAATGAAATCCAGAGTGGCTAATTAACACAGTAGTGTTAGTCCTACCGCACCCGCTTCTCCATCCCCGGCGCCTCTTCGGGGCACACCCGCCGCGCCAGCGTCACCGCCCGCACCCACGCCTCCTTGGCCTCCTTGGGCTTGCCTTGGGCGGCCTGGAGCTCGCCAAGCGCGGCGAAGACGTAGGGGTCCTCGGGTCTGAGGGCGAGGGCCTTTTCCACGAGGGGGGCCGCGGCGGCAGGGCGGCCGGGGAGGAGGGCCTGGGCGAGGCCGGCGAGGGCGCGCGCTTCCGTTTCGGGGTCGGCGGTGGCGGCGCCGATGGTTTGGGCGGCGCGATCCTGGGCCATGGAATCGGCGGTACGGCCCTCCATGCGGTCGATCTTCGCGAGTTCCAGGCGCGCGAGGCCCTCCAGAGGCCGGCGTTGCAACTCCAGGGCGAGGGCGAGGCCCCGCTCCTGGAACGCCCTGGCATCCATGGGCCGGCCCTGGAGGCGGGCGAGGATGCCGAGGTTGAGGAGGGGCACGATGAGGCCGGGGCGGTTGCCGGCGGCTTCCCGCAGGGCCATGCCCTCCTTGATCAGGCCCTCCGCCTCCTGGAAGCGCAGGCGGCCGATGGCCACGTCGCCGAGGTTCACGAGGGCGAAAGCCTGGATGAGGGGTTCGCCTTCGCCCTTGGCCCAGGCG
Source organism: uncultured Solibacteraceae bacterium (assembly GCA_964457075.1). Lineage (GTDB taxonomy): Bacteria > Acidobacteriota > Holophagae > Holophagales > Holophagaceae > JAFDVN01. Next base: position 702 of record CAYWDR010000291.1, read on the forward strand.
AGGTTGGCCTCGTAGAGGGCCTGGGCCTCGTCCAGGAGGCCGGCCTCCTTGGCGAGGATGGCGAGGTTGTTCCGGATATGGGCCACGCCCCGCCACTGGCCGAGGGCCTGCTGCAGGTGGAGGGCCTGTTGAAAGCTGGCCTGGGCCTTGGGGGCATCGTGGCGGCCCAGGTGGATGAGGCCCTGATTATTGAGGAGGCCCGCTTCGTTGTCGCGGTCGCGCAGGCGGCGGGCGAGGTCCAGGGCCAGATCCGCGTCGCGGAGGGCCTGATCGAAGGTGCCTTTGTCGCTGCCATCCAGCACGAGGTTGCGGAGGGCGCGCAGCTCCGTGCGGCGCAGACCCTGGGCCCGGGCGGCGAAGCGGGACCACTGCAGCGTGGCCCGGCTGGAGGCCTCGCCGCTGTGGGCTTCGAGGATGCCCTGGTTGAGCACCGCTAGGGCGAAATCCGGCGCCAGGGCCGTGGCGCGGCGGAAGGCGGCGAGGGCCTCCTGGGGCCGGCTCTGCACCCGAAGGCGCGTGCCCTCGGCGAAGGCCGCGAGGGCCTCCGGGGCCACGTGGTATTCCGGGAGGCTCATGCGTTCCAGGGGGGCGACCGAGCGCAGCAGATCATCCGCCGCCTTCCGGGCGAGGATTTGCACGGCGTCGGGCTGGGCGGCGGGGGCGTCGACCTTGGCACGGGCTCGGGCGCGGCCTTGGAGATCCTTGAGCTCCAGGGACACGACCAACCGGTTCCCCTCCATGCGGGCCTCGCTTTGGAGGATGAGTTCCACGCCGGCGCGCCGGAGTTGGCCGCCCAGATCGGCTCCGGCGCCCTGGAGAAGTTGGGCCACTTCCTCGGGGGGCAGCAAGCTGAGGCGTGGGCTCTCCGCTAGGAGGCTTCCGATGAGCTCGGGGAGGGCTCCGCCCAGTTCCAGGGAGCGGCGGGCATCCAGATCGCGCTCCCGGAGCGGAAGGATGGCGAGGCGGGCGGGGTGGCGGGCGACGAGATCGGCGATGGCGCCGCGGCCCTGGAGCCAGGCGAGTCCTCCGCCCAACAGGAGGGCGGCGATTCCCGCGCCCACGGCCCAGCGCATGGCCGAGGGGGGCGCCAGCGCCCGGTCGAGCAGGGCCACCACCTGGGCGGCCGTGGGGCGGCGCAGGGGCTCCCGGGCGAGGAGGCCGTCCATCAGCTCCCGAATCCTGCGGGGCAGCCGTTTGGGCTGGGGGAGGCGCTGGCCTTTGAGGACGTTTTGGAGGCGCTCGCGCCCGTCGCCGGGGAAGGGGTTGCCTCCGAAGAGGAGCTCCCAGGCCACCATGCCCAGGGAGAAGAGATCGCTGGGCGGGCCCACCTTCTTGCCGGAGATCTGCTCGGGGCTCGCATAGCCGGGGCTGCCCATGAAGAGGCCCGCCTGGGTCATGCCCGCCCATACGTTGGCGTCCGAATGGACATTGCGGTGGGAGCCGGAGCTCCGGGCTGGGGGGGCGGAGGCCGTCTCTCCCCGCTCGGTGAGCGTGGCCAGCGTGGGCACGTCTCCGGGCGTATCCACGGAACCCTCGGAGCTCATGCGGGCGAGCCCGAAGTCGAGCACCTTCACTTCGCCTTGGGTGGTGACGAGCACGTTGGAGGGCTTCAGATCCCGGTGCACGAGCCCCTTGGCGTGGGCGGCCTCCAGGGCGCGGGCGATGCCGCGCAAGAGCCCCAGCTTTCCCTTGAAGGGGAGGCGCTCCGCCGCTTCGTCCAGGCGGCGGCCGTCGATCCACTCCAGGGCGAGCAGCGGCTGGTCGCCCGCCTCCACCCAATCGAACACCTGGCACACGTTGGGATGGTTGAGCTGGGCCAGGGCCAGGGCCTCCCGCTTGAAGCGGGCGCGCGTCTCGTCATCGCGCACCTGCTCCGGATGCACGGCCTTGAGGGCCACCTCCCGCTCCAGCACGGCGTCCCACGCCTTCGCCACCTCGCCCATGCCCCCGCGGCCCGCCAGCTCCAGCACCTCGAAGCGCTCCAGCAGGCGCATGCCCGGCTCCAGGCGGAAGGCGGATCCACCGTCGGGGAGGGGGAAGGCGGAGGGCAGGGTCATGGGACTGTCCTCACGCTAGCAGGGGGCCGAGGCCGGTAGAAGATCTCACGGTGGACCGGAGCAAGAGAGACGCAGAAGGCGCAGAAGAAACGCAGAAACCGCAGAAGGGGGTTCGACCCACGCGATCTTGCGGCCTTCGGAACCTGGGCGGGGCCCCCGGGCAGCTATCGTGGCTGTCCATGGGCCCCGCCCAGGTTCAAGGGCCACCGGGTGGCCCTTGGCGCGCAGCGCCCGAAGGCCTCATGCGGGGGGCCTCTTTGTTCTGTCATGAAAGCCAATTCGAACTGCTGAAATCAGGTTGGTTCAGATCGCCGT
>CAYWDR010000292.1:0-3034 GCA_964457075.1 uncultured Solibacteraceae bacterium
CGCGGGGCTCCACCTCGATCTTCACGCCTACGTTCTCGTAGCTGTAGTTGGTCTGCCCCAGGCCCGAGACGGCGGAGGGGAGCTGGGTGCCGCCCGCCGCGCCGGTGGTGGGCAGGCTCAGGGAACTCTGCGTCGTGCTGATCTTCTCGCCGATGTTGACGGTGGCCTTTTCGCCGCTGACGGCGCGGACGTTGGGGCTCGCCACGAGGCGGGCGTCGCCGTCGGATTTCAGCGCGTCCAGGGCGAGGCTGGGGAAGAGGAAGCGGACGTCGGACTTGCTGATGCGGATGGCGCCCTTGTTCTGGTTGGGGCCGCCCGTGTTGTCGATGGTGGCGCCGATGCGGTAGATGCCCGATTCATCCCCGGGGCCGAGGACGGGCAGCAGGCCCACCTTCTCCAGGCTGCTCTCCGTGACTTCCATGAGTTCGAGGTAGACCATGACCTCGGCCTTGGGCTTGTCCATCAGGTTGATCACGCGATCCACCACGGACAGCTCCTCCCGCTTGGCGCGGACGGTGATGGCGCTCATGCGCTTGTCCTGCACGATCTTGAGCAGGGGGTTCAAGGTGACGAGCATCTGCCGGAGGGGCTCTGGCTCGGCGTAGCTGAGGTAGTAGGTCTTGATGATGACGTTGTCGTACTTCTCGCGGTTCTGCTGAGTCTCCTTGAAGACCATGATGGTGTTCTTGTCCATCACCCGGTAGAAGAGGTCGTTCTGGAGCATCAGCGTGTCCAGCGCGCGCTGGAAGGTGAGGCCCTGGAGGTCGATGGCGACGCTTTGATCCTGGAAGCTCGTGTGCAGGATGATGTTCACGCCCGTGGAGCGGCTGAGCGTGGCGAGGATCTCGCGCAGGCTCGTGCGGGTGCGGAAGGTGGCCCCCACGGGCTGGTCGCTGTTGGGCACGATCAGGAGGGCGGGCTGGGCATCGGCCTTGGCCTTCATGGCGTCCACGTCGTCGTCGGCGGCCTCGGCCTCCTGCTGGCGCTTCACCTTGCCTTCCAGATCCACATACCAATCGGCGGCGGCCTGATTATCGGGATCCAGGACCACGGCCTTCCGGAGAAGGTCGAGGACGACCCGTTCCTCGAACCCCTTGCGCTCGGCCTCCCGGGCCTTGGCGAGATGCACTTCCGAGGCGCGCTGCTTGGCGCGCTGGAGGCCGATCCGGGCCTTCACGTTGGTGGGATCGCCCTTGAGCACCTTGCGGTAGCCTTCGAGGGCCTCCTCGTAGCGTTCCTCGTTGTACGCCGTGTTGGCGCGGTGGAGGTTGCACCCGGTGAAGGCGAGGATCAAGGCGAGGCCCGCGGCGGCGCGGACGAGCCGCGAAACCATGGCGTTGGAAGTGAGGGGGAGCCGCATCATGCCCATCCTGTCGCAGATGATCGTTCAGTATTCGTTGGTCACGGCGCTCGCGCCGGCGTTCGGATTTCCCGAGGCCTCGCGGGTGGCGAGTTCAAAGCGGAGGTCCTGGAAGCGCAGGTTCTGGAACACGGCCTTGCGATCGGTCAGCTCCACCAGCTTCCACTTTTCCTTCAGAAGGGCGCCGAGCGTGAGGGGGTGGGCCTCCTCGCCCTTCATGAAGGCGCCTACTTGACCCGCGGGGCTCCCTTTGATGAAGCCCAGGTAGCGCAAGTCCTGGGGGCGGCCTGCGTGCTCGGCGCTCTTCTCGGCCTGCAGGCGCTCCGCTTCGAGCTGCTCCGTGGTCTTCGGTGGGGGTTCCACCACCTTCACGGGCTTGGGCTGAGGCGGCGGCGGCTTGGGCGCCTCGAACAGGAAGGGATCTCTCAGCAACTTGGGAATGAGGGGAATCTCCCCGGCCTGATCCAGCGCCGCGAGATCCGGCAGTTTCCGGAGGGAGGCGAGGGCCTTCGGATCCAGGTAGGTGTTGTTCGAGGCGTTGGTGGAGGCCCCGCGGCGGGACTTGGGGGGGGCGGGCCAGAACATCCACGCGAGGATGGCGGCGAAGACCACGAGGGCCACCTGGGTCTGGCGGTTGGCCTTCAGCTCCGCGAGCATCGCGCGGGCGTCGAAGGAAGCTTTGGAGGCTTTGGAGGCATTGGAGGCGGGCGTGGCCATCAGGCTTCCTCCTCGATCTTGGCGCCATCCCGGGGTTTGAAGGCCCGGAGGACGATGGTGAGGCGGGCGCCCTCCGGGCTTTCCTCCATGCGGGCATCCCGCACGGCGAAGGGCAGGCCCGAGCCTTCGAGGCTTCGCAGGTAGCCACGCAGGGGGGCGTAGATGCCCAGGGCCGTGAATTCCACCTCCACGGCGTCCAGCTCACCCTCCTTGGTGGCTGGGCTGTACTTGATGGTGGAGAGGCGCACGTTGTCCTTGGCGGCCAGCTCGTGGAGGGCGCGGCTCAGCTTCCACTGGAGATCTCCGGCGCTGCCCTTGGGGAGGCGGGCTTCCAAGGCCGTCAAGGTGGCCTGGCCCCGTTCGAGCTTGTCCGCGTCCGCTTGGAGGGACTTGAGCCGATCGTCCTGCTGCTGCTTGAGGCGCTTGGCTTGATCCCGCACGCGGCGCTGCCGCGTCAGGGAATCGGAGGCATCCGGGAGCACGAAGGTGAGGAGGGCGAGCCCGGCGAGCAGGGCCACGGCCCCACCCAGGGCGCGGAAGCGGCTATCGCGGAGGGAGGCGCTCATGGCTTCCTCCGGGTGATGGTCCTGGGTGGCATCGGCATGGTTCGCGCGAAAACCGGCTTTGGATCGGGCGCCTCGGCCGCGGCCTTCACCACGGGGTTGGGCCGAGCCTCGAAGGCGGCGGGCGTGCTCGTGGCGACCAAGGTGAGCTCGAAATCCCAGCCGGCGCCCTGACGCTCGCTTTCACGCTCGAGGCCTACCTGGGTGAACACGGGGGCCTTTTGCAGCGCCTCGACGAAGGCCACTTCGGCCTCCCGGGATTTGGCCTCGGCCTTCAGTTTCATCAGCACGCGATCGCGGCCCCGGCTGCGCTGGATGCCCTTCAAGCGAACGCCATCGGGGAGGCACTGCTCCACCTCGGCGAGGAGGCGGGAGAGGGGCAGGGCGCGCTCCT
>CAYWDR010000293.1:0-3028 GCA_964457075.1 uncultured Solibacteraceae bacterium
CTCAGGGGATTGTCCCCAAATGGGTGTCCAAAGAATTTCCGGGGCGGGGGACGAAGAGAACGTTTCCGTCCGCGGAGGTGGCCACCGCGTTCCAATTCCTGACGGCATCGCGGGCGAACCATGCCGAACCGAAGGCCGTGGAAGTGTAAAGCTGGCCGCCGTAGACCGCGGCGACATTGGTGGCCCCCAAATTCGGAGCCGACGCGGTGGCCACCGCCGCCCAATTCCGGTTTAGACCATTCGGAAGCCAGGTAACCCCGAAATCATTGGAGTAGTAAATATCACCCCCGGCTACCGCCGCGACGAGCGTTCCTCCACCCGCATTCGCGGCCACGGCGACCCATTCACTCAGGGCACCGCGCCCGGTCCAGGTCGCTCCCGAATCCGCGGAGACAGCCATTCGCTCATTGGAGGAGGCCGCGCACACCAGCCTCGTCCCATCCAAAGAGGAGGCCACCGAGCGCCAAGCCGCGGCGCCACTTGACGTTTGCGCCACCCAGGATTTCCCGATGTTGCCCATCATGTCCTTGGTGACCATCGACTGCCCCGCGTTCTGGGCGATCTTCCATCCCCCCACACCGGTGCCGGTCACCTTGATCACATCCCCCACCGCGGGCGCCGCGGGCAGGGTGAGGGTGACCAGGCCGGTGCCGCTGGCCAGGTAGCCCGTGTTGGCCAAGGCATTCATGGAGGTCGAGGCGGTCACCCAAGGGAAGGCGCCGCTCGCGCCCGCCGGGCCTGCGGGGCCTTGAGGGCCCGTGGCGCCGGTGGGGCCCGTGGCACCGGCGGGTCCCTGGATGCCAGCCGCCCCCGCGGGCCCTGCCGGCCCGGCAGGCCCTGCGGGCCCTTGGGCACCCCCCACCGCGCCGGGCCCCCACTTGGCCCCGTTGTAAACCAGGCCCTGACCGGTGGTGGGAGCCGTCGAATCCACGGGAATGCCATGAAGGCGCAGCACGGTGATGGCGTTTTGGGTGCCGCTGATATCCCCGGCGAAGTCCCCGCTCACCTCAAAGGCGCTGCGGGCCTGAAGGGCGGGCACCAACCCGGTATCGGGGGATAAGGCGATCCCGGAGACCACCACATGGAGTTTCAAGTTGGGCTGCGCCAGCAGGGAAGTGGGAATCGGCGGCATGGGCGACGCGCCGAGTTCGATGCCGTAGAGCCCGGTGTTCACGGAAACCTGTTGGGCGCCGGAGTTCCACAACTCCGCCCCGGCCCCGTCGAGGATCGAAAAGGTGAAGCTGCGGGTTCCCGTGACCGGAAGCGTGGCCTCCAGCAACCGGCCTTGGTAGGCCAGCACGGGGCCCGGGGCCGCGAAGGCGGCAGGTGGCTGGGCCTGCTGGGAGACCAAGGGCCTGAAACCGCCCAGGGCGATCAGGGAAAGCACGATGAACGGGAACCGATGACGTCGCATGGGAACTCCATATGGGAAGGAAACTCAGGGTTGGGTTGGGGATCCCGAAGGCAGGAAACCGTGGCGTACGCGGGTGGTGTCGCTGGCGTCCTGAACCTGCCGGGCGGGCAGGGCCTCCCTTGCCACCCCGTGGTTTTCAAGGGTTCCGCCCGTTTGACGGCCGCCCGCGGCCTGGACGAGATCCTCCCGTAGCTGGCTGGCGGCGAGGGGGGGCGCCACCGTGAGGCCGAAGGCGGCCTCATGGGCCAGGGTGTCGGCCTGCCCCCGGATGTTTAGCCCGCTGTAACTCAAGGCGTTCACGCCCGGTGCCACGGAAACGGGCAATTGAAGGGAGCTGGACCCGGCGGGGATGGTGCCACTCGTCACCACACCGGCGGGGAAACCGGCGCCCGAGAGGGTGACCGCCGAGGTGAACCCGTTCAGTCGCGAGAGTGTGACGGTGACGAAGCCACTCCCCCCGGCGGGGATCTGCAAGCTGGCGGGGCTCAGCTGCAGTGAGAAGTCCGCGGCAGCGGGAGGGGGATCTGTCCTTCCACCACCCCCGCCACCGCACGCGACGAGCAGCAGGAGGGCGGCCTGCGACAGGAAGGGGCAAAGGACCCGATAAGGCCATCGTGAATAGTTCGGATTCATGAATACCTCCAGAAAGGCTTTGAATCTTCTGCCATTGGCTGGGGAATTAGACGATTTGTCGAACAATCTTGATGAATTTGACCCATTCGGTTCACGTCAGTTCAACCTTTTTTCAATGCCATTCCTGGTGCAACTCGATCACAATTCTCAACTCCTCCATACAGAGGCGATGCTGATAGGCATGTGGATCCTTGTCCCCCTCGGCAACCCCGGCCCCGAGTACGCCGATACGCGCCACAACCTGGGCCGCCTCCTCCTGCAGCGGTGGATGGAGGATCGGAATCTGAACCCGCCCGTCGCGAAGAAGTTCGCCTCCGGGCGGCTCTACGGGCTGACCCCCAAGCTCCAGGCGCTTGTGCCCTCCACCTACATGAACCTCAGCGGCGAGGTGTGCTTCCAGGCCGCCCGCGCCGGGATGGATCCCCGGAAGCTGATCCTCCTCTACGACGATAAGGACTTGCCCTTGGGGATGGGCCGCTTCCGCCTGGACGGCTCCGACGCGGGGCACAACGGCCTCAAGTCCGTCTTCGACGAGCTGGGCACTCCCAAGGTGGCCCGGCTGCGCCTCGGCATCGGCCCCTTCGAGCGGCCCCTGGCGGACTACGTGCTGGGGCGCTGGACGGATGCCCAGTGGGGGGCGATTGAGGGTTTGGATGCCCCCTTCGCCCGGTTTCTGGAGCTGCTGGGGGGGTGCGGGGACCTGGGCAAGCTGGGGAATCTCGTCAACCCGGAGGGGTTCTGGAAGGAAAAAGAGTTGACAGAATAAAGAGAATTAAAAAATTAATAAATGATAATAAAAACAATTATTTTATTAATTAGCTTTTCATTCTGTTCATTCTGTCAACTCCTTTTCCTTTCCCCCAACCAAGAACTATCCATTGAGCCGTCCGCCATCCCCTGAGATACTGATCCTTCGCGCCTTCGCCTGAAGGCGTCTTCCTTGCTCCCCGGAATTCAAAGGGGGGCTTCAAATCCACAAGG
>CAYWDR010000294.1:0-3024 GCA_964457075.1 uncultured Solibacteraceae bacterium
TGATCCAGGCCGGTGTTGGCAGTTCGGGTGGCTTTGGACGTCCCTTTGAAAACCGTAAGCGCCCACGGAACCCCACCCTGTCAGGGGCCAGCCAAGACCGGTAGGGTCACCTTCTGAGTTACCGAAGGAGGCAGGGATGGTGAGGCGAAGCCGTGAGGAATGGCGTGCGCTGTTCGAGGAGCATGGGCGGAGCGGGATGACGGAGAAGGCCTTCTGCGAAATGCGGGAGCTGTGCCCGAAACATTTCAACCTCCGCAAGAAGCAACTGGGATGGCCGCAGATGAACGCGGACCTGCGGAACAGGCCTGCGGTTCCGGCCTTCGTGCGGGTGGAGAAGGCTCCGTCGATGGAAGCCCCCCGCGTCCATGGGGCGGAGCCCCGGGTGCTGCTGCGCCTGGGGCGCTGCGAATGGGAGCTGCGCGGGCTGTCCGAGGACGGGCTGCTGCGGCTGATGGCGGCGCTGGCATGATCCGCTGGGCGGAAGTGCCGGTCTACCTGCACCGGGACGCAGTGGATTTCCGGAAGTCGATCAACGGGCTATGCGCGCTGGTGGAGCAGGCCATGGGCAGATCGCCCTTTCATCCCGCCTTGTTCGTGTTCGGCGCAAAGACCCGCGACAAGATCAAGGTGCTGTACTGGGACCGGACGGGATTCTGCCTGTGGTACAAGCGCCTGGAGGAGGACCACTTCCAGTGGCCGCGGACGGCGGATGAGGAGGTGATCACGCTGGATGCGGAACAGTTCGACTGGCTGCTCCGGGGCCTCGACATCCTCAAAATGAGGCCGCACGCAGCTCGGGAATACGGAGATGAAAGCTAGCGTGGGCGCGGGTTTGCGGGCATAATGAATACATGCACGTGGTCGAGATGGAACAGCACCAGATCGGCCAACTGCTCAAGCAGAATCAGGAACTCAAGGCTTCGATCGATGCTCAGAACGACACGATCAACCAATTGAAGCAGTACATCCTCCAACTGGAGGAGTTCATCCGCCACGGGCGGCAGAAGCAGTTCGGACCCTCCAGCGAGCAGGCCGCCAATCTGCATCCCAGCCTGTTCGACGAACCCGAGATCACCTCCGAGGAACACGCGGCCAACGCCGAGGAAGCTCTGGAAGGAACGGCGGAGGAAACCACGCCGAAGCCCGCCCGCAAGCCCCGGAAGGCCTTCCGCATCCCCCCCGAGCTGCCCCGGGTGGAGATCGTCCACGATCTGCCGGAGGCGCAAAAGGTTTGCCCGAACGACGGATCCGCCCTCAAGCACATCAAAGACGAGATCTCCGAGCAGCTGGACATCATCCCCGCGCAGGTGCAGGTGCTCCGCCATGTCCGGCGCACCTACGCCTGCCCCTGCTGCGACCAGCACATCGTCACGGCCCCGAAGCCGAGGCAGCCCCTCGAAAAGAGCATGGCCTCCCCGCGCCTGCTGGCCATGATCGCCACGCAGAAGTACGTCGATGGAATGCCCCTCTACCGGCAGGAGCAGGCCTTCGTCCGCATCGGCCTGGAGCTGGACCGCACCACCCAGGCGAACTGGATGGTGAAGTGCGGCGCCCTGATCCAGCCGCTCATCAACCTGATCCACGAGCGGATGCTGGAGCAGCCCGTGCTGCACATGGACGAAACCCGCGTGCAGGTGCTGGACGAGCCTGGCCGCAGCGCGCAGAGCCAGAGCTACATGTGGGTGCTGCGTTCCGTGGAGCAGCCCGCCGTGCTGTACCACTACGCCCCCACCCGCAGCGCGGAGGTCCCCAAACGGCTGCTGGAGGACTACAAAGGCGCGCTGATGGTGGACGGCTACGAGGGCTACCACGCCGTGTGCGCGAAGGCCGGAGTCACGCGCCTGGGCTGCTGGGCCCACGCCCGCCGAGGCTTCGTCGATGCGAAGAAGGCCTACGGACTTCAGCGGACGGGCAAGGCCGACGAAGCCATGGCCCACATCCAGGCGCTCTACCGCATCGAGCAGGACGCCCGCGGCAAGCCGCCGGGAGCAGTCCTGGCCCTGCGGCAAGCCCAAGCCGCCCCGATCCTCGAAAAGCTGCGGACGTGGCTCGACCAGCACATGCCCAAGACCCCGCCCAAGTCCATCCTGGGCAAGGCCATGTACTACCTGAACCACCAGTGGCCGCACCTCGTGCGCTACCTCGACGACGGCCGCTGGCCCATCGACAACAACCCCGCCGAGAACGCCATCCGGCCCTTCGTCATTGGCCGGAAGAACTGGCTGTTCTCCGCCTCCCAGAAGGGCGCCGACGCCAGCGCCAATCTCTACAGCCTCATCGAAACCGCCAAGGCCAACGGCCTCGAACCCCACGCCTACCTCACCCGCGTCTTTACCAACCTCCCCAACGCGCAGACCGTCGCGGAGATCGAGGCCCTGCTCCCATGGGCTGGGAAAGGTTCGGCCCCGGAGGCGTGACACCTTAACGGGTCAAGATCGATCCGGGTAGGGTGGGGTTCCGTTGGCGCTTACTCTCAATTTTGGGGGAGACCACTCCCATATGGTCACTATCTGTCTCCCCTCGGCCAAAGCTGTCCCGTCGAAGGTCGCCCGCCCAGCGCCCATCCGCCGCTGGAGAGGGCGACGGCGGGAAAGGTGGATACGAGGATGAGGGATCCAGGCAGGGGGCGGACGGCCGGCGAGGCCGGGGCCTGCGGGCCCCCGATCACCACCGCTGAGAGACGGACCATGCGGTCCTGGGCGACGTCCTGGCGGAGCGGGAGCGATCCGGTGAACGGGGGCGCCCCGGGCCTTTTGGGCGCCAGGGGGCCCACGAGCTGGAGCCCCGGCTGATCGACGTAGGCGATGGAAACAGCCATGGTCCCTCCTAGGCGGGCCGTTCAAAGCCCGCGAACAGGCATCCGTTGTTGATCTTGAGGAGCCAATGGGCCTGGACGACGGGTGCCCCGACCCAGCGCCGGGCGCGGGAGGTCCCCATCTGGGCACGGAGGACGCCTGTGAGCTGATTCCCGCTGAGTGCGCCAGGCCAAGCCTGGGCGGGGGGGAAGGATGAGCTAATCAGACG
>CAYWDR010000295.1:0-3015 GCA_964457075.1 uncultured Solibacteraceae bacterium
CGAGGGCACCTCCGAGATCCAGCGCATGGTGATCGCCCGCGGCCTCACGAAGTAGGCTGCCCCTGCAGGGCCCGGGAGTGGTGGAGGATCGCCTGGAAGAGCGCCTCCACTCCTTCCGGATTCAGATTCCGGGAGGCGGCCCAATCCCGCCGGGCCTGGAGCATCTGCGCTTCCCGGTCCACGTCCAATACGCCGCGACCCAGCCCCGATTTGGCCCGGGCCGCCCGGAGCACCAAACGCGAGCGGCGTTCGAGCAGGCTCACGAGCTCGCGGTCCACCGAGTCGATGAGATCCCTCACCTCGATGAGGTCCTCCGCCGGTCTGGGCCCTCCAGGGATCTCGAGCGCGGCCGTGGGCGCGCTCCCGGAGGCTTCCTCGTCCAAGGCCCGATCCACGGATTGAAGGGCCGCGAGGAAGCGGCGCCGCGCGGCGCGGGCGTAGGGGTTCTCGAGCTGCAGGGCCCGGAAGAGGTGCCCCGCATCCGAACGGACGAGTTCCACACTGCGGAGCATGGCCTGAAAGCTGGGGGGCGGATGGGGCACCCCTTCGCCGGCCCCGGCATCCAATAGCCCCTTGGCGACGAAGAAGCCCAGGGCGTGGGTGGCCGCCATATCCCGATCGTGGGCGTGGGCCTCCTGCTCGATCACCTCGCACCCGAGGCTGTTCCAGAACCGGCGCGCCCGATCCTCGCACGCGGGATGTTCTCCGCTCGCGCAGACGACCACCTGAAGGGGCCCCTCGCCCCGCGCCAGGCTCACGGGGCCGAATAGGGGGTGCGTGGCCGCCCAGGGAATCCCCGGATTGAGGCCGCGCCGGAGGGCTTCCATGCTCCTCACCTTCACGCTCGCCACGTCCAACACCCAGTGGTGCCTTCGCAGATGCCCGCCCAGGGCCGCGAGGGCCGCGTCCATGGCTTGAACGGGCACCGCCAGCACCACCGGCCCCGGTTCGGCCAGCAACTCCGGGAGGCCCACCACGGGGAAGGGGCGATCCGGGGGAGGAGCGGGATCCCACCCGCGCACCGCCCACCCCCGTTCCTGGCAGAGCCGCGCCAGCGCCATTCCGAATCGCCCCAGCCCCACGATGGATACCCGATCCACGGCCACCCCCACCAAACAAGACTTACAAATCCTATTTATCAAAAGTCACACTTTTGGAACGGTTTGAATGGATGGGCAGGCCCCTCGCGGGCCCCGGTTCACCCCCATCCGCATTCCGTTGAGCGGCGGGTTGCCGCCATGATGAACCCCGGGCTGCCCTGAACCTTGAATCCAGGCATCCTTTCTGGAGCACCTAAACGACCGGGTCCTTCCCCCCGTAGGTTGCCTGTTCACCGCTGGTTCTTTCTCCCTGGAGTGCCGATGAAGCGAGTCCTCACCTTCCCTGCCCTGCTTATGGCGTTCCCCCTGGTCGCCCCCCTCGCGGCGCAGACGCCCCTCGGGACCTCTGGGCAGGAAGCTCCCAAGGCCCTGAGCCTGCAGGAGGCCATCGAGACCTCCCTCAAGAACAACCTCCAGGTCGGGATCGCGGAGAATTCCCGCGAGGTGACCAAGGCGAACGTGCTGATCGAAGGCGGCGCCTTTGATTGGAACCTTTCGGGGTCCGTCAGGTGGTCCGAGACGAAGGATTCGTCACCCGTCTTCAACCAGGGTGAGAGCACGACGACCCGCAAAAGCCTTTCCCTCGGCCTGAACAAACCCTTTGAATGGGGCGGCGCCTTCAACTTCAGCTACGATCCCACCTACTCGCTGACGAAATCCCAAGTCACCAGCCCTCTCATCGCGTCGACGCCCTACGACGGCTCCGTGAGCGCGAGCTACACCCAGAGCCTGCTCCGCAACTTCGGCCGCGGTGTCGCGGCTTCCCGTCTGATCGTGGCCCGGAACGGCGCCAAGGTGGCGGACTTCACCTACCAAAAGGCCATCATCGACCTCGTGGCCTCCACGGAGACCCTTTACTGGGACGTGGTCTTCGCCAAGGTGAACCTGCAGAACAAACAGCAATCCCTCGCCTTGGCCCAGAAGCAACTCAAGGAGAACGAGATCCGGGTCCAGGTGGGCACCCTGGCTCCCATCGAGGTCACCAGCGCCCAGGCCACGGTGGCCCAGCGGGAGCAAGACATCATCAGCGCCGAGGCCCAGCTCCTGAACGCCAAGGATGCCCTCATCCGCGCCCTATATCCTTCCGACAAACCCACGGGCATCGACACGGCTGACATTCCCACCGTTTCCCCCCTCACCGTGGAGGAACCCGCCTCCGAGCGCATGGCCATCGAACGGCGGGTCGAGCTCAAGTCCGCCCGGCTGAACCTGGACTCCGCTTCGGTCCAGGAGAAGGCCGCCCGCAACCGGACCCTTCCCCAGCTCGACGCCACGGTTGGATACACGGGCGGCGCCGCCAACGCCGATAGGCTCTCTCCCATCAACAGCGATCTCACGGGGTCGAAGTACCCCGGCTACAACGTGGGCCTCACCTTCGCGTTCCCGATCCTCAACAAGGCCGCCCGGGGCAACCAGGCGCAGGCCCGGGCCAACCGCCGCCAGTCCGAGCTGAGCTACAAGGACCAGGAGCTGGGAATCCTTCTGGAAGTGCGCCAGGCCTACCGGAACCTTGAAGCCGCCGGCAAGGGCGTGTCCGCCGCGGAGAAGACCCGCATCTTCCGCGAGAAGGATTTGGAAGCCGAGCAAAAGAAATTCGAGAACGGCATGAGCACCAACTTCCTCGTGCTCTCCAAGCAGAACGACCTCGACACATCCAAGAGCAACGAGCTCCAATCCCGCATCGGATACGCCAAGGCCGTGACCGCCCTGGAAAAGGCCCAGGGAAGCCTCCTGGAGGCGCGCAAGCTGAGCCTCTAAACCAGGTTCGCCTTATGCAACGGCCCCGTGCGAGCGGGGCCGTTTTCATGGGCCCCAAGGCTAGGAAGCGAGAAAACGAAAAAAGGAGAAACCAGTGATGAACAGTGATGAACAGTGATGAAAAAATGATGAACGGTGATAAAGGCAATAGGCCTGC
>CAYWDR010000296.1:0-2995 GCA_964457075.1 uncultured Solibacteraceae bacterium
CCTCTCCAGCTTGCTGGTGCGGCCATCCATCTGCCACACCACCTCGCGGGTGGCCGCGTTGAGGATCCAGCCGTAAGCGAAGAAGGGGCCCCGGTCCCAGCCATGGGACGCGCCGCCCCGGGCATAGACGTGCACCTTCGCGTCCCGGGGCAGGGTGAAGCCCTGGGACTGCACCTCCGTGGCGATGGCGTTCTTGAGGCTCACGATCACGGGCTCCTGGGCCCGGGCCGCTTGGGCGGAGAAGGCGATCAGCGCCGCCAGCAGGAGGATGCGCAGGGGGCCTGGCAGGGAGGGGATTTCAACGTCGGACATGGGGGACTCCGGCAACCGATGTTCCAGGCTCGGCGATGTCAGGGGCCGCCGTGGGCGAGGATCGGCGAATGGCGGGTGGGGGTCGGCGAGCGGGGCCGGGGAGGGCGGCGGAGGGGCCGGGGCCGGGGGCACGGGGGAATTGAAAAACGATAAAACCGGAGATGGACGGAGATGAACGGAGATGGGCGGCCGGTTGCTTTTATCTCCGTTCATCTCCGGTTTTTTCATCACTGTTCATCACGCTTTTATCACTGTTCATCACCGGCTTTTCTTTAAAAGCAGCCAGTGATGAACAGTGATAAAAATGTGATGAACAGTGACAAAAGACAACACAGGCAAGGCTCAGCTCATCTCCAGATATTTTTTGTTTCCCAAGTTCTCCGGGGGGCCGTTGGCCGCCCCGCCTCCCCCCTGGAGCCTCCATGGCCCTCCAAATAGTCCGCCTCGGCACCCCCCGGCACCCCCACGAGGGCCTGCGCATCGGCACCGTCCGCCGCCCGCCCCGGGGCGTGCCCAAGGCCGAGTTCGCCACGCGGAACTACTACGACGCCTGGCTGCCCATCCTCGCCCCCAGCGAAGCCCTCATGAAGCAGGGCCAGTCCGTGGAAACGGACGCGGACTGGAAGGCCTTCACCCGCGCCTTCAAGGCCGAGCTGGCCCGCCCCGAGGCCCAGCACACGCTCAACCTGTTGGTGGCCTTGTCCCGCGGCACGGATCTCTCCGTGGGGTGCTACTGCGAGAACGAGGCCCGCTGTCACCGGTCCATCCTGCGGTCCCTGCTCATGGAACTCGGGGCGGAACTGGCGCCCCCGGAATCACGCGCGGATGACGCGGCGGGTGCCTCCATCGCGCCGGCCCGTGGCCACCGGGGGAGCGCCCAGCCATGAGGCCCGCGCTCCTCGCCCGATGCCTCCTGGTCGCGGCTTGCACGCTCCATGGCCAAACCACCCCCACGCCCTTGCCGCGAAGCCTCCCCACCGTCGAACTGGAAGGGACAGGCTACGAGCGCGGACTCCAGCACGGACGGGCACTCAGGTCCGAAATCGCCACCGCCATCCGGCGCTGGAAGGAGGGTCTCGCCGCTCAGAGGAGGCTGAACCCCGATGCAATCATCGATGCCTTCCTGCGAGAGACGGACTTCTTGCCGGCCATCCGGCGGTGGACCCCGGATCTACTGGCGGAAGTCCGGGGCATCGCCGAGGGCTCGGGCCAGCGCTTCGAGACCCTGCTCGCCTACCAGTGCGTGGATGAGCTATGGAACTACCTCGACGAGAAGGATGCCCACCACTGCAGCGGGATTGGCGTCGCCCGCCGCGGGGAGCAGCCGGCCCTGGTGTCTCAAAACATGGATCTGGAGATCTTCCGGCATGGGTCTCAGACCCTCCTGCACCTCCGCCCCTCGGCGGAGGAACCCGAACAGTTCGTGCTCACCTGCGCGGGCCTGATCGCCCTCAACGGCCTGAATCAGGCCTCCATCGCCGTGTGCGTGAACACGCTCATGCAGCTGAACGCCAGCCGGGACGGCTTGCCCGTGGCCTTCGTCATCCGGGGCCTGCTTGCGCGGACCTCCGAGGAGTCGGTCCTCGCCTTCCTCACGCGTGTGAAGCATGCCTCCGGACAGAACTACCTCTTGGGCATCGGCGACAAGGTGTTCGATTTCGAAGCTTCCCCCTCACGGGTGGTCCGGTTCCAGCCCGTGGCCGGGGGATCGCCGGTCTTCCACACCAACCATCCCCTCGCGAACCGGGATCTGAAGCCCTGGCACGCCCGGCGTCCGGAAGGCGAGAACAGCCTCGCGCGCTACCGCGCCCTCCAACAACGCGTGGGCCGGAAGGACCAGGAACTCGATGAACGGGCCTTGAAGGCCGCCTTGGCGTCGAAGGACTCGGCCCAACACCCCGTGTGCGTGACACCCCGGCCGGGATCTCCCTTCTTCACCTTTGCTTCGGTGCTGATGACCCTCTCCAGTCAACCCACCCTGCAAATCACCTACGGGCCCCCGGATGCGAGCGCCTACGTGACCTACGCGTTCGCTCCCCCTGCGACCCATGGCGCCTCGACGGGCGGCCCCAGGGCGGGCGCTCTTCCCTCCGGGAATGTGGGACCATCCTTGCACCCATGATCCCACCCCCACCCGCCTCCCAACCGCCCCGCAGCCGCAGCGTCTTCTGCAACCGGACGCTGAACTTCCGGTCCCTGAAGGCCATCGGCTACGACATGGACTACACCCTCGTGGATTACCGGGCCGAGGCCTTCGAGGAGCGGGTCTACGAGCTGGCCCGGGCCTCCTTTCTGGACGCGGGCTGGCCCGTGTCGGAACTGCGCTTCGATCCCGAGATGGTGGCCCGCGGCCTCGTCCTCGATCTGCAGACGGGCAACCTCGTAAAGGCCAACCGCTTCGGCTTCGTCAAACGGGCCCTGCGCGGCACGCGCCCCCTCAGTTTCGCCGAGCAGCGGGATCAGTACGCCCAGACCCTGGTGGACCTCTCGGATCCGCGCTGGATCTTCCTCAACACGGTCTTTTCCCTCTCCGAGGGCTGCCTCTTCGCCCAGCTCGTGGACCTCTTCGAGGCCGACCGCCTGCCGGGCGTGCGCACGCCCGCCGAGGTCTACGATCACGTGCGCAAGCGCATCGAGGCCCAGCACATCGAGGGCCGCCTCAAGGCCGAGATCCTGCAGGCCC
>CAYWDR010000297.1:0-2994 GCA_964457075.1 uncultured Solibacteraceae bacterium
CGAGCTGTTAAGACCTGAGGACCCCCTCCCACATGACCCTTCGCATCAACCAACTCGCCAAAGACCTGGGCGTGAGCAATCACGACGTGATCGACGTGCTTGAAAAGCGCCTCGGCGTGACCGGGAAGAGCCACAGCTCGAACCTCAGCCAGGACCAGGAGGCCCAGATCCGCCGGGTGCTCGAAGCCAAGGCCAAGGGCCAGCCCGAAGCGGCCCCCCTCGCCGTCCACAAACCCCATGCCGCGATCAAGGTCGTGAAGGCCACCCGTGGCCCCGAGGCCGCCGAAGCCCCCGTGGCCGAGGCCCGAACCGAGGCGCCCAAGCCGGAGGCTCCAAAGGTTGAAGCGCCCAAGGCCGCACCCGTGAAAGCCGAGACGCCCAAGACGGAGCCCCGAGCCGAAGCTCCCAAGGTGGAGGCCCCCAAGCCCCCCATGGTGTTGGTCAAGAAGGCCGAAGCGCCTGTCTCCGCACCGGCGCCTGCGCCCGCCCCCGAGGCCGCGCCCCAGGCCCCCACCCCTCCGGCTGAAGGTTCCTCCTTCTCCCGGTTGCGGGTCAGCCAGGCGCCCTCCCAGGCCTCCAAGCCCGAGGAGAAGCCCGCCCGGTACATCCAGCTGCCCCAGGCCCGGCCGGCCCAGGCTCCCTCCGGCCCCCGGCCCGAGGCCGGCGCGCGCGCCGTGCTCCAGCGCCCCGGCAGCCACACCACCCCCTCCCACGTGCAGCGTTCCGGCGTCCCCCAGCCCAAGGCGGTGCTCCCCATGGCTTCCAACACAAGCCGCGGCGAAGTGAAACACGAGGCCCCCAAGCCCACCGTGACCAGCTCCCGCATGTCGGCCCTGCCCTCCATCAGCCAGCTCCAGCCCGACCAGGGCTTCAGCCGCCTGAAGATGAGTGACACGCCGCCCCCGGAACCCCGGGAGCAGGGCCCTGCCCGCTACATCCAGCTACCCCAGGCTCGTCCCGCGGGGGGGCCCTCCCGCGGCCCCGGCGGTCCCGGCGGCCGTGGCCCTGGCGGCCCCGGACGCGGCCCTGGCGGGCCCGGCGGTCCCCGCCCCGGCGGCTTCGGCGGTCCCCGCCCTGGTGGCCCCGGAGGCCGCCCCGGCGGTCCCGGCGGTCCCCGCCCCGGCGGCTTCGGCTCCCGTCCCGGCGGCCCTGGCGGCCGTCCCGGCCTCGGCGCCCCTTCAGGCCCCATCGATCCCAATTCCCAGAAGGGCCCCGGCCGCGGCCCCAGCGGCGGCAAGAAGAAGGGCAAGCACGAGCGCACCGAGGAAGAAGAACTCGCGATCAAGATGCGGCAGCCCCGCAGCCGCGCCCAGGTCATCGCCACCGAATACATCGAGGATGAGATCGGCATCGTCATGCTCTCCGAGGGCGTGACCGTGAAGGAGCTCGCGGAGAAGTGCAACCGCCCCGCCAAGGACGTGGTCGCCAAGCTCCTCCACCGCGGCATCTTCGCCACGATCAACCAGCCCCTCGACACCGAGCTGGCCAAGGAGATCGCCCGTGAGTTCGGCTTCCTGGCCGACATCGTCTCCTTCGAGGAAGACGTGCAGATGATGGACGAGGCCGCCGAGGTGCAGGGCGAGAAGCGCGCCCGGCCCCCCGTCGTCACCATCATGGGCCACGTGGACCACGGCAAGACCTCGCTGCTGGATGCCATCCGCAGCGCCAAGGTGGCCGCGGGCGAGGCCGGCGGCATCACCCAGCACATCGGGGCCTACCACGTGGACGTCAAGGACAAGAACACGGGCCTCATGCGCCAGGTGGTCTTCCTCGACACCCCCGGCCACGAAGCCTTCACGAAGATGCGCGCCCGGGGCGCCAAGGTCACCGACATCGCCATCCTCGTGGTGGCGGCGGACGACGGCGTCATGCCCCAGACCGTGGAATCCATCAACCACGCCAAGGCCGCGGACGTGCCCCTGGTCGTCGCCATCAACAAGATCGACAAGCCCGGCGCCAACCCGGACAAGGTCCAGCAGGGCCTGCTCCAGCACAGCGTGCAGACGGAAGCCTACGGCGGCGACGTCCCCGGCGTGCCCGTCAGCGCCAAGACGAAGCAGGGCCTCGACGAACTCCTCGAAACGCTGCTCCTCGTGGCGGACATGAAGGATCTCAAGGCCGTCTACGACTGCCCCGCGGCCGGTTCCATCATCGAGGCCCGCCTCGACAAGGGCCGCGGCGCCGTCGCCACCGTCCTCGTCCAGAACGGCACCCTCCGCGCCGGCGAGATCTTCGTGGCCGGGGCGACGATGGGACGCGTGCGCGCCATGTTCGATGATCGCGGCAACCGCATCATGGAAGCCGGTCCCTCCACGGCCGTGCAGATCCTCGGCTTCGAGGAAGTGCCCTCCAGCGGCGACAACTTCCAGGTGGTCGAATCCGAAGGCAAGGCCCGCACCATCGCCCAGTTCCGCCAGGAGAAGCTCAAGGCCGCCGCGCTCGCCAAGCAGCGCGTCACCCTCGAGAACATCTTCAGCACGATGAAGGAGGGCACCATCAAGGAGCTCCCCCTCATCATCAAGGCCGATACCCAGGGCTCCGTGGAATCCCTCGTGGGTTCCCTGGAGAAGCTCAGCACCGAGAAGGTGCGCGTGCGCATCATCCACGCGGCCGCCGGCACGGTGAACGAGAACGACGTCCTCCTAGCGGAGGCCTCCAAGGCCATCGTCATCGCCTTCCACACCAAGGCCGAGAAGAAGGCCGAGGAGCTGGCGAAGGATGAGGGCGTGGATCTGCGCTTCCACGAGATCATCTACAAGGTGACCGAGGAGATCGAGCAGGCCATGATCGGCAAACTCGATAGCCTGGACCGCGAGGTCTACCAGGGCCGCGCCGAAGTGCTGCAGATCTTCAAGGCCGGCAAGACGGTCATCGCCGGTTCCCGCGTCACCGACGGCTTCATCAAGAAGAACGCCAAGGTGCGCGTCAAGCGCGGCGAGGATCAGATCTTCGAAGGCCTCATCTCCGCCCTCAAGCGGTTCAAGGATGACGTCA
>CAYWDR010000298.1:0-2979 GCA_964457075.1 uncultured Solibacteraceae bacterium
CGCCCTTCGTGCCTTCGTGGTGATCTTTTCGCAAGGGCAATTCGGAATCGATCTACTGGCCCTACTCCATCCCCTCCAGGGCGTCCTCCGGCGCGGGCCGGTGGTGCCGCGTGATGATGGCCAGGGCGGACTCGTAGTCCGGCTCCCGGGCGAGGTCGGGCACCAGCTCCGTGTGGACGACGGTGCTGTCCTCACTCAGCACGATGACGGCCCGGGCCAGCAGGCCCCGGAAGGGGCCATCCACGAGGGTGAGGCCCAGGGCCAACCCGAATCCCGGGTGGCGGAAGGCGGAGACGGGCGTGACGCGGCTTAGCCCCTCCATGCCGCAAAAGCGGGCCTGGGCGAAGGGGAGATCCTCCGAGATGCAGAGCACCGCCGTGTTCGGCACGTCGGCGGCCCGGGCGTTGAAGGCCCGCACGCTCGCCGCGCAGGTGGGCGTGTCCAGGCTGGGGAAGATGTTGAGCACCACCCGCTGGCCTTCCAGATCCACGGAGGAGAGCTCCGTGAGATCCGAGCGGGTGAGGAGGAAGGGCGGGCAGGCATCGCCCACCAGCGGCAGCTCGCCGCAGGTATGGACGGGCGCGCCCCGCAGCGTGACGGTGGCCATGGGCACCTCCGAGGTTAGGCACCCCAAAGCTAGGGCCCGAGCCGAGGTACGACACCCCAAAAAAATAAGAATTCACCGCCAAGACGCAAAGAACACCAAGAAATGCGTTAACCGCGAATTTCGCGAATGGACGCTAATTCCGATTGAACGTCACAGCGGTGCCACCCGGGCCGCAGGCCCAAGGTCTAACCCCAATACCGTTCACTTTGCACCGGTCCTGCGGGAAAAGCTGGACACAGAGGTCACAGAGGAAAGCACGGAGGGCACAGAGGCCCGCCGACCCACTCGCGCGAACAGACCCAATCCTGGGCCGGGCCCGGGCGGCCTCTTGATGGGCCGCCTTGGCCCGGCCCAGGATCAAGGGCCGCACGCGGCCCTTGGGCGCGCAGCGCCTGGGTCTCTTCACGGGGCCGTGCCGATGGATCGGGGAAGCCTTGGGCCGTTCTGAGGGGTTGGGTCGGCGGGCCTCTGTGGCCTCCGTGAGGCGCACAGCGCCCCCTGTGGCCTCCGTGTCCCTTCTTTTCGATGGGGTTTGATTAAGTGAACGGTATTGGGTCAAGCACACGTCGGCGCCCCTTGGCGTCTTGGCGGTGAATCTTGTAAAGGATTCACAGCTCCCGCAAAAACCCCTCCACCCGCCCCCACTCCCGCACGACGGGGAAGGGGGGGAGCGCGGCGCGCACCTGGGATGCGTAGCGCTTGCCGTTGCGGTCCTCCGAGGGCAGGAGGATGCGGGGGTCCAGGAGGGCGATGACGCCGCGGTCGGTGCGGGTGCGGATGAGGCGGCCGAATCCCTGCTTCAGCTTCAGCGTCATTTGGGGAAGCTGGATGCCCCGGAAGCCGAGCCCATCCTGCTGGGCGTCCGCCTGCTTGATGCGGGCGGCGAGCACGGGATCATCCGGGGGCGCGAAGGGGAGGGCCGTCACGATGACGAGGCTGAGGGCCTCGCCCGGCATATCCACGCCCTGCCAAAAGGAGGCGAGGCCCAGGAGCACAGCGTGGGGCGTTTGCTTGAAGCGCTCCAGCATGGCCTGGCGATGGAGGCCATCTCCCTGCACGAAGACGGTGAGCTGGGGGCATCCGCCCTCGATGCGGGGGCGGAAGGCGGCCATCGCCTTGCGGCTCGTGAAGAGCACGAGGGCCCGGCCCCGGCTCGCGGAAAGCAGCCGCACGATGGCATCCACGCTCGCCTCCACCCAGGCGGGATCCCCGATGCCGCCCATGCCGGCCCGGCGCTCGGGCATGGCGGGCGGCACGAAGAGGAGGCCCTGGGTGGCGAAGTCGAAGGGGCTCTCCACGAGCTCGCCCGCCTCCACTTCCGCCTTCGTCAGCCCCAGCCTCAGGCCCAGGCCATTGAAGCCCCGGCCGTCCCGCAGCGTGGCGGAGGTGAGGATCACCGTCTCGAAGCCGCGCCGCAGATGCTGGTGGAAGAAGGGGCGCACATCCACGGGATTGCTCTTGAACACCACCATGTGGGCGCTCTCGCGGATCAGCGTGCTCACCCACCCCTCGGGCTGGGCGAAGATCTGCTCCATGCGGCTGAAGGCCGTCTGCACCCGTTCCGCGAGGCGGCCCCACTGGGGTTCCTCGCGATCCTTCGCGGCGAGGCTCCGCAGCTCCTTCAGCAGATCCTGGCCCGAACCGATCCAGGCCTCCAGCGCATCGGCCAGCAGGGCGAGGTCCACCTTCTCCAAGGGGTAGGTCCCGGTTTCATGGGGCACGTGGGACATCAGGGAAATCCAAGCGGTCTCGAAGGGATCCCGCAGCGCGTCCACGGCGCCGCCCTCCACGTGGCCGCCCGCATCCTGCAGATCCGCCAGCAAGAGGCTCATGGCCCGGCTCGTCCACGTCTCGGCGCAGCTCTCCGTGAGCTGCTCCTCCAACTCGTGAGCCTCGTCCACGATGAGCACGGGGGCATCGGGCAGCACCTGGCCGAAGGCCGACTCCCGCAGCACGCGATCCGCGAGGAGGAGGGCGTGATTGGCGATGACGAGATCCGCCCCGAGGATCTGCGCCCGCAGCTTCGTGAGGAAGCAGGTTTCGAAGTGCGCGCACTGGCGCCCCGTGCAGCGTTCGGCCCGGGCGTTCAGCTTGTCCCATAGGGGGCTCTCGCCCTCGCCGTGGCGGCCCAGGCCCTCCCGGTCCCCATCCAGGGTGCCCTCGGCCCAACCCGGCAGGGCGCTCCAGAGACCGAAGTCGGCGCGGGTGAGTTCCGCGGGCGGATGGACCTTCAGCTCCTCCCAGGCCAGCCTGCATAGGTAGTTGCTGCGCCCCTTGGCGAGGACGGCCTTCACCTTGCGCCCCAGGATGCCCTCGGCCCGGGGGAGGTCCTCCTCAAGGAGCTGGCGGCCGGCCGCGGTCGACAGCGCCCA
>CAYWDR010000299.1:0-2943 GCA_964457075.1 uncultured Solibacteraceae bacterium
GCGGAGGGCGGCGACGGCCTGGGCCGGGAGACGATCCTTCTGGGCGAAGGCGGGCATCGCGGCCAGGGTGAGGGCGAGGACGGACAGACGGGTGGAACCCTTCGTTGCTGCCATGGGCAACTCCATCGGATGGGTGGGGAGATTGGGTGGGCGGGCAGCCAGCTCCCGGAAGGCGCACGCGGGGTGGACGCCTTGAACGGGGTTGGAATGCGCATGGAAAGAGCGGAAAGCTCCAAAGATGTTCCAACGCCCTGGGGTCAACCGGGTGTTAAGTGATGTGAATTGTTGTGAAGAACCTGTGACACGCTCTTGCACAGGTCCTTAGCGCGGGATGATGTGGGCCCCGGAGGCGCGGCGGCGCGTGCGGCCGGTGGGATCGGGCGGAAAGCGCAGGCGGGCCGTGGTTCCCTGGCCCAACTCGCTCAGCAGTTCCAGATCCCCTCCATGCAGGTGCATGATGCCCTTCACGATGGCGAGCCCGAGGCCCGTCCCGCCGTGGCTGCGGCTGCGGCTATGCTCGACCCGCGTGAACCGCGTGCCCAGGGTCTGGAGCATATCGGCCGGGATGCCCTCCCCCGAATCGCGCACCTCCAGGTTGACCTCGCCCATGGGCCCGGAGGTGGCCGCGAGGGTGACCCTCCCGCTGGCCGGCGTGTGGCGCAGGGCGTTGGAGACGAGGTTGCTGAGGGCCCGCTGGAGGAGGGCCCGGTCGGCCATGACGGCCAGATCGGCGCCGGGCTCGACCGTGAGGGCCACCTCCAGGGCCTCGGCGCTCACTTCGAAGTAGTCGGCGATCCCGCCCAGCAGCTCCCGCACGGGAAGGGGGCCCAGGCGCAATTCGGAGCTGGGCTCCTCGCAGCGGGCCAGGAAGAGCATCTGCTCGATCATCTGGCTGAGGCGATCCAGCTCCTCCAGGCAGGAGCCCAGCGACTCCTGCTGGCCCTTCGAATCCCGGGGCCTCAGGAGGAGGCCTTCCAGCTCGGAACGCAGGTTCTGGATGGGGCTCCGAAGCTCGTGGGCCAGGTCGGTGCCCAAGTGCTCCAGGCGTTGGAAGGCCTCCTGGAGCCGCTCCATGCCGATGTTCATGGACGCGACGAGATCCCGCAGCTCCAGAGGGAAGGATTCCACGGGAATCCTGCGGCCCAGATCCTTGGGCCGGATGAGGGCGGCCTGCATGGCCAACCCTCCGAGGGGCCGGATGGTGAGGCGCACGATCACCTCGCCCACTCCGTAGGCGGCGAGGAGGGTGAAGAGCACCATCGACACGCGCAGCAGGGTGTGGCGGGAGGTGACGAACTGATGGGCGCGCAGGTTCATGGCCACCTGGATCGTGCCCGTGCCGGCGGGTTCCATGGGGAGGTGGGCCATCAGCCAGGCACGAGCCGGGTCCAGGGCCGGAGGGGCGCCGGGCGCGGGCCACGAGGTGAGGTTGAGGTCCTGGAACCCTTCGCTGCGGGCCAGGGGCTGCCCGGTGGGGTCGAGCATCCGCCACTGGAGATCACCCAGGGTGGGCACGGCCGCCTCCGGGGATAGCGTCGGCCGCAACCGGGAGGCCTCCCGGGCGGCGGCATGCAGGACGTCCTTCTGGGCCCGGGCCTGGGAGGCGCGGAAGCCGAATTCGACGAAACCGAACCCCACGGCCGAAAGGAGCACGGCGCCACCCAGGAGGGTGCCTAGGATCCTGCGCCGGAGGCTGGGGGTGGGGAGGCCGGTCATGGGGCCGCCGTTCGGCCGGGGCGCGATCAGTCGCGATCTTCGAGGACGATGCCCACGCCGCGGAGGGTGTGGACGAGCTTCTTATCGTAGGGGTCGTCCAGCTTGGCGCGGAGGCGGCGGACCTGCACGTCCACGGCGTTGGGATCCACGTGGGCGCTGAGGCCCCATACGGTCTCCACCACGGTGCTGCGGGGCACCACCTGGCCCACGTTCTCCAGCAGGAGGGCGGCCAGGAGATATTCCTTGGGCGTGAGGTCCACTCGCTTGCCCAGGCGCGTGATGCGGCGCTTCTCGGGTTCCCATGTGAGGTCCGCCACTTCCACCTTGGGAGGCAGGGGGGAGCCGGGCCGCACGCGGCGGAGGATGGCCTGCAGCCGCGCGAGCACCTCGGGGAAGGCGTAGGGCTTCACGATGTAATCGTCGCCGCCGGACTTCAGGCCCCGGATCCGATCCTCGAGGGTGCCTTTGGCGGAGAGGAAGAGCGCGGGCGTGTCGACGCCCTCGCCGCGCAGCTTCTCCACGATCTCCAGCCCGGAGAGGCCGGGCAGCATCACGTCGACCACGAGGGCGTCGTAGGCGCCGGAAGAGGCTAGGCGGTAGCCCAGGCTTCCATCTACCGCCAGCTCCACTTGAAAGTGGGCCAGCTCCAGTCCCGCCTTGAGCTGTTTGGCGGCTTTGGCTTCATCTTCAATGACTAGGATTCGCATGGGGGAAGTGTATCGCTTTCGTCACGGCTTGTAAGGTAGAAAAAGGGGCTTGGTCAGTTTGGGCCGAAATTGTAAAAAAGCCCGGCCGAAGCCGGGCTTCGTTTTGGGGACTCGTTGGATCAGTTGACGTTGATCGCCTTGAATGCGTTTTGAACCGCCACGTATTCAGTGGATCCGGCGGCGTAGCCCAGGGCGGCCGCCGCGTTGAGGCAGGCGGTGCGGGCGCCGGCGTAGTTGGTGGAGCTCGTCATGTAGGCGGTGAGGGCCTTGTAGACGATGCGGGCGGCCTTATCGTTGCCGATGCCCGTCATGCCGCCGGGGAGGTAGGAGCTGTAGAAGTTGGAGGTGCTGGTGGAGCTGGCGCCCTGACTCAGGAAGTAGAAGCAGCGGTTCATGGGGCCGCTGGAGTAGTGCACATCGAGGCGCTTGAGGCTGCTGCTCCAGGCATCCTTGCTCTTGCCGTCCAGGCTGGGCTTGTACATGTAGCGCAGGGGGCGGTTGAAGCTGGGGGTGGCCAGCT
>CAYWDR010000300.1:0-2876 GCA_964457075.1 uncultured Solibacteraceae bacterium
CTGCTTTTATTACTGGCAGGTGGCTATATGGGCTATCTTATTTCAGAAAAAAACAAATCACTGAACCTGTGTGACAGTGAAAAAACGGCTCTCGTAACTGAGATGGAAGCATTAAATGAAATGATGCATGACGAAGGACTGGCAATTGGTGAAAACCTGCGCCAAAACCTGGAAAACATGATTTCACAGTATGATGAAATGACCATCGAAAATCAGACAATGGCTGACAGTATTCAGGCTCAGAAAGACAAAATCACCTCCCTGATTCAGGAGCTGGATGCCTTCGCCTCGGAGCTCAGGGCGCAGCTGGAGGACACCCACGTGATGGCCCGCGTGGCCGATCGCCGGCGGGGCCTCGCGGACGCGGCGGCCTCATCGCTGGGTTCAGGGGTGGATTCTTCCTTGGAGATCCTTCGCAATGGGTTGGAGCGCCAGGAGGAACTGGTGCAGATCATCCGGGATACGATGCCCCGCCTGCGCCGCGAAGGCGAGGCCATGGCCCAGCTGGCCGACCGCGCCATGCGCCGGGCCGCGCGCCTGGGCTCGGCCATGAAGGGGGTGGCCTCCCACGGCTCCCAGATGCTGGAGGGGACGCAGGACCGGTCGCAGCAGCTGCTCCGCATGCGGGAGCTGGCTCTGGATCTGCGGGAGCTGGGGGAGGGCCTCCAACGGCGGGCCCGCAACCTTCAGCATGTGGAAGGCGAGACGGGGGGAAGCCTGGAGGGGATCCAGGAAAGCCTCAGGGGCATCGATCACGTGGCCAAGCAGACGGGGCTCCTCGCCGTGAACGCCGCCATCCTCTCCCAGGAGGGCCGCGGCTCCCGGGGCTTTCAAGTCATCGGCAGCAAGATCCGCCTGCTCTCGGAGCAGACGGCCCAAGGCACGGCGGAGGTGGCGCGCATTCTCGGGGAACACCGGCTGAGCATGGAATTGGATGCCATGGAAGTCTCCTCCCTGGCGGAATCCGTCGAACAGATCCACACACGCCTGCATGAGCTGATCCTCAACATGGGACGAATGGATCACCACGGCCAGGAGCTGGAGCGCTCCCTGGAGACCCATCAGGAGCTGATCCGCGATCTGGAGGCCACGGGCCGGGAGGCCATGGAGAGCCTTCAGGAGATCCCGCCCCGGGCGGAGGCGCTCGGCACGCTGACCCTGCGGCAGCGCGCGGCGGAACAGGAGATGGAGAGCGGGCAGGGCCAGGCTCTCCGGCACATGGAGCGCCTCTCGGAAGGGGCGGGCGCCCTCATTCGCTCCCGGGAGGATGCGCATCGCGACCTCTGGATGGTGGTGGAGCGTCAGGAGGCCCTGCGCCAATCCAAGGCCTTTCAGGCCCTCGCCCACGGCCGCTTGCACCAGCTTTGGGACGAGGCCCGGAGCCGCCGCACCGAGGAGCGGGCCTCCTGGGGCGCCGCTTCGAACCTGCGGGCCCAGCGGGGGCTCATCCTCGGCCGCCCGCCCGCCCTGCCTCCGGGCCTGCCCGGCCGAGCCGAGGCGGATCGCGTCGCGATCCGCCTGATGGAGGAAGATGCCTTCGGGCTTCCCCGCCCCGCCGGCCTGGAAGGGGTGCAATCCAGCGATGGGGGGCGCACCTGGCGCCTCACCCTAGCCCCGGCCATCCGCCACGACGAGGGCCGCCTGGCGCTGCTCGTGGCCCTGCGGGAGGCGCTCCATCCCGCCTGGATTCCCGATCCCGACCTCGTGCTGGCGGATGAGGGCGTACGTCTCACGCTGCCCTTCGCCTACCCCAATCTGCCCCTCCTGCTATCGGGCATCGGGGCCGAGCTGACCCTGGCTTCCGGCGTGCCGGAAGAGGGCATTCGGCCCATCGGCGAGCGCGCCCACCTGGGCCTCACCTTCCTCTGGATCGGGCCTTCGATTCCGCCCCACGCGCGTCACCAGCTGCTCCAGGCCGTCCACGGCGGCGTCGAGCATTTGCCTTGCCATGAGCGATTCCCCCTGGGGCCCGCGCCGGGCTTTGGCGGGCCCTGCCCCCGCTGCACGGGCGACGTGGAGACGAGGGTGGGTGCCATTCCGCCGGACGTGGGGTTTCGCACCTGGCGCCTGGGCGAAGCCGAAGCTTCCCTGGAGGCCTGGGCTGAGAACCTCGGCATGGCCCGCAAGGGCGCGGACGCGGAGGTGGTGCTCGGCCGCGTGCGGCTCCCCTACGCGCGCCCCGAGGCCCTGCTGCTCGCCCTGGCGCACCCCGCGGCCGGGTTCCTTGATCCCGCGGCTCCCGCCTTGGCGGAGCTCGACCGGGAACTGAAGGCCGACGTGCTCGCCTTTCCGGGCGAAGGGAGCGCCATGAAAGCCTGGGAACTGTTGAGGCGCCTGGAGCGCGGCGGCTGGATCATGCCCCTTCCGGATCGTCCCGACCTGTTACCGGAGCCGTGACGGTTCGCGCGCATTTGCGGGCCCTTGGCGGCGCCCCGTGACAGCTTTCGACTCTTCCGCCATGGGTGTGCCCCGATCCGCCCCGCGTGGGATGACCCAACGATGGCAATGGGGGGTTCGCATCAGCGCCGCGTAACTTCTGCGCCGCGCGCCTTGACCGGCGCCGTGGCGCACCGATGCTCGTTCAAACGATCTTTGGACCACCCGAGGTGAGGCAGGCGCGAGAGGATCCCTCGCGTCTGCCTCAAGGACTATCAGGGGCGGAGATCGCCCGCTGAAGCCCTGCGAGGGCCCCGCCATCGGGGGGCCAAGACCGCTGCCACCGCCCATCCCCAGCACCCTGTGACGCTCCAGCGAGTCACGGGCATCCAAGGAGAGAACCCATGTCCACCCATGCCTACCCCCGCGGCCCTCGGCCCTGCCCCCCCCCCCCCCCCCCCCCCCCCCGCCCCCCCCCCCCCCCCCCCCCCCCCCCCCCC
>CAYWDR010000301.1:0-2845 GCA_964457075.1 uncultured Solibacteraceae bacterium
GGGTGTACTTCACAGGAGTCCGATCCCGGCCGCGCGGCCGAAAAAGCCCTTGATGAACGACAGCAGCAGGAAGGCGATCATGCCCGCGAAACTGATTCCTCCGATGGAGGGAACCAGGGCCTCGATCGGGCGCATGAAGGGATCCACGATGGCGTGGACGAGCTTCACGAAGGGGTTCCGGGGATCCGGCCGGAACCAGCTCATGATCGCCCACGCGAAGATGGCCACCTGGGCGAGGCTCAAGGCGTAATAGGCAAGCAGAAAGACGTAGGGCATGTTGGCTCCGCCCCTATCATAGCTCTCCCGGCCACTTACTCCGCAGTGCCTACTGGAACATACTCGGGGCTCGGGTTATCCCTTTCCTTGGAGGCTCCATGCGCATCGGGATCAGCTGCTATTCCACGTTCGGCGGATCCGGTGTCGTGGCGACGGAGGTGGGCAAGGCCTTGGCAGCCCGGGGCCACGAGGTGCACCTCCTCAGCCCCACGGTGCCGCCCCGGCTCCTGGGCTTCGAGGATCGGATCTTCTTCCACGAGGTGACGGCCTCCCCCTATCCCCTCTTCGAGGCGGCCCCCTTCAGCATCGCCCTGGCCTCGAAGATGGCTGACGTGGCCCAACACCACGACCTTGAGATCATGCACGCCCACTACGCCATTCCCCACGCCAGCGCGGCCCTGTTGGCCCGCATGGCCGTGGGCAACGGACTCAAGGTGGTGACGACCCTGCACGGCACCGATATCACCGTGGTGGGCGCCGATCCCAGCTACTTGCCCATGGTGAAGCTCGCCATCCGCGCTTCCGACGGCGTCACGGCCGTGAGCGAGTACCTGCGGGAGGAGACCTATCGCACCTTCCAGGTGCAACGGCCCATCGAGGTCATCCCCAACTTCGTGGAACCGCCCTCCACGGAGCGCCCGGAGTGCCGCCAGTGGCTGGCCCCGGAAGGCGCGGTGGTGCTCACGCACATCTCCAACTTCCGCCCCGTCAAGAACGTCATGGACGTGATGAGGGTGTTCGAGAAGGTGCGCGCCCAGATCCCAGCGCGCCTCGTGATGGTGGGCGACGGCCCGGATCGCGTGGAGGCCGAGGCCTACGCCCGGGCCCACGGCTTCGCCGACGAAGTGCGCTTCACGGGCAAGCAGCTGGACATCTCCTCCGTGCTGGACTGTTCCGACCTCTTCCTCCTCCCCAGCGCCACGGAGAGCTTCGGCCTCGCGGCCCTCGAGGCCATGGC
Organism: uncultured Solibacteraceae bacterium; assembly: GCA_964457075.1. GTDB lineage: Bacteria > Acidobacteriota > Holophagae > Holophagales > Holophagaceae > JAFDVN01. The sequence continues at coordinate 1,235 of CAYWDR010000301.1, forward strand.
CCACCGCGTGCCCGTGGTGGCCACGCGGGTGGGCGGCCTTCCCGAGGTGTTCAGGGATGGCGTCGACGGATTCCTCTGCCCCCTGGGCGATGTCGAAGCCATGACGGAAGCCAGCCTCAAGGTGCTCCAGAATCCGGAACTGCGGCGCGCCTTCGGCGAAAGCGCCCGCACCCGGGCCCTCACCACCTTCGCCGAGGGCCCCATCGTGGATCAGTACGAAGCTTTGTATCGGCGCGTGCTGGAAGCCTGATCGGCTTCCCGGAAGGCCTGCGCCAACGCCCGGGCCGCGGCGGATCGATAGGCCCCTTTATGCCAAAGCAGGCTCACCTTGCGGGAGAGGGCCCCGCCGCGCAAGGGCAGGGCGACGAGTTGCGGATCCGCTTTGAGGGCAAGGGAAGGAAGCACGGAGCCAGCCACCGTGCCTCGGAGCGTCTCCAGGATGCCCTCAATGGAGCCCATCTCGCCCATCACCTGGAGCTTCACGCTGCCGCGGGTGAGGGCCTCGTCCAGCATGCGCCGCGTGCAGAAGGTTCCCGGCAGGAGGAAGAGGGGGAGATCCTTCAGGGTCGCGAGGTCCAAGTGGTGCCGTCCGGCCAGCGGGTGGCGGCGGTTGAGCACGAGTACGAGCTTTTCATCAAAGAGGGGCTCCGCATCGATGCCCGGATGGATGGGGGGGCCGAAGCCCAGGCCTAGGTCTAATGAACCCTCCAGGAGGGCCGTTTCAATCTCGGGGTTGCCCAGCTCCTGAACCTTGATGAAGAGGCTCGGGTGGGCCTCGTGGAAGGTGGCCAGGACTTTGGGCACGAGGTAGCTCTTCACCGTATGCACCGTCCCCAGGTTCACGGTGCCCCGGGCCAGTCCCTCGAGTTCGCGGACGGCGTCCACGGCCTCGCCTTGCAGCGCGAGGATGCGGCGGGCATAGCTCTCGAAGAGGCGACCCCCCTCCGTGAGTCGTACGCGACGTCCCACCCGCTCCAACAGGGGGGCGCCGAGCTCCTCCTCCAGCTGGCGGATCTGCTGGCTCAGGCTGGGCTGGGAGAGATTCAGGCTCTCGGCGGCGCGTGTGATGTGTTCGGCCTCTGCCACGGCGAGGAAGTAACGGAGGTGTCTCAGTTCCATGATTGGTAATACCTATGATTCAGATAACAATAAAGACTTAGACCTATGGATGCTTCGATTCCAGCATGGGGCATGGGCGGCGCGATCGCCACCCCAAGGAGAACCCCATGAAGCAGAAAGCCGTCTTCTATCACGCTGGTTGCCCCGTATGCGTAGAGGCAGAAATCCAGGTGGTCCGGGCCCTGGACCCCACTCGATTCGACGTGGAGGTCGTCCACCTGGGCGAGCAGAAGGCCCGCCTGGGGGAGGCGCGAACCGCCGGGGTCAAGTCCGTTCCCGCCCTCGTGCTGGGCGGCGCCCCCTTCCACATCAATCACGGCGCCGACCTCAGCGTTCTGGGCTGACGCGCCTGCCAGGGCGAGTGGAATCGACATGGTGGCTGGGACGATAAGGCATCTGGATCTCCGACCCGGGCCGCGCTATCCTTGACGATTCCGCTGGGGAGTAGCCAAGTGGTAAGGCAGCAGGTTTTGATCCTGCGTATCGAGGGTT
>CAYWDR010000302.1:0-2842 GCA_964457075.1 uncultured Solibacteraceae bacterium
CGGAGGCCGGCCGCAGCGTGGCCATGGCCGACTACTGGAAGAGCTGGATGTGAGCCCGGAGAGGAACATGAGCACCCACCCGAATCCCCTCGGCCTCCGCGGCATCGAGTTCACGGAATTCGCCGGCCCCAGCGTGAGCGATCTGGAGCGCCTCTTCCTCGCCTTCGGCTTCTCCAAGCTGGAAAAGGTGCGAGGCAAAGCCATCACCCACTTCCGGCAGAACGATATCCACTTCCTGCTGAACAGCGAAAAGGAGGGCTTCTCCGCCGAGTTCGCGAGGGCCCACGGCCCGGCCATCACCAGCATGGGCTGGCGGGTGGATGACGCCGAGTCTGCCCATCGCGAAGCCCTGGCTCGCGGGGCTCGCGCCGCCGAGATCACGGATCTGCCCTATCCCGCCATCTACGGCATCGGCGACAGCCTCATCTACTTCATCGACCGCTTCGGCGATCGGGGTTCCATCTACGCCACGGATTTCGAGCCCTTGAGCCAGCCGGTGCTCCAGGCGGACAAGGGGTTCCTCGCCGTCGATCACCTCACGAACAACGTCTACCCCGGCACCATGCAGCAGTGGGCGGACTTCTACAAAAACGTCTTCGGCTTCTACGAGGTGCGCTACTTCGATATCAAGGGCGTGAAGACGGGCCTCACGTCCTACGCGCTGCGCAGCCCCGATGGGAGCTTCTGCATCCCCATCAACCAGCCCAAGTCCGGCCAGGATCAGATCGCGGAGTACCTGATCGAGTACCGGGGTCCCGGCGTGCAGCACTTGGCCTTCCTGACGAAGGACATCCTCGCCAGCCTCGACGCCATGGCGGGCACCCCCATCGATACGCTGGACATCGACGAGGACTACTACGCCGAGGTGTTCCACCGCGTGCCCGGCGTGAAGGAGAATCCCGCGCGGATCCAAGCCCACAAGGTGCTCGTGGATGGCAACGCGGACGGCTACCTGCTGCAGATCTTCACGAAGAACGTCATCGGCCCCATCTTCATCGAGATCATCCAGCGGGAGAACGATCTGGGCTTCGGCGAAGGCAATTTCACGGCCCTATTCCGCAGCATCGAACGGGATCAGCAAAAGCGGGGAGTCATCTGATCAGACCTTCAGCTCCTCCAGGTCATAGCTCACCTGCTGGGTGACGCTCGGGTCACTTGCAGTCGGGGTTGGCGAAGGCTTCCGCGGCCCGGGCCTCCACCTCGGCAGGCGTCAGGTCTTCCACATGGGTGGCGAGGGTCCAGGTGTGTCCGAAGGGATCTTCCAGCTGGCCGTAGCGGTCGCCCCAAAAGGTGTTGGCCACGGGCATCTTCACGGCGCATCCGGCGGCGGTGGCCTTGGCGAAGGCGGCGTCCACGTCCGCCACGTAGAGGTGCATGAAGACGCAGGTGCCCTTGAGGAAGAGGGGGCTGAGGCAGCCCCACTGGGGGTTTTCCTCGGCGAGCATGAGCATGCTATCGCCCATGCGCAGCTGGGCGTGCATCACGGCGTCGCTGTTGGGCATCTTGTGGACGCTGATCACCTCCGCGCCGAAGGCTTCTTCGTAGAAGGCGATGGCGCGCGGCGCGTTGGCCACGACGAGGTGGGGGGTCAGCGTGTGAAAGCCTTCCGGGACGGGCTTGGCCATGCATTCCTCCGGGTTGGATTGGGGGAAGGATAGGGGCAATTCACCCAGATCTCCAGCAAAAGAAGGGCCCTTAAGGGGCGGTGATCCGCTCCAGGCTGGAGGCCCGGAGCACGTAGAGGGAACCATCCCCGGCGAAGGCCAGATCCCGCAGCCCGGTGAGGCCCGTGGCGAAGGTGCTGACGCCTCCGCTGGCCAGGTGCAGCCGCGCCACCCATCCGGAGCTGAGGTCCCCGAACCAGTAGCTTCCCCGGTACGCGGCGGGCCAGGGCGAGGTAGGAGCGTCGAAGGCGGCGGCCAGGATGGCCGAGCCCTGGAGGAAGGTGCCTGTGCTGCCGGGCTGACCGGAGGGCGCGGTGGGATGGCCGTAGGCGAAGATGGGGGCCGTGATCCCCGGGGCCGTCGTGGGGCCTTCCGTCGCAGGCCAGCCATAGTCGGCCCCGGCGGTGCCCACGTTCACTTCCTCCCAGGTGATCGCGCCCACGTCGTTGATGTGCATCCGGGTGGTGCCGGGCTGGAAGGCGAAGGTGAAGGGGTTGCGCAAACCCTTGGCCCAGATGGCGCGATTCGCGCCGATGGCCGTGGTGAAGAAGGGGTTGTCGGCGGGGAGGGTGCCATCGGCGTTGAAGCGTAGGATCTTGCCCAGGGTCGTGTTCAGGGATGGGGCGTTGTCCGGCACGGCGTTTTCCCCCGTGGCCACGTAGAGCTTGCCGTCGGGCCCGAAGTGGAGGGCGCCGCCGTTGTGGTTGGTGGCGCTGAGATCGGGGAGGTCCACCAGGGGGATCTCGCTGCCGGGGAACATCAGATCGGGATTGCCGGGATCCGCCCTGAGCCGGCTCACCCGGTTATGGGTGGTGGGGCTCGCGGCCGTGTAGTAGACGTACACGTAGCCGTTGGTGGTGAAGGCGGGATCCAAGGCCACGCCCAGGAGCCCCCGTTCCCCGGTGGCGCTGGTGGCCAGGGTGGCGAAGGGCGTAGTCAGCAGAGCGCCCGCCTTCACGATGCGGAGCGCGCCGCCCTGCTGGCAGATGAACACGCGGCCATCCGGGGCCACGGCCATGCTGGTGGTGGCGGTGAGGCCCGATGTGACCGTGGCCAGGCTGAACCCCGAGGGCAGGGCCACCGTGCCGCCGAAGCTCACGACGGCCTCGGACCAGGGGCTGACGTTGCCCGCGGCATCCCGGCTCCGGGCGCGAAAGACGTGCTGCCCGCTGGCGTAG
>CAYWDR010000303.1:0-2765 GCA_964457075.1 uncultured Solibacteraceae bacterium
GCCACCACCTTGCCCTTATGGACGACGGGGGTGCCCTCGGGGATCTCGGCGCCCTCCATCGTGAGGAGGCGGGCATGGGTGAAGGCGATGGGTTTCTCCTGCGCCACGAGGCACAGGCTCATCGAGCCCAAGAGCAGGGCGCGGATTCGGGTTCGCATGGGAAGGAGCTCCGGGACCAGACTACGGGATGCGAGGCTGGTCCGGGAGCCCGGTTGGCCCCGGGCCTCAGCCCCGCCACCCCTCCAGCACGCGGAACCGCGCGCCCATCTTCCCGGGGAGCGTGAGCTGCAGCAGGTTCTCCATCCGCTTCATGCGGTCGGAGGCGGGAAGGGTCTGCCAATCCTGCTCCCAGGCCAGGAGGGGGGCGTGGGTGCGGATCCATCGGGAGAGCTCCTGATGGCCCCGCTCCTGGAAGCCGTGCTCCAGCAGCAGGAGCTCTAGCCTCGTGAAGTCCACGTCGGCCGTGAGGTCCGTGGCGCCGATGTCCTCCCACCAGCTCCCATCCACGGTGTGGCCCTTGTAGCGCCGGAGATCGGAACCTTTGGCGAGGAGGCGGTCGGCCCGATCGCCGTAGTCGATGGCGAGGAAGAGGCCCGCCTGGAGGGGGGCGGCGCAGGCGCCGATAAGGGCGGGCAGTCCCTCGGCCCAGACGCTGCCGTCGCCCGCTTCGAGACCATCGCTGTGGCCTTCGAACCAGGCGGTGGCCTCGCAGGGTTCCGCCGCGTGCCACTCGGGCCCCGTGGCCGTGAGCACCTCACGCACCCAACGCGCGCCGTCCCAGCGCCAGGCCTGGGCGGGCAGGGCGTCGAAGAGTTCGTTGCTCAACACGGCGCCGACGAAGGGCTCGATCCCTTCACCTTCGGCCACGAAACGGGCCTTCCCCGCCGCGCGCCAGGGGGCGAGGGCTGCTTCCGCCGCCGCCCGCGCGGCGGGGTTATCGTCACGATGGACGTAGCTCAGCGCCGCCGCGAAGGCGGGGTCCAGGGATCCGGAGGCGGCGAGCAGGTCGCGGCCCAGCCAGCCCCGGCCGGCGCCAGGTTCCAGCACCGTGAAGGTCGCGGGTTTGCCGAGGCGCGCCCAGGCCTGCTGAAAGCGGTGGGCCAGGGCTTCGCCCAGCAGGGGCCCGAGGTCCAGGGCCGTGTAGTAGTCCTTGCCCTCGAAGCCCCAGGGGCCCGTGGCGCGGCGGTAGTAGCCATGCTCGGGGTGGTAGAGGGCGAGGGCCATCACCTCGGCGGCGGGCACGGGGCCGGAGCGGAGCCGGGCGTCGATCAAGGCTTGGAGGGGGTTCATGGCTGGGGTTCCTCGGCGGCCGCCTTGGGCCAGTAGGGGCTGGGCTTGAGCCGCCGGATTTCCAGTTTGGGCACGCCGAAATTCAACAGGAGGCAGGTCTCCAGCGCCGTGGCCCGGAGGTAGTTGAGGCCTTGGGCCAGGTGGGAATCGTCTAGCGCCTTCACGGCCTTCAGCTCCACGAGGACGGTGCCCTCAATGAGGAGGTCCGCCACGAATCGGCCGACGACGATGCCCTCGTACCAGACGTCGATGGCCTTCTGCCGCTCGAACGGGATGCCCGCCCGTTCCAATTCGAAGGCCAGGGCGTTTTCGTACACCTTCTCAAGAAACCCGGGGCCTAGCCTGCTGCTGACTTTGAAGGCGCAGGCAAGGATTTTCTCGGTAAGGGGATCGTTCTCAACCATGCCAGTGCCCCTCAAAAGCAAAGGAAAACCAGTGATGGACAGTGATGAACGGTGATGGGATTGCCTTGCTTTTATCACTGTTCATCACTGTTCATCACTGGTTAGCTTTTTTCAGTTCTACCGGCCCTCAACGGCCACCGCTCCAATATCGCCGGCAGGAGCCACTGCGTCAGCAGTAGCGCCAACGCCACCCCGCCCAGGCAGGCCAGCCCCAATCCCCGCAGCCCCCGGTACCCGCTGAACACCAGGCCGCCGAACCCGGCGAGGGTCGTCCCGGCGCAGACGGCGTTGACGCGGGCCACCTTGGCGGCGGCGTGGGCCTCGTGGCGGGCGCGGTGGAGGAGATTGAAGGCGGTATCCACGCTCACGCCCAGGGCGATGGGCACGGCCATGAGGCTGAGGAAGGTGAGGGGTTCGCCCGTGGCGCCGAGGATGCCCAGGGCCCCGGCCTGGCTGGCGAGCAGCGGGAGCAGGGCGAGGAGGGCGAAGCGCAGGGAGCGCCCGAAGAGGGCCACGACGATGAGGATGCCCCCGAGGGTGAGGAGCACCGCCGACTGCACGCTTCGCCAGGCGATGGCCTTCACGGCGCGGAAGAGGGGCCGCGTGCCCACGAGGCGGCCGCCGGCCTCCTCCACCTTCGGCCCCACCCGATCCTGCGCGGCTTCATCCAGGCGCAGGGGCAGATTGAGCACGGCGGGCGGGGGGGCGGGCTTGCGGGCCAGGAAGGCCGCCTGGGGCGGTTCGGGGGCCTCGGCCCGGGGGAGGAGGGATTGCAGCGCCAGCACCGGCTGGGCGGGATCCGAGGCGGCGAGGCCCAGGGCTCGGAGGGGGCGTTCCAAGCCTGCTGGATCCAATCCGGCCTTGGCGGCGGATTCCAGCACCGAGCGCCGCCAGGTGTCGCTGGCCAGGGCGAGGCGCAATTCCGTGGCGGGCGATTGCCAATCGGGAATGGGGAGCCCTTCGGAACGGAGCAGCGGGGCGATGCGGTTCCATTGGGCGGGGAGCTGGTCCGGATGGTCCAGCGCGAGCTGGAGGGCCAGGGGCTGAAGGCTGGCGCCCAGCACCTTCGCC
>CAYWDR010000304.1:0-2753 GCA_964457075.1 uncultured Solibacteraceae bacterium
GGGCTTCGGGCTTCGGGCTTCGGGCTTCGGGCTTCGGGCTTCGGGCTTCGGGCTCCGGGAGAGCATACTGGTGGTTGAATTGACGGCAAGGAATCCATGAGTAGAAACCACGAGGAACTGGAAGCATTTCAGCTCGCGGATGCCTTGGTTGTTGGGATCTACAAGGCCACGGCTTCATTCCCGCCGGAGGAACGCTATGGATTGCAATCCCAGATCCGGCGAGCCTCCGTTTCGGTTCCTACCAATCTTGTAGAAGGGTCCTCTCGCGAAAGTACGCGCGAGTACATCCGGTTCGTGGAGATCGCGCTCGGTTCTGCGCAGGAATTGGAATACCTGCTGAAGCTATCAATTCGCTTGAGAATGAGCATCAGCAACATCTCTGTTGAGTTACAACAAGTCAATCAATTGATTCGAATGCTCCAAGGCCTTTTGGCCTCACTGCGCCGCTTGCTCGGCTCCCCCGGAGCCCGGAGCCCGGAGCCCGGAGCCCGGGGCGAAGCCCCATGAAGGACCGCGAACTCGTCAACCGCGTCAAAGACGCCACCGATCTGCTGACCCTCGTGGGGCAAGCGGTGAAGCTGAAGAAGGCGGGGGCCTCCTGGACGGGGCTGTGCCCCTTCCACGCGGAGCGGTCGCCCAGCTTCCAGGTGGTGCCGGAGAAGGGGTTCTACCACTGCTTCGGGTGCGGAAAGCATGGGGATGCCTTTTCCTGGCTCATGGAGCGGGAGGGCATGACCTTTCCCGAGGCCCTGGAAACCCTCGCCCGGCACGCGGGCATCGAGATGCCCAAGCAGCGCGAACGATCCTCCGAGGAAGTGGACGCGGAGGCCCGGCTGCGCAGCGCCCTGGATGCGGCCCAGGCCTTCTTCGAACGGGAGCTGGAGCGCCACGGCGCTGCCCGAACCTACCTGCGGGAGCGGGGCATCTCCGAGGCCTTCGGCAAGGAGGCGGGCTTCGGCGCGGCGCCCGATGATTGGGACCCCCTCATCACCCACTTGAAGGGCCTCGGGTTCTCCGGCGAGCTGATGGAGCAGGCGGGCCTCGTGAGCCGCACGGAGCGGGGCACCCTCATCGATTTCCTGCGGAACCGCCTCACCTTGCCCATTCACGACGCCCGGGGCCGCATCGTCGCCTTCGCCGGCCGCGCCTTCGGGGATGCCAAGCCCAAGTACATGAACACGCGGGAGACGGCCCTCTTCAAGAAGGGCGAGACCCTCTTCGGCTTCCACCGGGCCAAGGGGCAGATGCGGGATGGCGCCCTCATCGTGGAAGGCTATTTCGACGTGCTCCAGCTGCACCAGCAGGGCATCCATTCGGCCGTGGCCCCCATGGGCACGAGCCTCACGGAGGAGCACCTCAAGCAGATCGCGCGCTTCTCCCGCCGCCTCCTGCTCTGCTTCGACGGCGACGCGGCGGGCCGCCGGGCCATGGATCGCACCCTGCGCATGGCCCTGCCCCACGGCTTCGAGATCCGGTTGCTGGAGCTTCCCCAGGGCGAAGATCCCGACACATGGTGCCTCCGCATGGGCGCCGAGGCCTTCCGGGATCTGCTGCGCCAGGCCCCGGACTGGACGTCCTTCGTGATCAACCGATCCATGGACGGCAAGGACATGCGCAGCATCCGGGATCGCATGGAGGCCTTCAAGGACCTCAGCGAATTCATCCCCTATCTGCCCCGCACCGCCGAGAACCGCGAGGTGCTCGTGAGCCTGGCCCATCAGCTGCAGCTGCCCATGCAGGAGGTGGAGCGCGTGTGGAAACGGGGTGGCGCCACGGCTTCGGAGCCCGAGATGGCTTCGGCGCCCGCGAACCTCGCGCTGGACGAGCAGATCCGCGCCCTCGTGCTCCTCGCCCGCGCAGGCCATGCCACTGAAGTCGCCACCTGGCCCTCGGCCTGGTGGGAGGCCCTCGCCGGCGCTCCCGTCCTCCAGGCCCTGTTGGACGCCGAGGGGGACGATGGGCTCTTGCCCCCGGAAGTCCTGCAAATCGCGCGTGCCCTGGAGGCGGATCTCTCCCGGCGGGATGCTCCGGATGCCATGGCCAACCCCGAATCCACGCGCATTAAACTGGAGAACGCCTATGTGATGCGGGAGCTCCAGGCCCTCCAGCGGCAGCTGGTCGACCCCCGCACCCAAGGGGAACCGGGACTGGCTTCCCGATTGGAGGGTAGAATGGCGGAATTGCTTGTGCGCAAAAGCCGATTGGCCCAATCGATGAAGGGCCGGTAGGGTTCCAGCAAACCCGCGCCCCTTGCCGTTTTAAGCGGATTCTCTATACTGATAGGTTCTGGACCGCTCCAGGCATGATGCCCGGGGTATGCCCCGACCCCGAAACCTGGGATCGGCAAGCAGGTCCCCTCCTGAGGTTTGAATGGTCCCGATGCCCAACCTGGATACGTACTTCGAGCTCACGAAGGCGCTCATCTCGCTCGGACGGAATCGCGGTTACATCCTGGTGGATGAACTGAACTCCTTCCTGCCGCCCTCGGCGAGCACGCCGGCGGATATCGAGGCCCTCATGGGGCTCTTCGCCCGCCTCGGCGTGGGCGTGGGCGCCACGGAGGAGGAGGCCCTCCTCGCCAAGGAGCAAATCGAACCGGAGTACCGGGCCGTCGAATCCACCCCCAAGGGGGACAAGGAAGGCGACGTCGATCTGGACTCCGCGGAAGGCGACAAGTTCAACGATCCCGTACGCATGTACCTCAAGGAGATGGGCACCGTGCCCCTCCTCAAGCGCGAGGACGAAGTCGAGAT
>CAYWDR010000305.1:0-2746 GCA_964457075.1 uncultured Solibacteraceae bacterium
TGATCACCCGGGACCTGCTTCTGGGCCCCATGGGCGTCTCTTCTGAAGGGGAAAGCCCTTTGGGGCAGTCCCTCCCGGCCCAGCGGAAGGCCATCGACGAGGGGATCCTCGCCGCCAATGCATTGAAGGAGGGTGATTCCGCCAAACCCCTACAGTCCCGCAATCTGGAATTCGCCCTGGCTCGAATGGACGTGCTGGTGGATAAGGGCGGCCTTTACCAGAAGGGCCTGGGCCTGCTGCAACTGGCCTTGAACCGGAATTGGCATCAGGTGCGCCAGGAGGACGGTCAGGGCTACCGGCCCTTCGCCAACGACCACGTGCGCTACCTCATGGATGATCCCCGCTCCTTCGACTACCGGGAAGTCGGATTCAACGCGAACCTCATCTCGGGCCTATCGGATTTCCTGCTCGCCCACCATCGCGCCACGCGCTTGGACCTCCTCGTGAATGGCGTGCAGAACAATCCTGAGGAGGCCGAGGAGGCCGCCCAGCGGTTGCAGCGGCATCTGGACCGAAGGATGGGAACGGCGCAGGAATCCGATCCCGCGAGCCATGTGCCCGTGCTGAGCATCTACAACATCTCATCCAAGCTCTACGAGGGGGGTCACGAAACCGGCTTCCTGAAGGCCGGGGATGGGGATGACATCGTCGTGCAGAAGCGGGCCACGGCCGAACCCGCGGTCTTCACCGGCAACCGGGATGGTGTGCGGCTTATCGCCGCGCTCCGGGCCGCCGTGGAGGTGGTGTGGAACCCAAACTTCGTGATGGCCCACCGGGCCAGGTGGGTGATCTCCTCCGATCCAATCATTCGAGCGGCTCAGGAACAGGAGGCGAAGTGGCACCTGGACCGGCTGAGGGAGAACATCACCCTGCACGCCCACAGCCAAGGCGCCATCATTGCGGCCGTGGCGCAATCCCGCTTGGGCAACCTGAACAACGTGCTGGATGGAACCGGCGGGCCACTGTCCGTCGCCGCGCAGATCCGCCTGGCGACCTATGGCGGAGGGGCGAACATGCACGACTGGGGGGCGGTGAAGTGGTTCAAGACCTACACCCACCATGTGAACCAGAATGACGTCATCGCCGATCTCGTGGGCATGTTGGATCCCTACCAGCAGGGGCTCGTGGGGGGCATCGTGCGCACGCCGGTGGGCCTCCTCGGAGGCGGGCATTCGGTGCGGATAATTCAAGGGCCCAATCCCAGTTTGATCCTGGCCTGGCTGAGTCATCACCGGGTCGTCCTCCATCCTTCCAAGGCCTGGGTCCCGAACACCGAGGAACACAACATGGTGGAGGGCTATATCTGCAATGCCGACCAGGAATCGGATGCATGGGTCGTGACGCCCCTCTTGAACAAGTTCGTGGGGCCCCGGCGGTGCAACGATCAGCCGCCCCCCTCGGGAGGTCAGTGATGCTGAAGCGAATCGTCGCGGCAGCGGCAATCCTCCTGGGGCTCACATTTTCGCCTCTACTGCATCCCGGCTACCGCCTCATGTTCAGGGCCCACCTAGGAAACCCGGATGCGATGTACAAGCTGGGGCTCGAATATGAAAAGGATTACGGGGGCGTGGTTAGGCGGGACGGCTACAAATCCGTCTATTGGCTCCGGAAGGCCGCCGAAGCTGGGAAATTGGAAGCCTATTGGCTTCTTGGCCAGATGATGTACCGCACGCCCGAAGGCCCCATGCACTGGTTCCTTCTCGGGGCCGAGAAGGGGGATCGGAGATGCATGGTGGAAGTGGCCAAGGCCTACCAGGCGCAAGATGGTCTGTACGTGGGGCAGGGGCATGACCAAGCCAAGGCGGACTACTGGTGGAAGAAGGTGGGGGATCGCAAGAAGCCCGGAGCGTTGTGGTGAGGTCGGGGCCTCGGCGGTGCAACGACCAGCCGCCCCCCTCGGGAGACCAGTGATGCTGAAGCGAATCCTCGTGGCAGCGGCAATCCTGCTGGGGCTCGCCTTTTCGCCTCTTCTGCATCCCGGCTACCGCCTCATGTTCAGGGCCCGCACGGGGAATCCCGAGGCGATGTATGTTCTGGCCAATGAGTACGACAAAGACTACGGAGGGGTGGTGAAGAGGGACCACTACAAATCGATTTATTGGTTTAAACGGGCCGCCGAGGCTGGAAATATTAATGCTTATCGGGACCTAGGGTTGATGATGTACACCACGCCCGAAGGCCCCATGCACTGGTTCCTTCTCGGGGCCGAGAAGGGGAATCGAGGCTGCATGGTGGAAGTGGCCAAGGCCTACGAGGCGCGGGATGGCTTGTATATTGGGGTGCCCTACGACCAAGCCAAGGCGGACTATTGGTGGAAGAAGGCCAAGGAGAGCAAGAAGCCCGGGGAGTGGTGGTGAGGCCCCAACAGTTTCCCGTTTAAACGAACGGCGACCCAAATGGGGGACAAAGTCGTGGATCCCTCCACGGTGATCCGCGTGGCGTTCTCGGAGCCCATCCATCCCGACGCGGGGCTGATCCAGGTGACGGCGAACGGCACGGCCGTGCCCTTCCGCCTGCTCAGCAGGGGCAGGCCCGTGGGAGCGCCGGACCTGGCGCAGGATCTGTGGATCGTGCCGGATCAGCGGCTGGGGCTGGGTTCCGAGGTGAGGGTGGAGCTGGGCGCGCTGGTGGATTCGGATGCCCAGCCCCAAAGCCTCGCGGCGATGAGCTGGTCCTTCACGATCCGCGGGGCCTGAACCGCCTGGAATTTCTTGGACAGCGAGTTGAGTGTATTCATGCCGCCGCC
>CAYWDR010000306.1:0-2741 GCA_964457075.1 uncultured Solibacteraceae bacterium
GGACGTTCTTGTTGTAGTCGTCCTTCTTCAGGCCCACGAAGCGCAGGGTCTTCTGAAATCCCTCGCGATCGATGATGGCGCGCTTGGGCAGGTCGGCCGGCAGCACCTTCTCATAGGCGGGGTAGGCGCCGGAGACGAGGCGGGTGCTGAACTTGAGGCCCGGCTGATCCAGGAAGAGGGTGGTGGAATCCCAGCGCAGCACCACGTCGCCTTCGTCGGCCAGAAGGCTGGGAAAGAGGTCCAGGGCCCGCTTGGGGACGATGAGGCGCACCTCGTCCTGCAGCTGCGTTTCACATGGCACCTCGGCCACCGCGAGGCGGAAGCCGTCGGTGCTCACCACGCGGATGTTCGTCTTCGTGAGGTGCAGGAGGACGGCGCTGAGGGTGGGCTTCGTGGCGTCCTTGCTCACGGCCACGGAGGCCAGATGGATAGCCTTCTTCAGCCGCCCCACGGGTAGGGCCACGGAGGGGAGCTCGGGGTTGGGCTTGGGCAGCTCGGGGAATCCCTCCCCGGGCTGGAGATTGTGCTCGGAGTTCATGCCTTTGGCGCGAAGCCAGAGCCGGTGGGCGTGATCCGGCACTTCCACGGAAAGCACGCCCTCGGGGAAGGCCCGCACCGTCTCGATGAACTTCTTGCCAGGCACGGCCAGTACCTTGTCCCCCTGGCCATCCACGGGGATGGTGGCCTCGAAGGCCAGTTCCATATCCGTGGCCTTGAGCGTCAGCTCCTTGCCCCGGAGATCCATCAACACGTGCTGAAGGATCGGCAGGGTCACGCGGCGATCAAGGGCGTGTTTCAGGATCCCGAGGGTCCGGTCCAACCGTTCCTTGGATACCTGGAATTGAAGATTCATATCTCTATCCCCTACTTGATGCTTATGAAGGGCCTGCTGGAGCTGTGGAAAAGGCTGTCAAATCCCCATTCTACCTGAGTTTCATCCGTGCTCCGCACTGTTGATCGGGGGTTGAAAACCCCCTCTCTTTTCCACAGCTCCACAATTCTCAGGGGCCAGGGAGACCCCAACCCACAGGATCCACAGATCCGGGCCCCTGAGAATTGTGGAGAGTTGAGGAACATTAGCAATGTCAGTGAATACTGTTAAGAAGGGACTCGACCATCCTGTGGAAATCGGGGTCGCGCTTCATGCGTTGCTTGACGGAGTCGATGGCGTTCATGACGGTGCTGTAGTGCATATTGAAGCTGCGGCCGATGGCGGGGTAGCTGGCGGCGGTGAGTTCCCGGGCGAGGTACATGGCCACCTGGCGGGGCAGGAGGATGTTTTGCTGGCGGGACTTCTTCTTCATGAGGTCCGTGAAGGCCACGTTGAAGGTCTCGGCCGTCATGCGGTACACGCGGTCGATGGGGATGGCGGCCCCGGGCTCCTCACCGCTGGTGCCCTGGAAGGCCGTGTGGGCCACCTCCAGGCTCACGGGGGCCCCCAGGAAGCTCGCCTGGAAGATCACGCGGTTCAGGAGGCCTTCCAGATCCCGCACGGAGCCCTTGGCCTTATGGGCGATGAAATTGACGACGTCCTCGGGCACCGTGGGCAGGGCCTGGAAGTCCGCCTCCTCCAGCTTCTTCTTGAGAATGGCGACCCGGGTCTCGAAGTCGGGGGGCTGCACGTCCGCCGTGAGGCCCCACTTGAAGCGGGTGATGAGGCGCTCGTGGAGGCCCTCCAGCTTCTGGGGCGGGTTATCGGAGGTGAGGACGATCTGTTTCCCGTGCTGGAGAAGGTATTCCAGGATGTAGAAGATCTCCTCCTGGGTGCGCTCCATGCGGCCCAGGGTCTGCACATCGTCCAGCAGGAGCACGTCGTTCTGCTGGTACTTGCGGCGCAGGGGCTCCGTGTTGCGGTTCTTGATGGCGGCTGTGAGTTCGTGGAAGAAGCTATCCACCTTGAGGTAGGCGATCTTCATCCCCGCGTGGCGGGCCTCCAGCTCCTTTCCGATGCCGATCATGAGGTGGGTCTTCCCCAGGCCCGCGCCGCCGTAGATGAAGAAGGGATTCATGCTGAAGGAGGCGTTGCTGCGGCCATGGTTGTCCACCACCGCCTTGGCGGCGCTGAAGGCGAGCTGGCTGCCCGGGCCCACGACGAAGCGATCCAGGGTGAAGCGCTGGAAGAGGGTGGGGAAGCTGCTGGTGGCCGAGGGCTCCAGAGGCAGGCTGGACGCGGTCTTGCGCGAGCCGCGGGGTTCGGGCCTCGGCGCCGGGGTGGCCGCGCCGGCCACCTGGAAGGCGAACTCGAGTTCCGTCAGACCCACGGCCACGAGGGCGTCGTTCAATTCCTCCGCGAACTGCTGCTCGATCCAGAGCTTCGCCGCCGCGCTTGGCACGGTGAGGAGGAGGCGATGGCCCTCCAGCGACGCGGGTTCGCATGGGGCGATCCACTCCCGGAACGAGGCCTCGGAGAGGCGCTCGGAGAGGCTCTGGCGGATGCGGTCCCAGTGGGGTTTGGGGTCGGCGGGGGGCATGGAGGACCAAGGAAAGCGCGCCAGGCCGGCGGGCCCTGGGCGGAGGGGTGGAACATTCCCGATGGTGGGGGAGGAACAGCCTACCACCGCGAGGGGGGCTCAAGCCCTGACATCCAGGCCCATCCAGAGGCTTGTGAGGGGGGGGCCTCCCTGGTAGGATCGAAGGTTCGTCCGTGTCCAGCGGACGGTCTCACAGGTGGATCATGAAGCGCACGTTCCAGCCCAACAACCGTCGTCGAGCCAAGACCCACGGTTTCCTCTCCCGCATGA
>CAYWDR010000307.1:0-2740 GCA_964457075.1 uncultured Solibacteraceae bacterium
CCCCTCTTCGCGCCCCCAGCTGCGTCGAGCCGCTTGCACGATGGACACCCATCGCCCTGCGCGCCTCTCCTTGCTGGATGGCGCGAATAGGGGCCAACAAATGGCAAGGTTATTCATTCACAGGCCCTTAGTTCAGATCCTCAACGTGATCGGGTCCACTTGGGGCTCTGGCAGGCTCCCAGCTCCGAAAGCCGCTGGATGGACTTGCCCGAGAGATCGGTGGTGAAGAGCTGCATGGTGCCGAAGCGGTTGCTCGTGAAGACCAGGCGGCGTTCGTCGGGGCTCCAGGCCGGGGATTCCGAAGAGGAGATCCCAGTGGTGATCTGGTAGGCCTTGCCCTCGCCCAGCTTGTAGACGAAGAGGTCGAACTTCCCCTCGAAGCGGCTCACGTAGGCGATCTGGGCGCCGCTGGGGCTCCAGGCCGGGCTCTCGTTGTAATGGCCCTCCTTGGTGAGGGGACGGAGATTCGAGCCGTCGTCCTGCATGAGGTAGATCTGGGGGGCACCCTCCCGATCCGACGTGAAGGCGATCTGGGTGCCGCTGGGGTTCCAGCAGGGAGACGTGTTGATCCCCGCGCCATCCGTGAGCCGCCGGGCCCGCCCGGAATCCAGATCGAGCACCATGACGTCCGCGTTGCCCCGGCGGTCGCCCTGCACGAAGGCCAGCCGCTTGCCATCCGGGCTCCAGCTGGGACTGAAGCAAAGGCCCTCCTGCTTGGCGGCGGGATAGAGGCGTTCGAAGGGGCCGTTGACCTTGCGCTGGCCCCAGATCTCAGGCGTGCCGCCCTTGTAGGTGACGAAGGCCAAGCGGCCGTCCGGCGCCACCGTGGGGGCCAGGGTGAGGCTTCCGAAGGAGGTGAGCTGCACGAGGTTGGCCCCGTCCCGGTCGACTTGGAATAGTTCCTTGACGCCCGGGGAGACCTGGCGGATGAACACCATGCGGGTGGAGGCCACGCCCCGCTCCCCCGTGAGGGTCTTCACGAGATCGTCGGCCACCAGATGGGCCGTGCGGCGCAACATCGGGCCTGGGCTCCGGAACGTTTCGGCGGAGGCGCTGTAATTCTTCGCGAAGACCCCCTTCTCCGCCCGGGGGTCCATCACCTGCAGGGCCAATGAGAAGGCCCCTCCACTCGTCCGGGTGGCCTTGGCGACCACGAGCCAATCGGCGCCAGCGGCGCTCCAAGCCTTGGCGTCCGCCGAGGCGGGCGTCCGCTCCTTGAGCACTCCAAACACCCCGCTCTCGTCGAGGTCCTTTTGAAGCACCGCCGTGAACTCCCTGCCCACGAGGGCTTCCTCCAGGCCCGTGGAAACGACGGGCGCCGTTCCCACCACCACCTTGGCTCCGCTCGTCGCGCTGATCACCACCTCGGCGGGCTGTTGGGCCAAGAGCCCGAGGGTCGAGCAAAGCAGGAGGATTCGCGTGGCCAGGCCTTTCATCATGCAGACTCCGGAATGGGTTCCCAGGTTATCAGGAGCGGGTGGACAGGTAATCCACAAGAGGCCCGTTGGCCTCCGGAATCGGCAGCCGGTGGATCTCACCAGGCGTGAACCAGCCCCATGCCAGCTGCGTCCTCGGTGCCCGGCCCAGCTCCACGCGGAAGGGATGGAGGATGACCATCCGGTCCCCATAGACATGGGTGAGCGTGCCGAGGGGCGTCAATTCCAGAGCCGTGAGTCCCAGCTCCTCCGCCATTTCCCGCCGGCAGGCCTCAGCCGGGTCCTCCCCCGGTTCCACCTTCCCGCCCGGGAACTCCCACAGGCCCGGCAGGACTTCCGCGGAAGGCTCGCGGCGCTGAAGGAACCAGCGCCCTTCCCGCTCGATCAGACCCAGGGCGACCTCAATCGCCTTCACTTGGGAGCCTGTCCGCCAATCCCTCCTGGTAAGCCAGTTGGGCCAGGCGATCCGCGTATCGCCGCCGCATCGTTTCCACCCACACGAGCTTCAGCCGCCCATAGTTCGGCCGGAGGTCCGTTTCCACCCAGGTCTGGAGGGCCTTCACGGAATGGCATCCGCCCAGGGTCTCCAAAAGGATGGCCCGCACCGCCTCGTCGGGGCGCTGGGCCGCCGCCACGGGGGCATAGCTGAGCCGGTGGGCGCAGGAGGCGCCCAGCTCCTGCAACCGCTCCTGGTGTTCCTTCGTGCCGTAGCCCTTGTGCTGCTTGAATCCGTAGCCGGGCACCACGTCATCCAGCTCCACCATGAGGGCGTCGCGGTGGGCCTTGGCGAGGATGCTGGCCGCGGCCACCGCGCAGCTGGTGGCGTCACCTTCCACGATCAGCCGCTCGGGAAGCCCCGTCTTCGGAGCCCGATCCCCATCCACGAAGAGCAGGCGGGGCCTCACGGCGACTTCCTGCACGGCCCTGCGCATGGCGCCCAGCGTGGCCTCCAGGATGTTCTCGCGGTCGATGGTCAGCACGTCCGACTCGGCCACGGACCATCCGGCCAGACAACCCTTCAGCTCCGTGGCAAGGACGGCCCGCCGTTGGGGGCTCAGCTGCTTGCTATCCCGGGCCTCCCGGAGGATATGCCCCCAGCGCTTCACCGCGTCCGGATCCAGTACGGCGCAGGCGGCCACCACGGGGCCCGCCCATGCGCCTCTGCCCGCTTCATCCACGCCGCCCCAGGCCACGCCAGGCGGCACGTTCCCAAGGTCCCAATCGAGCGGATTCATTCGTTATAGGGTAGCCGGGCTTCGGGCTTCGGGCTTCGGGCTTCGGGCTTCGGGCTTCGGGCTTCGGGC
>CAYWDR010000308.1:0-2734 GCA_964457075.1 uncultured Solibacteraceae bacterium
TGTGGAAGAAATCGTAGCGGTTGCGCTTGCTCTCGTAGGTGAAGCGCATCTCCTTCGTGAGGCCGTGCAGCAGCACGCGGCGGATCTCGGCCCCCAGCTTCTTCCAGGGCGTATCGAGGCTGAACTTCAGCTTGCGGGAGAGCTGATCCATCATCTGGCTGCGCCAGCCATCCTCGCTCACGCTCTTCCACCCCGGCGCCTGGATGGCCCCGGCGTTGATGGAGAGGGCCGGGTTGGGAATCACCAGTTCCTCCGCGAACTGCCGCTTGAAACCAAGCCCGTCGCAGGTGGGGCAGGCCCCATAGGGACTATTGAAGGAAAAGCTCCTTGGCTCAAGGTCGGGCAGCCCCAACCCAAACCGCTCGCACTTCACGTTGGAGCAGGCCAACTTGCTCGAAAAGAGCCGCTCTTTCCCTTCCACGTCGCAGAGGGCGGAGCCCTCTGCGAGATTGCACGCGATCTCCAGGGAATCCGCCAACCTCGTGCTGAGGGAGGGTGCCACCTTCAGGCGATCAATCACGACTTCGATGCTGTGCTTCTTTTGTTTATCGAGGTCGGGCACGCCCTCCGTGAGGTCGAGCATCTCCCCGTTCACCCGGGCGCGGATGTAACCGCGCTTCATCAGGTCCAGCAGCAGCTTCTTGTACTCGCCCTTGCGGCCCCGCACGACGGGGGCGAGGATCTGCAGTTTCGTGCCCTCGGGCAGGGCGAGGATGTGGTCGGCCATCTCCTGGATGGTTTGGCTGGCGATGGGCTTCTCGCAGGCCATGCAGTGGGGCTTGCCCGTGCGGGCGTAGAGGAGGCGGAGGTAGTCGTAGATCTCCGTCACCGTCGCCACCGTGGAGCGGGGGTTGCGGCTCGTCGTCTTCTGCTCGATGGAGATGGCGGGGCTGAGGCCCTCGATGGAATCCACGTCCGGCTTTTCCATCTGATCCAGGAACTGGCGGGCGTAGGCGCTGAGGCTTTCCACGTAGCGGCGCTGGCCCTCGGCGTAGAGCGTGTCGAAGGCGAGGCTGGACTTGCCGCTGCCACTGAGGCCCGTGATCACGATGAACTGGTTGCGGGGCAGGACGAGGTCCAGGTTCTTGAGGTTGTGCTCGCGGGCACCCTTGATGTGGATGTGCTCCATGGACGCTCCATCGATCGGTTCATCCTCTGGATGACCCTCCCGTGGCGGGTGCCACGGAGATGGAGCCTCCCGGGGTTGGCTAGTTTACGCTAAAAGTTCGCCTGCCTCCCCCTCGCATACAATTCAGGCATGCCCACCGACGCCCTGCAGCCCTGGCTCGCGCACGTGGCCCGGGAAAGGGCCGACGCCCTGGCGCGGGCCTGTGCCGTCGAGGCCTGGGCCGAGCGGCCGGAGGGACTGCGCCAGGTCCGGATCGCCGCGCGCCGCCTGCGCAGCGTGTTGGAGTTGATGGAGGAGGCCGCCCCGGCCGGAATCCTTAAGGCTGCCCGCCGCTGGACCCGCGCCCTGGGCCGCCTCCGGTGCCTGGACGTGATGGCGCGCTTGCTCTCGGAAAGCCAGGCGCGGGCGCAGGGCCTCGCGGCCCAGGCCGCGGTGGAGCACCTGCTGGAAGGGCTGGACCGGGAGCGGGGGAAGGCGGGGAGGAGGCTGGGCGCCCGGCTGGGGGCTCGGCCGGAGTTCCCGCCCGGATCCCATTCCGCGCCCCTCCCGCCTCCGCGCCAGGCCCTTTGGGCCCTGCTCAGCCCCCTCCTGCGGGAGGCGTTGGAGCCCTTGGAGGCGGCCTGCCGGTCAGGGGACGCGGAGGCCCTCCACCGGATCCGCATCGCGGCCAAGCGCTTGCGGTATGCCCTTGAGGTGCTGGGGCCCGCCTTCAAGGCGGCGCCGGATCAGGCCCTCCTCGCCCTCAAGGTGCTTCAGGACGCGCTGGGCCTTTGCCACGACTGGACGGAGTTGGCCCTCGATCTGGAAGAACGGCTCCGCGGCATGGGACCCGGAACCCGGCCCATCCTGGCGGAGGGCATGGCGCTGCTCCTTGCCCACGCCCGCCGGGAAGCGGGGCTCGCCCTGGCCCAGGCCTCCGCCCTGGCGGGAGGGATGGGCCCATTCACCTTCGCCACCCTTCTGCGGAGCAATCTGGGGGATCTTCGATGAATGCACGGGTGACGGCCTGGCTCCGCAGCCTCCACGCCAAGCTCTTCCTCCTCACGGCGGCGATGACGAGCTTCCTCACGGTGGCCGTGGCCTTTTCCATCACGAAGAACTCCCGCAAGGAATTGGAGGACTACAGCCGCCGCCTCCTCATCGAGGCCTCGGAAACGGTGCAGACGGAGGTCATGGAGCGGGATCCCAAATTCGAGAACCCCCGCAAGCTGGAGGAGATGCTGGAGAGCGTCGCGGGCAAGGGGCGCTCCATCTTCCAGGTGGACGTCTTCAAGCGGGTGGAGGGCAACGGTCTCGAGCTAGTGAAATCCTCCGGTGAGGAATCCAACGTCTCCACAGGCAAGGATCTGGCCAGCTTCCTGAATCTCAAGGCGGCCCAGACGCAGCTGGTGGAGCTGGAGGAGGATGGCATGCCTGCGGGCCGGGGCTGGAAGGTGTACCTGGCCATCCCCAATCCGAAACAGGGCCGCCCCAGCATCGGCCTCATCCGGGCCTACATCGATCTGGAGCGGTGGGACGACGTGTGGTCCGCCAACCGCAACCGCACCTTGAACATGCTCCCGGGCGTGCTCGCCGGCGAGTTCATCCTCCTGTGGCTCATCCTCC
>CAYWDR010000309.1:0-2712 GCA_964457075.1 uncultured Solibacteraceae bacterium
TGGACCTGGGGCCGCAGGCCCGGATGGCCTTGCGGCAACGCCGAACGGAGCCTGCATTTCTTGGTGGTCTTGGTGTCTTGGTGGTTCAACAAGGACGTTCCTGCCGCGTGGTGCCCCGGCGGGGCATGGAGTCTTTTCTCTGCGCCTCCGCGTCTCTGCGCCTCCGCGTGAGGCTTTTGCCAACCTCTCCCCCCGGGGCCTTCCGTGGGAGAATACGCGGATGTTGAAGCTGGAATCCTTCCCGGTTGGCCCTTTGGGGTGCAACTGCTCCCTCTTATGGGATGCCGCCAAGGGCACCGGCGTGGTGGTGGATCCCGGGGGCGATGGCCGCCGCATCGCGGCCCGCGTCGCCCAGCTGGGCTACAAGGTCACTGCGCTCCTGCACACCCACGCCCACTTCGATCACGTGGGCGCGACGAAGGAACTGCAGGATCTTTGGCAGGTGCCCGCCTACCTCCATCCCGGCGACACCTTCCTCGTGGAGAACCTGGAAATGCAGACGGGGGCCTTCGGCATGGCCCCCATCCCCCGGCCCGACATGGGTGAGCTGGCCCATGGGGACCACCACCACGAGCTGGCGGTGATGCACACCCCCGGTCACACGCCGGGCTCCTGCTGCTTCCACGGCGCCTTCGAAAAGGGAGGGGTGGTCTTGGCGGGGGACACGCTGTTCCGAAGGGGCGTGGGACGCACGGACCTTTGGGGCGGGGACTTCGACCAGCTGGAAGCCAGCATCCAGGGCCGGCTCTATCCCATGGATCCCGGCACGCTGGTCATTCCCGGCCACGGCCCCGCCACCACCATCGGGGAGGAACGGGCGGGAAATCCCTTCGTCAGGGGCAGACCCGATACAATCCCCTGAACCCAGGAGCCTGCCATGGACGCCCTTCTCCCCTTCATGGGCTGTGGCCCATTCGCGTTCATCGGCTTCGTCTACCTCCTGAGCTGCCTCAAGGTGGTGAACGAGTACGAGCGGCTCGTGGTGTTCACCCTGGGCAAGGTGGGCGAGCGGCCCAAGGGCCCCGGCCTCTGCTTCGTATTCCGGCCCTTCCAAACGGCGGTGACCATCTCCCTGCGCACCATCGTGCTGGACGTGCCGAGCCAGGACATCATCACCCGCGACAACGTGAGCTTGAAGGTGAGCGCCGTCGTCTACTTCAAGGTGATGGATCCCAAGCTGGCCATCCTCGGCGTGGAGAACTACCACTACGCCACGAGCCAGATGGCCCAGACCACGTTGCGCTCGATTCTCGGCGAGGTGACTCTCGACGAGCTCCTCGCGGACCGGGAGAAACTCGGCCAGCGCCTGAGGGAGATCATCGACCACGCCACCGAGCCTTGGGGGGTCGAGGTGAACAGCGTGGAGGTGAAGAACGTGGACCTGCCCGAGCAGGTGCAGCGGGCGATGGGTCGGCAGGCCGAGGCGGAACGTGAGAAGCGCGCCAAGATCATCGCCGCCGAGGGCGAGCTCATGGCCAGTCAACAGCTCCTGGAAGCCGCCAACAAGATCAGCCAGAACCCCGCCGCCATCCAAATGCGCTACCTGCAGACGCTCACGGAAATCGCCGTCGAGAAGAACAGCACCATCATCTTCCCGCTGCCCATGGACATCATGGCCGTGTTCAAGAAGATGGCGGAGAAGTGAGATAATTAGCGCCAGGAGTACGCGATGCAGTTAGGTACATGGGACGTCCAAATCATCAGCGCTGGCACCTTCGCCCTGGATGGAGGGGCCATGTTCGGCACGGTGCCGAAGGTGGTTTGGAACAAGGTCTATCCCTGCGACGCCGATAACCAGATCACCATGGCCACCAACTGCCTGCTGATCCGAGGCGAGGTGGGCGGGAAGAAGCACGTGATCCTCGTGGACAACGGCAACGGGGATAAGGAGGAGGACGCCTTCATGGCCCGCTTCAAGTTCGAGGGCCGGGGCATCCTGGATCGCGAGCTCGCGAAGCACGGAGTGAAGCCGGAGGACGTCACCCTGCAGATCCTGACGCACCTCCACTTCGACCACGCCGGGGGCAGCACCCGCTTCAACGCCCATGGCGAGCTCGTGCCTAGCTTTCCCAACGCGCGCTACGTGGTGCAGACGCAGGATCTCGACGATGCCCGGCATCCGCACCTGCGGGTGAAGGCGAGCTACCTGCCCAAAAATTGGGAGCCCCTGGAAAAGGCCGGCCTCCTCGACACCGTCGAGGGACACGCCGAGATCCTGCCCGGCATCACGGTGGACTTGGCCCCGGGCCACATCGAAGGCGTGCAGACGGTGACCATCACGGGCGGGGGGCGCACCCTCGTCTACCTCGCGGATCTCATCCCCACGGCCCGCCACATCCAGCCGGCCTGGGTCATGGGCTACGATCTGGACGTGGTCACCTGCGTGAACGAGCGCATCAAGCTCCTGGACCGGGTCACGGGCACGGACACGATCCTCATCTTCGAGCACGACCCGGAGATCCTGGCGGGCACGGTGACTCAGGACGCCAAAGGCAAGTATCTGGTCACGCCGGTGGCGGTGTAATCCGGAATTGGAGGGCGGTCACAGCCTTCTCCCGTTCCGTCGCCAATTCCTTGTCGGGAAACGTTTCTGAAGGTCACGAAGGGCCGGCGGCGCGGCGTGATGACCGTCAACTCCGGTTTGTCCAGGTCCGGATTGATCCCCACGCTGAAGTGGGGGTTACGATGTTCTTTCCAACCAGCCTCTCCTAC
>CAYWDR010000310.1:0-2698 GCA_964457075.1 uncultured Solibacteraceae bacterium
CAGGGCCCCACCTCGATCCACGTATTGGCGATGCCGATGAGGGGCTTCGCCAGATCCGCGTCGTTCAGGCCCGTGGCCTTGAGCATGGCCCGGGCGGGGGCGCGGTGGGCGCCATCCACGAGGGCAGAGCTCCGCCGCCGCCCCTGTTGGGCGTTTTGATCGCTGGGGGATGTCATGGGGGTTCCTGAAAAGGGAAAGGCCCCGCGTCCTGGTGGGAGCGCGGGGCCTTCCGGGTGGGAAGTGGACTCTCTTAGGTCCCCGCGCGCGCTCTAGGAATAATGACAATCAGGCTGGGAACGCTGATCGCCAGAGGCGCTACGGGTACGAAAAACTCAACGGCGGGAGGAACGCCTTGCGCTGCGCGACCGAGGTGGTCGGCGCGATGCGCGGAGGTGGGAGTCCCAAGGGCCATGCGTGGAGTCTAGGGGTCCGGAAGGCAAAGTCAACGCTAATTTTCAAAAATCGCTTGTTAAGGATTGTCAGAATCAGGGACCCACGGCGAGCTCGGGCATGGTGCTCTGCCAACACAGCTGGTAACAGCGTTCGCGGATGCGGTCGCCCAATTCGGCGGTGCCTATGGTGTGGGGGGCGCCCTTGAGATCCGGCGTGCCGTAGCCCTCGCCGAGCACCTCGGCCAAGGCCAATTCCAGGAGGCAGGCCTCGGCGTCGAGGTGGAGGCTATGCCGCAGCAGGAGGGCCGCGCTGGCGATGGCGCCGCATGGGTTGGCGACGTTTCCGCCCGCCAGGGCGGGCGCGGATCCATGGACGGGTTCGTAGAGGCCCACGGGGCCGCCCAGGGAGGCGCTGGGGAGCAGGCCCAGGGAACCACCCAGCACGGCCGCCTCGTCGCTGAGGATGTCGCCAAAGAGGTTTTCCGTGAGGATCACGTCGAAGTGGGTGGGGTTCGTCACCAGCAGCATGGCGGCGCTGTCCACGTATTGATGCTCGACCTTCACGCCGGGATAATCCGCGGCCACGCGATCGACGGTGGCCCGCCAAAGGCGCGAGGCCTCCAGCACGTTGGCCTTGTCCACGGAGGTCACGAGCTTGCGCCGCAGCCGGGCCGCGTCGAAGGCGACACGGGCCACGCGCTCCACCTCGGGGGCGGTGTAGGCCATGGTGTTGACGCCGCGATCGGCGTCCAGGGAGCGGGGCTGGCCGTAGTAGAGGCCGCCCGCCAGCTCCCGGACGATGAGCAGGTCCGTGCCGCGCACGATCTCCGGCTTCAGGGGGCTGGAGGCTGCCAGGGCGTCGATGATCGCCACGGGGCGGAGGTTGGCGTAGCACCCCAGGGCCTGGCGCAGGCGCAGGAGGCCGGTTTCCGGGCGATGGTGGGCGGGAAGCCCGTCCCAGGCGGGCCCTCCCACGGCGCCCAGCAATACGGCCTTGGAGGAGAGGCAGGCCGCCAGCGTGGACTCGGGGAGGGGATCCCCCGCGGCCTCGAAACCGGCGCCACCCATGGGGTGCGTCTCGAATTCGAAGGCGTGGTCCCGTTCCCTCCCGATGAGTTCCAGACAAGCCACGGCCTCCCGGATCACCTCCGGGCCGATGCCGTCGCCGGGGAGGATCGTGATGCGATGGGTCGTCATGGGGCCTCGGTGCGAAATGGAGGGTTAACCGCGAATGACGCGAATGTTCGCGAATGAAAAGCTCCAACGCGTTCTTTATTCGCGTCCATTCGCGTCATTCGCGGTTCCATGTTTTTCACGCGGCACCCCCCTTCATCCGCGCCACGAGGTAGGGCAGCAACCCGCCCTCGGCGAGGAAGGCCTTGGCGAAGTCGCTGAGGGGCACGAAGGTGAAGGTGGCGCCCGTCTCCTGGATGTGGAGGACGCCCGCTTCGATATCGAGCTGGAGGGTCTGGCCATCCAGTACGGCGGCCACGGCCTCGGGGCACTCGAGCACGAGGAAGCCGTTGTTCACGGCGTTGCGGAAGAAGATGCGGGCGTAGCTGGAGGCGATGACGGCCTTCACGCCCGCGCCGCGCAGCGCCCAGATGGCGTGCTCGCGGCTGGAGCCGCAGCCGAAATCCTCGCCGCCCACGACGAAGTCGCCGGGCTGGACCTTCTTCACGAAGTCCACGTCGATGTCCTCCATGGCGTGCTTCGCCAGCTCCGCCTCCTCATGCACGTTGAGGTAGCGGGCGGGGATGATCTCATCCGTGTTGATGTGGGCCCGGGCATAGACGTGGGCGCGGCCCTGGAGAACGGTGGGGAGGCTCATTCGGGCACCTCTGTGGTTAATTGCTTTTGATCTCCGTTCCTCATCACACGCCCCACAGCTGCTGCTCTTCAACCACGGGCTTGGGAAGGAAGTCGCGGGGATCGGCCAGGCAGCCTGTGATGGCGGTGGCGGCGGCGGTGGCGGGGCTGGCGAGGTAGACCTTGGAGGTGGGGTGCCCCATGCGGCCCGTGAAGTTGCGGTTGGTGGTGGAGAGGCAGGTCTCGTCGGCGCCGAGCACGCCCATGTGGCCGCCCAGGCAGGCGCCGCAGGTGGCGGTGGAGATGACGCAGCCCGCCTCGGCAAAGATGTCCATGAGGCCCTCCTTCATGGCCTGCTTCCACACGGTGGTGGTGGCGGGCACGACGATGGCGCGGGTGCCGGCGGCGACCTTTTGGCCCTTGAAGACGGAAGCGGCGATGCGGAGGTCCTCGATGCGGCCGTTGGTGCAGCTGCCGATGTAGACCTGATCCATCTT
>CAYWDR010000311.1:0-2654 GCA_964457075.1 uncultured Solibacteraceae bacterium
CCTTCCTCCTTCCTCCTTCCTCCTTCCTCCTTCCTCCTTCCCCCCAGCCCGGAGCCCCCATGGCCCACCTCCTCCAGGATCTCCGGCTCGCCCTGCGCAACCTGCGGCGCGCCCCCCAGTTCACGATCCCCGCCCTCCTCGTGCTGGCCCTGGGCCTGGGCGCCACCGCCGCCATGGTGGGCGCCCTCCGCACCGTCTTCTTTTCGGATCCCCCCTTCCCCGAGCCCCTGCGCACCCACGCTCTCTGGTGGACGGATCTCGAAGGGAAGGGCTACTCCATGCCCGCCTCCTGGCCCATCTACCAGGAAGTGAAGGCCCGCCTCAAGGGCGCGGCGGCCATCGAAGGCCTCAACGTGGTGGATATGAACCTCTCGGGGGAGGGCGAGCCGGAGGTGATCCAGGCCGGCCGCGTCACGCCGGGCTTCTTTCAGGTCTTCCCCGTCCGGCCCCTGCTGGGCAGCCCCCACTGGGATCCCGCCGCCGAGCGCGGCGTCGTGCTCACCGAGGGGCTTTGGACGAGCCGCTTCGCGCGGGACCCCGGCATCCTGGGCCGGGAGATCCAGCTCAACGGCGAGAGCCACCCCGTCGTGGCCGTCCTTCCCGGGACCCTGCGGATCCGCGGCGCCCAGCTCTTCCTCCCCCTGGTGCCCGGCGCGGGCCCCCGGCAGTGGCGCTACAACCGCTTCATGCCCCTCTTCGCGCGCCTAGCGCCCGGCGTGACCGAGGCCCAGTTCAAGGCGGAACTGGATGCGCTTTCCAAGGCCATGGCCGCCGAGCATCCGGGCGCCCAGGAAGCCCTCACCCGCATGGCCAGCGAGGCCTACCTCCAGCAGCGGCGGGACGCGCACAAATCCCTGGGCGGCATCCTGGCCCTGGCCTCGGCCATGCTCGTGGCCCTCACCCTCGTGAACCTGGCCAACGCCGTGCTGGCCCGCGCGCTGGTGGGGGCCGAGGACACGGCCCTGAGGGTGGCCCTGGGCGCCAGCCGATGGAGGGCCGTGCGCCCCCGCCTCCTGGAATCCATCCTCCTCTGCGCCGGAGGGGCCGTGCTGGCCCCGGGCGTGGCTCGGTTCGCGCTCCTGCTGCTGAGGCCCGCCGTGGGCCAGGATTTTCAAGCCCTCCGCCCCCTGGCCCTGGATGGCGGCCTGCTCGCCTGGACCAGCCTCGCCGCCCTGCTCGTGGCCCTGGGGATGGGCGGCCTCCCGGCGCTCCTCCTCTCCAGGTTCAGGCTCGGCGCGCTGCTGGGCTCCGGAGGCCGCGGCCTCGTCAAGGGCGGATCCAAGGGACTGAGGGTGGCCCTCGTGGCGGTGCAGGTCTCCCTCGCCTTCACCCTCCTGGCCTCCTTCGCCTCCCTCGGCGCCGTGCTTCTCAAGCTGAACCGCACGCCCTTAGGGATCCACACGAAGGGCGTGGCCGTGTTCACCTGCGACACCAGCGCGAGGACCCCGGAGGCGGGCCGCCAGTCGGATCAGAAGGCCATGGCCCTCCTGGAGCGCCTCCGGAGCGTGCCGGGCGTCACCGGCGCCGGCAGCATCGCCATGCTCCCCGTGGAGGCCTACGGCAACAACTTCAAGAGCGAGATCCGCGACCGCCCCATGCGGGATGACGAGTGGGTGGAAATGCGCACCGCCAGCCCGGGCCTTTTCGAGGCCTTCGGCATCCGGTTGCTGGCCGGCCGCGGCTACACCGATGCCGATATGGCCTCCGAGGCGCCCATCGCCATCGTGAGCCAGTCCCTCGCCCGCGCCTTCTGGCCGGGCAAGGATCCCATCGGCCAGGACTTCAAGCATGGCGACCGCTGGATCCAGGTGGTCGGCGTGGTCTCGGACGTCCGGAACGCGGGCCCGGGGAGCGACGCCCATCAGATGACGGCCTACTTCGCCTCGCCCACGGGCATGCGCACCACCACCTTCGTCGTCCGCTACGACAACCCCCGCCTCCTGGATCTGAACGCCCTCCGGACCGCGGCAAGGGAAGCCGCGCCCGATTGGCCCGCCAAGGGCCTGCGCCGCATGGAGGACGTGGTGGGCGAGAGCCTGGAGGAGATCCGCACCCAAGTGCGGCTCCTGGGCTTCGCCGGCGCCCTCGCGCTGCTGCTCGCCCTGGCGGGGCTCTACAACCTCCTGGCCTATCTGGTGGCCCAGCGCACCCAGGAATTCGGTGTGCGCGCCGCCTTGGGCGCCACACCGGGCCAAATCCTGGTCCAGGTGCTCCAAAGCGGCCTCTGGACCGGCCTGATCGGCATGGGAATCGGCGTGGCCGCCGCCCTCGCCGCGGGCCGCATCCTGGCCTCCTTCCTCGCCGACGCCCAGCCCGCCACACCCTCCAGCCTGCTGGGATCCGCAGGGGCCCTCCTCCTGTGTTCCACCCTCGCGAGTCTCGTCCCGGCGCTGCGCGCCGCCCGTATCCAACCGGCGGAAGCCCTTCGCCAAAACTGAACGGAGCCCCCATGTCCAAGCCCCTCATCCACCTCCGCGACCTCCGCAAAATCTTCACCACCGAGGAAGTGGAAACCCACGCCCTCGCCGATGTGCACCTCGATATCCACGAGGGGGAGTTCGTCTCCATCTCCGGCCCCTCCGGCTGCGGAAAATCCACGCTGCTCGCCATCCTCGGCCTGCTGGACGCGCCCTCCCACGGCGAGTACTGGCTCA
>CAYWDR010000312.1:0-2611 GCA_964457075.1 uncultured Solibacteraceae bacterium
TCGCCCACCTGGACAGCGCCCTCTTCAAGCACTTCGATCTGGAGGAGCGCACGGGGGCCATCCAACAGAAGCTCGCCTACCTGGCGGATGCGGGCGCCCGTCTCATGGATCTCCTGGCCACCCGTCGGGCCCACCTCCTGGAATGGATCATCATCCTGCTCATCGCCTTCGAGATCGGCATGGCGCTGTGGCGGGCCCGGTGACGGCGGCCTAACCTGACAGAGAGAGATCGGGGCGGGTCATGCTCGAGGATTCGAGATCCTGCGAAGTGCCGGTGGTGGGGGAACGCTTCTTCGAGTGGTCCTTGGATCTGCTCGCCATCGCGGGCTACGACGGCCACTTCAAGCGCCTCAACCCCTCCTGGGAGCGCACCCTGGGATGGTCCCCACAGGAGCTCATGGCCCGGCCCTTCCTGGACTTCGTTCACCCCGAGGACCGGGCGGCCACCCTGGCGGAAGCCAACCGTATCGCCGACGAAGGGGCCGACTGCCTCAGCTTTGCTAACCGCTACCGCTGCAAGGATGGAAGCCATCGCTGGCTCCACTGGGTCTCCCGCCCCCTCCCCGAAGAAAAACTCATCTACGCCATCGCCCGGGATATCACGGCCCAAAAAGAGGCCGAGCGGGCCCTGAAGGAGAGCGAGGAGCGGCTTCGCCTGGCCTTGCGCGTGGCCCACATGGGCATTTGGGATTGGGATTCCACCCGGGGCACCGTGAGGGCCTCCCAAGGTGTGGATCGCCTGATGGGCCTCCCCCGGGGCGCCCTTGAATGGAGCCCCGATCAGTTCTTCGGCGCCCTCCATCCCGAGGATCGGGAGCCGGGCCTCAGGCTGATCCGCCACTCCCAGGGCGAGTTCGATTGGACCTTCCGCGTTTCGGCCCCGGAGGGCGGGATCACGCGGCTGCGGACCCAAGGGCGCGTGGTGGGTGACCTCCTGGGGCAGCCCGTGAAGGCGCTGGGCACGCTGACGCCTACGGGGGGTTAAGAGCGACGGCTCGGATCCCCCCCAAGGGTCAACGGTGACGTGGGGTCCGGGCGAGCCGTCGCCGGGTCTGGCTCGGTGACGCGGGGGTGATGAAGTCCCCCCTTTCTCCCATCGAGGTAAAACTTGCGCGGGCGCCTTGTGAGGGGGGGCAAGGGGTCCCACCTTGCCCGTGGGGCGGAAAACCGCCCCGCGCCTTGGAGGCGACCATGACCCAACCCACGACGCCCAACCCCAAACCACCCCCCAAACCCGCCAAACCTGCATCGTCCAACGCGATCCTGGCGGCCTTGATCGGATTCATCGCCCTCACGGGTCTGGGCCTGATCGTTTGGATCCAGAACCACCCCACGGCCGAACTGGCTCAGTCCGAAAATGAAAGGCCCGTGAAGCCCGAGGCCGCGAACAAGGAGCCCGAATCGGCCCCCGTCAAGGAACCCGTGATCACCGAGCCCGTGGGCCCGAAGAAGGAGGCCTCGAATGCAGGCCGGGCCGTGGCCACCGTGGAAACGGCGAGCGCCGCCGTCGAAATCCGCCCGCCGGTGCCCGTGAAGACCGTGACCCCGCCCTATCCTCCCCTTGCGAAGGCGGCCAAGGTCCGGGGTGAGGTCTCCGTGGCCTTGAAAGTGAACGAGAAGGGCGTGCCCGTGAAGGCCACCGTGCTGGAAGGGCCGACCCTGCTGCGCGCCTCCGCCCTGGAGGCGGCGAAGGATTGGCGCTTCAGGCCCGCCCTGAGCGGCTCGGAGCCCGTTCCTTCGACCTTCATCGCCCGGTTCCATTACAAGATCTGACGAACGCCCTGGCCGGAATGGAGGGCCTCAGGCGATGCTGATGCCTTCCATTTCCGCCACTTCGTGGGCGTTGAAGCTGCTGCGCACCAGCGGCCCGGCGTACACCGTATGGAAGCCCAGGGCCTTGGCCTTCCGCCCCAGTTCCGCGAACTCCTCGGGGGGCACGTAGCGCTTCACGGGCAGCTGGAAGCGCGTGGGCCGCAGGTACTGCCCCAGCGTGAGAATGTCCACGCCCACCGCCGCAAGCTTCTCAAAGACCTCCATCAACTCGGCCTCGGTTTCCCCAAGCCCGAGCATCAACCCGCTCTTCGTCTTGAAGTCGGATCCAAACAGGGCGTTCCCCATCTCCTTCGCGTGCGCCAGCACGCGAAGGGTGCGCTCGAACCTCCCGGCGGGCCGCACTTCCGCGTAGAGGCTGGGCACCGTTTCCGTGTTGTGGTTGAACACGGCGGGGCCCGCGGCCACCACGCGGGCCACGGCCTCCAGTTCGCCCATGAAGTCCGGCGTGAGCACCTCCACGCCCGTGCCGGGGTTGCGCCGCTTGATGGCGCGGATGGTGGCGGCGAAGTGGGCGGCGCCGCCATCGGGCAGATCGTCGCGGTTCACGCTCGTGAGCACGGCGTAGCGCAGCTTCAGCTGGGCCACGCGCTCAGCCGTCTCCTCGGGCTCGCGGGGGTTCAGCATGTTGGGCTTGCCGCTTTGGATGCTACAGAAGCCGCAGGCGCGGGTGCAGGTGTCGCCCATGAGGAGGAAGGTGGCCGTGCCGTGGGTGAAGCAGTGGGCGCGGTTGGGGCAGCGGGCCTCCTCGCACACGGTGTGGAGGTCGCTATCCCGCAGG
>CAYWDR010000313.1:0-2599 GCA_964457075.1 uncultured Solibacteraceae bacterium
GGGTCCCGAGCTTCGCGTACTCGGCGCCGCCCATGCGGATGATCGGCGGCACGGCCGCGATGGTCTCCACGTTATTGATGGTGGTGGGCTGTCCGAAGGCGCCCTTGGCCGCCGGGAAGGGGGGCTTCACCCGGGGCTCGCCGCGTCGGCCTTCGAGGGAATTCAACAGGGCCGTCTCCTCGCCGCAGATGTAGGCGCCCGCGCCGCGGTGGACGAGGATGTCGAGATCGAAGCCGCTGCCCAGGATGTTCTTGCCGAGGTAGCCCTTGTCGCGGGCCTGCTGGATGGCCGCTTCGAGCTTCTCGATGAGCCATAGGAACTCGCCGCGGATGTAGACGTAGCAGGTGTTGGCCTGCATCGCGTAGCTGGCGATGATGCAGCCCTCGATGAGCTGGTGGGGGTTGTATTCGAGGATCGCGCGGTCCTTGAAGGTGCCGGGCTCGCCCTCGTCCCCGTTGATCACCAGATAGCGGGTGATCTTGCGCTCGGGCGTGTCCTTCGGCATGAAGGACCACTTGAGGCCAGCGGGGAACCCGGCGCCGCCGCGGCCGCGGATACCCGAGGTCTTCACTTCCTCCGTCACCGCCACGGGCTCCATCTTCAGGGCCTGCTTCATGGCGATGTAGCCTTCGTGCTTCTGCTCGTAGGCGTCCAAGGTCCAGTTGTTCAGGTCCCCGGCGCCGCGGAGCATGAGGTTGGGGTACTTCTCCGAGCCGAAGCCCGCGAAGGTGTAGCGCTGGGGATCGTTCTTCGTGCGGATCATCGTCATCCCCTCACTTCGCCCATTCGCGGTACTCGCCACGCTTGCAGGCCGACAGGATCTCGTCGAGGCGCTTCTCATCCACGTACTCGTCGTAGATGTCGTGGTTCACCTGCAGGCAGGGGCCCGAGCCACAGGCCGCCAGGCACTCCACTTCCTCGACGCTCCAGAGGCCGTCCTTGCTGGGGCCCTCGCCGGGCTCGACGCCCGCGCGCTGGCATACCTTCTCCAGCAGTTGGGCGCCGCCGCTCAGGGCGCAGGCGATGTTCGTGCACACCTGCAGATGGAAGCGGCCTACGGGCTGCTTCTGGTACATGGTGTAGAAGCTCGCCACGCCGAAGACATGCCCCTCGGGGATGGAGAGGGCCTTGGCCACGGCCTTCATGGCGTCCAGGCTCGTGAAGCCGAACTCCCGCTGGGCGATGTGGAGGGCGGGCAGCGTGGCGGCGAGCCTATCGGGATACTTCGCCGCGATGGCGGCGATCTCCTGAAGCGCCTCGGCGCTGAACTCCTTCCGCTCGGAACGGGGCAGCCGCTGGCCCGGGGCCAGGGGCGCTTCGGAAGTTTCGGGGGGCATGGGATGGTTCATGGCGGACCCGTGGGAAGCCCCAGAACGGGGACCCATCAGTGTACCGGGCCCGGCGGCCCCGCCGCGAGTTCCAGGATCTTCGATGGGATCACAACGTTTTGTGGGTCCCATCGCACCAGGGTTTGTCCCCGCTGTGTTTGCACTGGCAAAGCCAGCCCTCCTTCGCCTCCTGGATCTCCAGCTTCAAAGGGCCGAGGCCGGACCCCTTGTGGGTTCCGTCACAGAAGGGCTGGTTCTTGGAGAGGCCGCAGGCGCACCACCAGTAGGTGCCGGGCTCAAGATTGACGAGGGCGGGATGGCGGATGGCGACGTGGGGTTCCGGCATGGGGCCTCCAATCCAGGCAGGGCCTAAGCTCCGTGGATGACTCCCCGGAACTTAGGCCCTGCCATCAGCGGCGCCAGGCTTATTTGGCGACCATGGCCTTGGCGGGATCGACCTTGCTGGCCTCGATGTTGAGGCTGATCTCGATGTCATCGCCCAACACGCCGGGGGCGTAAGTGATGCCAAAGTCCTGGCGCTTGAGCTTCAGGGCGCCATCGATGAAGCCGGCCACGGTGGAGCCGGCGCGCAGACCCGCGCGGGTGCCCGCGTTGCTGATGGGGAAGGTAATGCGCTTGGTGACGCCGCGCAGCGTGAAGTCGCCGGTCACCTCCAGCATGCCCTTGGAGACTTCTTTCACGGCGGTGCTCTTGAAGGTGATGGCGGGGAACTTTTCCACATCGAAGAAGTCGCCGCCCCGGAGGTGCTTGTCTCGGTCTCCGTTGTCGGTGTTGACGCTGGCGGCGTCGATGGCCACTTCCACGGTGGACTTGGTGATGTCCTTCACATCGACGTGGATGGCGCCTTGGAACCTCGTGAAACGCCCCGTGGACTTGGCCACGAGGTGGCGGATCTTGAAGCTGACTTCGCTATGGGCCTCGTCGATCTTGTAGGTGTCCTGGGCCGCCAGGGGCAGGGCCAGGAGCAGAACGGGGACCAACGCGCGGAACATGGAACGCATGACTGCCTCCTATAAGGGATCCCCAGCATAGATTTGGATAAAAGATGTTGCAACACATTTTTTAAATGCAAGTAGGATGAAGGGCATGCACCTTCGGGACGAACTGAAGATCACCCGCCCCTTGGCCCCTGGGCATGAGCTGGCCTTGGGGGTCCTCCTCACCCGGGAATACGTGGGGCGCCTCTTCGAAAAGGCCCTCTTCGAAGGCGCCGGGATCACGGATCAGCAGTTCAACGTGCTCCGCATCCT
>CAYWDR010000314.1:0-2595 GCA_964457075.1 uncultured Solibacteraceae bacterium
GGTGGTGTGGCCCAGGGTGAGGAGCTTGGTGCCGGGGCCCACGGAGCCGATGACGTAGCGGCCTCCGTCGAAGCTATCGGCCACTTCGCGAGCCAGCTTCGCCGCGGCTACGTTCAGCTCGAAGGCCCGCTCGGGGATGCCGAACTCGGCGAGGACGTGGGGGCTGGCGCCGAAGGTGTTCGTCTCCACCGCGTCGGCCCCGGCCTTGAAGTAGCGCTCGTGGATCTCCTGGATCCATTCCTTGCGGGAGAGGTTCAGCAGCTCGACGCAGCCCTCCAGCTCTTTGGAGCCGTAGTCTTCGAGGGTGGGGTTCTTCGCGAAGATCTGCGTGCCCATGCCGCCGTCCAGGAGGAGGACGCGGTCGTTCATGAGTTGGGTGAGGGTCTGAGTCATTGGGGGCACGCGAAGGAAAACTGAAAACCACCAAGACACCAAGACACCAAGGAAAGAAAAACGCGTTGGTGATGAAGGGCGAAGAATCCCGTTTTTGCTTTTCTTGGTGTCTTGGTGTCTTGGTGGTGAGTCATTTTTTAGAGTCCTAGGTAGTCGATCTGGATGTCCCCGTTGACCCGCACCTGGCAGGCGAGGCGTTCGTCGGGGGGGGCGCCCAATTCGAGGAGGAAGGCGCGTTCCTCGGGGCCGGGGAGGCTGCAGTGGGCGATGCCCTCGGCGACGCGGATACGGCAGGTGCCGCAGGAGCCGGTGCGGCAGCCGAAGGTGAGGTCGGCGCCGGCGGCTTCGGCGATCTCCTGGAGGGGCGTGCCCACGGGGGCCTGCACGAGGAGGTCGTCGAGGAGGAAGTGGACTTTGACGGTGCTCATGCCTGGGCCTCGACCTTCGGCACCAGCGGCGCCACGAGCTCCACTTGCCCAAACGGGGCGCTGAGCTGCAGGCCCTGGATGCGGGGCTTGATGGCTTCGAGGATTTCCTGGGCGATATCGAGGCCCTCCTTGACCTGATCTTCTGCGGTGGGGCGCTTGGCCATGCGTTCCAGGATCGTGGGCGGCACGTAGACGCCGGGCACTTCGTTGGCCATGAACTCGGCGTTGCGGAGGCTCTTGAGGGGCCAGAGGCCGGCGATGACGGGGATGCGGCCGATGGAATCGGCGAAGTCGAGGAAGCGGAAGAGACCCTCGGCGTCGAAGACGGGCTGGGTGATGGCCCACTGGGCGCCGGCCTCCACCTTCCACTTGAAGCGGCGCTGCTCCCGTTCGAGATCCGGGGCCACGGGGTTGGCGCCGACGCCGAGGGAGAAGGGGGTGGGCTTGCCGATGGAGGCGCCGCCGATGTCGAGCCCCGTGTTGAGGCGCTTGATGATGTTCACGAGGCCGATGGCATCCACGTCGAAGACGGCGGTGGCTTGGGGGTAGGGGCCCAGCTTCGGAGGATCGCCCGTGATGGCGAGGACGTTGCGGAGGCCGAGGCCCGCGGCGCCCAGGAGGTCCGACTGCATGCCGAGCAGGTTGCGGTCGCGGCAGGCGTAGTGGAGCACCGTCTCGATGCCCACTTCGCGCTCGATGATGGCGGCGGTGGCGAGGGCGCTCATGCGGGCCATGGCGCGGGGGCCGTCGGGCACGTTGATGGCGTCGACGCCCAGGGCCTTGCAGGCGCGAGTCTTGGCGACGAGTTTGTCGTACTCCATGCCCTTGGGGGGCACGAGCTCGATGGAACTGACGAACTCGCCCTTGGCGAGCTTCTCCGCCCAGCGGCTGCGCTCGGCGACGGGCACCTCGGGCTGCGATTGCTCGCCGGAGCGAACTTCGTGGCTGCCGTTGGCCTGCACGAAGGCGCGTTCCTGACGCAGGGCGCCGCGCATGGCGCGGATGTGGGCAGGGGTCGTGCCCGCGCAACCGCCCACGGCGCGGGCGCCGCCGGCCAGCGCCCGCTGGGCGAAGTCGCCCAGGTATTCGGGGGAGGCCATGAAGAGCCAGCGGCCGTCCACGAGCTTGGGGAGGCCGGGGCTGGGCTGGAGGATGATGGGCTTCGTCGTCGCCTTGTGGAGCTTCTCCAACAGAGCCAGCTGGGGGGCGGGCCCGTTGCCGCCGTTGGCGCCGATGAGGTCGGCGCCCCATTCCGCCAAGCGGGAGGCGACCCAGCCGGGATCGGAGCTCGTGAGGGCCAAGCCCTCTTCGCCCGAGCTCATCATGGCGGCGATGGGGAGGGGGCTGAGGGCGCGGATGGCGGCGAGGGCCTGGTGAATCTCGTTGAGATCCTCGAAGGACTCCAGCACGAAGAGGTCCACGCCCGCGTCGAGCAGGGCCTGGGTCTGTTCCTTGAAGAACTCCCGGGCCTCGTCGAAGCTCGTGGGGCCCCAGGGCTCCAGGCGCAGGCCCAAGGGGCCGAGGCAGCCGGCCACCCAGGCGTCACTGCCCTGCAGCTTGATGGCCTTGCGGGCGAGGCGCACGCCCTCGGCGTTGATGGCGGGCAGGGCCGCCTCCAGGGCGTAGCCTGCCAGGCGTGCGCGGTTGGCCCCCCAGGTGTTCGTCGTGAGCACCTGGGCACCCGCGGCGAGGAACTCCTGGTGGATGCCCACGACGAGATCGGGGTTCTTGAGGTTGCTCTCGTCGAAGCAGCGGGAGAGGGCGATGCCCCGCT
>CAYWDR010000315.1:0-2568 GCA_964457075.1 uncultured Solibacteraceae bacterium
GCCGCCCACTGGGCGGAGGTGGGGAGGGCGGACGAATTCATCGGGGGTCCTCCACGTGGCCCGCCCCGTGGGTGGGGGCCTCCGCGCCATGGGCCGGAGCCTCGGCGGCGGGCGCCAGGGTGATCATGCGCGGGGCCGGGGCCTGGGCTTCCTTCAGAAGGGCCTGGACGGGGGCCTCGGAGGCGGCCACGAAGGTGCCGGGCCGCAGGCCCATCCAGAAGATGAGGGCGACGATGGGCAGCATCACGGCGATTTCGCGGAGGTTCAAGTCGTCGTGGAGATGGTGCGTGCCGCTATCGGGATCCGTGTTTTCCGCGCCCCAGAAAACGCGCTTGAACATCCACAGCATGTAGGCCGCGCCCAGCACCACGCCTAAGGTGGCGAGACCGGCGAAGAGGCGGCCCCACTGGAAACCGGAGATGAAGGTGCCGTTCAGGATCCAGAACTCGCCCACGAAGCCGTTGGTGAGGGGCAGTCCGATGGAACTGAGGGTGACGATGAAGAAGAAGGCGGTGAAGACGGGCATCTTCACCGCCACGCCGCCGAAGTCCGCGATCATGCGGGTGTGGGCGCGGTCGTAGATCATGCCCACCAGGAGGAAGAGCGCGCCGGTGGAGATGCCGTGGTTGAGCATCTGGAGCATGGCGCCCTGCGCCCCCAACACGGTGAAGCTGGCGATGCCGAGCACCACGAAACCCATGTGGGCGACGGAGGAGTAGGCGACCAGCTTCTTGACGTCCCGCTGCACCATGGCCACGAGGGAGCCGTAGATGATGGCGATGACGGCCAGGAGGGCCAGGGGCTTGGCATAGTGCCTCGCCGCCGCCGGGAAGATGGGGATGGCGAACTTCAGGAGGCCGTACCCGCCCAGCTTCAGCAGCACGCCGGCGAGGATGGCGGAGCCCGCCGTGGGGGCCTGCGTGTGCGCATCCGGCAGCCATGTGTGCAGGGGAAAGAGGGGCACCTTGATGGCGAAGGCCACGGCGAAGGCGAGGAAGAGCCAGCACTGGGTGCCGAAGGGCAGCTGAGCCGCCGCTGCCGTCATGAGCACCGGGTTGAAGGATCCGGCCTTGCCCGCCACGAAGAGGAGGGCCACGAGCCAAAGGAGGGAACCCGATAGCGTGAAGAGGAAGAACTTGTTGGCCGCGTAGCGCCGGTCGTCGCCGCCCCACACCCCGATCATGAAATACATCGGAATGAGCATGGCCTCCCAGAAGAGGTAGAAGAAGAGGAGATCCTGGGCCAGGAGGGCGCCCAGCATGCCCGTGGAGAGGATGAGGAAGAGGCCGTTGAAGCGCCCCTCGCCCTCCTTGATGGAATTCCAGGTGGCCGCCATGGTGAGGGGCACGAGGAAGAGCGTGAGCAGCACGAGCCAGTAGTTCAGGCCATCCAGGGCCAGGTGGTATTCAACGGGCAGGCCCGCCACGGCGAACCACGTGAAGCGTTCGGGAGCCAGGGCGGCGGGGTTCGCGCGCAGGCCCCAGAGCTTTTCGAGGCCGATGGCGAAGAAGGCGAGCGCGCCGAGGAAGGCGAGGGACTTGCCCGCCTTCCCCAGCCTCTCGGGAAGGAAGAGGAGGGCCAGGCCCAGGAGGGCCGGACCGAAGACGAGGAGGCTCAGGATATTGGCCATGTCGCGCTCCTACTTCAGCAGGACGTAGAGGAGGGCGGCGACGCCGAGCCCCATGGTGAAGACGTAGTTCCGCACGCGGCCCGTCTGGAAGAGGGCCACGAAGTCGCCGG
Source organism: uncultured Solibacteraceae bacterium (assembly GCA_964457075.1). Lineage (GTDB taxonomy): Bacteria > Acidobacteriota > Holophagae > Holophagales > Holophagaceae > JAFDVN01. The sequence continues at coordinate 1,741 of CAYWDR010000315.1, forward strand.
CCACCTTCGTCAGCGCCGCGGGCAGGTTTACGCCCACGCCATCGATGAGGATCACGTCGAAGAGCTTCCAGCACACGTTGCCGAACCAGCGCAGCGGGGCGAGGAGCACGAGCTCCACGGCCTCGTCCACGTAGTACTTGTTCAGGAGGACGCGATGCAGGCCGGAGAACTTGGCCGCGAAGGCCTCCTCCCAGGCCGTGCCTTCCTTGTACTTCATGAAGCCGAAGAGGCCGAAGCCGAGGCCCAGCGCGGTGGAGACGGCGGCCAGCAGCACGGGGTTGGCGCCGTGGGCGTCATGGGCCGCGTAGGCGTGCAGCTGCCCGAAGGTGAGCGAGGGCGCCAGCCATCGCTCGATGGCGAAGTCGCCGCCGAAGGCCGTGGGCCAGCCGAGCTTCACGGCGACGACGCTTCCGATGGCGAGGATCACGAGGGGCACGGTCATGGAGGCGGGGCTTTCGTGGGCGTGCTCGAAGGCGTGCTTGTCCCGTGGCTCGCCCCAGAATGTGAGGCCCATGAGGCGCCACATGTAGAAGCTCGTGCAGCAGGCGCCGAGGACGCCGATCACCCATAGGGCCGGGTGCTTCAGGTAGGCGAGGTAGAGGATCTCGTCCTTGCTGGCGAAGCCCGACGTGCCGGGGAAGCCCATGATGCAGAACGTCGCCACGACCATCGTGGCGAAGGTGATGGGCGCCTTCGCCTTGAGGCCGCCCATCTTGAACAGGTCCTGTTCGTGATGCAACGCGTGGATCACGCTGCCGGCGCCGAGGAAGAGGAGGGCCTTGAACCAGGCGTGGGTGAAGACGTGGAAGAAGCCCGCCGCGAAGCCCG
>CAYWDR010000316.1:0-2524 GCA_964457075.1 uncultured Solibacteraceae bacterium
GGCTTCGACTTCAGCGCCTACTACGTGCGCGACCCCCAGCACCTCATCCGCGTCATGAGCACCAACCCCAGCTACCTGCAAACGAAGCAGGACGGCGAAGTGAAAAACTTCCGCGACTGGCACATCCAACTGGGCCGCCGCTTCCGCTCTCTGAAGCTCTGGTTCTACCTCATGGACGTGGGCGTGGAAGGCCTCCAAACCCGCCTCCGCCGCGACCTCCAAAACGCCCAGTGGCTCAAGACCCAAGTGGAGGCGGACCCCGCCTGGCAGCTCATGGCCCCCGTAGACTTCCAAACCGTCTGCATCCGACATGTCCCTTCACCTCTGCAAGGCGACGAAGTCGCCTTGCAGCGCCATAACCTCGAAATCGCCCGGAAGATCAACGAGGGCGGGAAGGCCTACCTCACGCCCTCGATGCTGAAGGGGAAGCAGATCCTGCGGGTGAGCATCGGCGCGGAAACGACGGAGCGGGAGGATGTAGCAACCTTGTGGGAACTGCTACGGGCTGCTGCCAAGAAAGAGGGTTAACCACATAGGTCACAGAGGCCACGGAGAAAAGCACAGATTGGTTTCTCATAGCTCTGCTCTGTGCCCTCTGTGACCTCTGTGACCTCTGTGGTTAACAACTCGTTTCCATCCAAGTTCCGGAATTGAGTGATGGGGAACTCTCTACCCGCTCCTCCGGCATTTTGTTCATTCAGCTTTTCATTCTGTTCATTCTGTCGACTCCTTGTCTTTTTGATCGACCTAGGAATATCAGCTCCTCAGCCCAGTACCAGCTCCACCTCCGCCTCGATCTCCACGGCGATGTTGAACGGCAGCTCCGCCATGCCCACGGCGCTGCGGGCGTGGGCGCCCCGCTCGGGGCCGTAGAGTTCGAGGATCAGATCCGAGCAGCCGTTGATGACCTTGGGTTGCAGGTGGAACCCGGGCGCGGAGTTCACCATGCCGAAGATGCGGTTCCACGACTTCACGCGATCCAGCTCCCCTACGGCGCGCTTCAAGCTCGCCAGCATGGCGAGCGTCGTGAGGCGGGCGGCGGCGTAGCCGTCCTCCACCGTCAGGTCCAGGCCCACCTTGCCGAAGGGCGGGGCGAGGCTGCCGTCCGCCAGCTGGGGGGCGTGGCCGGAGATGAAGGCCCGGTTCCCCGCGACGCGCACAAACTCGAAGGGAAGTCGCACCTCCGCCGCCACGTGGGGCATGGCCGGGAGCATGAGGCCGAGGGCCTGGAGGCGATGCTCAATGGAGGGCATGGGGAGTCCTTCTAAGTGGGCTTGATTCTAAACACAGCGTCTAAGGAGTTGCCGCATCTTGATTCGCCACTAACATCTGGGCGGCGGCCATTCGCGGGCATCGAACCGCGGAACGCGAATGAACGCGAATGGCCCTTCTTGCGGCGCTACAAACGTCGTCGTGTTTAGAACCGATAGGTGAACGCACCCGTCACCCGGGTGTGGTGCTTCATGGGGCCATCGAGGATGCGGTGGAGGCCCAGGCTCACGTCGAGGCGGCCGACATAGCGCCGGAGGGCCTCTCCGACCATGGGCAGGTCGCCGACGTTGCCCTTCAGCTCCAGTCCTGCCACGCGGGTGAAGGCGGGGCGATCCTGGCCTTCGTTCCATAGGGCCGTGCCTTCCACGTAAAAGACGGCGCTTTGGGCCCGCCATCGGGAAAAGCGCGTGCCCGTGGCCAGATATGCGGGCAGGGCCGGCTGGAACACCTGGTTGCGCTCGGCGCTATCGGGGCGGAGACCCGTGAACTGGCCCCCGAGGTGGAACTGATCGAGTTGGCTGGGCTGGCCTTGCACGCGGCCCCCCTCCGCCTCCAGGCCCAGATCGAAGCCCCTCCAAGCCGCCATGGCTTGCAGGGCGCCCCGCCGCAGGGACCAGGCCTCCCCTTCCGTGCGGCCCCAGCTGCCGTGGGCCTCGCCATTGACGACGAAGGCGAAGGTGCCGCGATTGAATCCCGCCCCCTGCTCCAGCCCCACCTCGCCCAGGCTCCGCGTGGAGCTCCGTCCCCCGCGCTCCACCCGCTCCTTCAGCAGGGCCATGCGGAACTGCCCCTCGAAGGGCCGGTTCAGCCAGGCCCGGGTCATGGCCACCTCCGCGCCCCGCGCCTCCTGATCCCATCCGGGGGCCTTCCCCCATTGGCTGCGGGAGGGACGGTCCAGGATGCTGAAGGCGTGAAGGCTGGGCTGCCAGGCCCAGCCGCGCCAGGCCGCGCCCGCCATGGCGCCGCGGGGCCCGAGGCCCTCGCCGCCGGGGGCGCCCACGGCCCCGAGCGCCTGCCAGTTCAGGCGGCCGAGGATATCGTTGCCCCCCACGCCGAGGAGGATCGTCGTGGCGGAGGGGCCCACGATGGCGCCGCTGCGGAAGGCCACGTGGTGGCTTTCGCCCACGGCATAGGGGTGGGATGGGGGCGGCTCGGTGGGGGCCGGCAGGCGGGTGGGGTCGTCCGAAGCGGAGCGCACGGCGTCCGGCGCGAAGGGATGGGCCTCGGGTTCCCAGGCGGGGAGGGGATTCGC
>CAYWDR010000317.1:0-2522 GCA_964457075.1 uncultured Solibacteraceae bacterium
GCCGCGGTGCAAGGTGGCCTCCACTTCGCGGACGCCGGTGGCGCCTTCGATGCGGAGGCGCACGAGGCGGTCGAAACCGTCGCCATCGCCGCCGTGGGTTTCCGCCACTTCCAAACCCCGCGCCGCGGCTTCCGCCAGGGCGTTCACGGGGGTCACGCGGCCAGAGGCGTTGCCGAGCAGCCCCGCCACGAGGAGGCGCGTGAGGGGGCGGGGATCCAGCTTATCCGTGCGGCCGGCGTAGGTGACCTGCAGCTTCACGGGCGCCGGCACGAGACGGGCGGCGAGCTTTCCGAGCGCCGTCATGAGGGGCATCCAGGGGCCCACTTCCACGGCGGCTTCGGGGGAGAGCGGGGGCAGGTTGACGCAGCCCGCCACGGCGCCCGTCTTCACGAAGTCGATGATCTGCCGCGCCAGGATGACGCTCACGGCCTTTTGCGCCTCGCCCGTGCTGGCGCCCAGATGCGGCGTGAGGATGAGGCGGGGGTTCTGGCGCAGGAGAGAGTCCGCGGGGAGGGGCTCCGTGACGAAGGTATCCAGGGCCGCGCCGCGCAGGTGGCCCTTCTCCAGCAGCTTCAGGAGCGCCGCCTCATCCACGAGCCCCCCGCGGGCGGCGTTGATGAGGCAGGCGCCCTTCTTCATCTTCTTCAGCCGGGCCTCGTCCAGGAGGTTGGTCGTCTCCTTGGTGCGGGGAATGTGCAGCGTGATGATGTCCGCCCATCCCAGCAGGGACTCCAGATCCATCATGGGCACGCCCAGGCGCCCGGCCGCCGCTTCGGGCAGGAAGGGATCGAAGGCCGCCACCTCCATCCCGATGCCCTTGGCCTTGCGGGCCACCGTGGCGCCGATGCGCCCCAGGCCGATGACGCCGAGGTTTTTGCCTTCGAGCTCAAAGCCCGTGAGCCCCGTCTTGGGCCACTCGCCCGCCTTCATGCCCGCATCGGCGGCGGGCACGTGCCGAGCCAGCGAGAAGAGCAGCGCCAGCGCCTGCTCGGCGGCGGCCAGCGTGTTGCCGTCCGGCGCGTTCATCACGGCGATGCCCGACTCCGTGGCCGCGTCCACGTCGATGGTGTCGACGCCCGCGCCGGCGCGGCCGATCACCCGCAGGTGCGAAGCCCCGTGGATCACCTCGCCGGGCACCTTGGTGGCGCTCCGCACGAGCAGCACGTCCGCGTGCTCCAGGGCCTGGGAAAGGGACTTCGGATCCTTGATGGGCTCCGAAGGGATCACCTCCCACCCCTCCGCGCGGAAGAGCTGTAGGCCGTCTTCATGAATGCCGTCGCAGGCGAGAATGCGCATGGGAATGCTCCAAAGAATATGAAACCGCGAATGACGCGAATGGACGCGAATAGGGCCGTCTTCATTCGCGTCCATTCGCGAAATTCGCGGTTAATGATTTTGATTCGCTTGAGCCAGGACAGCTTGCGCCGCTTCGCCGCCGGGGGCCTGGATCTTCACGCCGTGGATGCGGAAGGCGAGCTCGAGGGCCTGGATAACCATGAGGGTGTCGAGACAGTCGGTGTATCCGAGGTGGGCGACGCGGACCATGTGGTTTTCCAGTTCGCCCTGGCCGTTGGCCAGCGAGAGCCCGAACTTGTCGCGCAGCGTCTTGAGGATGGCGCTGCTGCCCTCCACCGTGACGCCCGTGAGGGCGTTGCCGGGGGCCTTGGCGAAGCCGGGCAGGCCCCACTGGGCGAGCGCCGCGCGGAAGGCGCGGGCCTGCAGATCAGCGTTGGCGATGAGGGCTTCCACGCCACCCAGGCCATCCACCCAGTCGGTGGCCGCCTTGAGCGCGGCTACGAGGCCGATGGCGGGGGTCCATGCGGTGCCGCTGTCGGCGTGGGCCTTGAGCTCGGCGCGGAGGTCGAGGTAGAAGCGGCCGAGGTGGGGCTGATCCAGCTGGGCGAGGTAGCGGGGTGAGAGGGCGAGGAAGGCGAGGCCGGGCTGAATGCCGAGGGCCTTCTGGCTGCCGCAGATGAGGGCGTCGCAGCCGTCGGAGAGGCGGATGTCGTGCACGCCGACGCCCGTGATGGCGTCCACGAGGATGAGGGCGTCGGGCTGGGCGGCCTTCACGACGGCGGCGAGGGCCTTCACGTCATGGCGCACGCCTGTGCTGCTCTCGTGCTCCTGAATGCAGAAGGCGGCGAGTTTTGGTGCGTCCTGCAACACGGCGGCGAGGGCCTCGGGGGTGAAGGTCTCGCCGTAGGGCGTCTTTAGCTCGAGCACCTTCACGCCGTGGCCCTTGGCGATCTTCACCCAGCGCTCACCGAACTTGCCGGCGTGGGCGACGAGCACCGTGTCTCCCGGAGCCACCGCGTTCACGAAGGCGGCCTCCAGGCCGGCGGTGCCGCTACCGGAGAGGATCACGGCCTCCTCGCCCGCCTGCAGGCGGTAGAAGCGGCGCAATCCATCCAGAGCCTGCCGGAACAGGGCTTTGAACGCGGGGGTGCGGTGATGCACCGTCGCGAGAGATTGGGCGGAAAGACCCTCCGGCAGGAGTGGAGTGGGGCCGGGGGTCAAGAGGC
>CAYWDR010000318.1:0-2495 GCA_964457075.1 uncultured Solibacteraceae bacterium
CATCGGGGCGTCAGCACCCTCAGCCAGGAGGCCACGGATCGCTACGAAGAGGCCCGGGAGAAGGTGCGCCGCTTCATCAACGCCGGTTCCGCCAAGGAAGTCATCTGGACCCGGGGCACCACGGAGAGCCTCAACTTGGTCGCCCAGGCCTGGGGCCGCCGAAACGTCCAGGCCGGGGACGAGATCCTCCTTAGCGCCATGGAGCACCACGCCAATATCGTGCCCTGGCAGCTGCTGGCCCAGGATAAGGGCGCCACCGTGAGGGTGCTGCCCATCACCGATGAGGGCCAGATCATCCTCGAGGCCATTGAGGAGCTGGTGACGGAGCGCACGAAAGTGCTCGGCCTCACCCACGTCAGCAACGTGCTGGGTACCGTGAATCCCGTGAAAGAGATCATCCGCCGGGCCAAGGCGAAGAACCCGAACCTCGTGGCCGTCATCGACGGCGCCCAGGCCGTGCCCCACCTGAGACCCGACGTGCGGGATCTCGGCGCCGACTTCTACGCCTTCAGCGGCCACAAGCTGAGCGGCCCCACGGGCATCGGCGTCCTCTACGGCCAGCAGGCCCTGCTGGAAGCCATGCCCCCCTGGCACGGCGGCGGCAACATGATCCTCTCCGTCACCTGGGAGAAGACGAGCTTCATCGGCCTCCCCGGCAAGTTCGAGGCGGGCACGCCCCCCATCGCCGCCGCCATCGGCCTCGGCGCCGCCCTGGACTACATGGAGGCCCTGGGCTGGGAGAAGGTGCAAGCCTACGAACACGCCCTCCTCGACTACGCCACGGATCGCCTATCCGCCCTGCCCGGCCTGCGCATCATCGGCACGGCCCCCGGCAAGGCCAGCGTCATCTCCTTCGTGTTGGAGGGCGTCCATCCCCACGACGCCGGCAGCATCCTAGATCATGAGGGCGTCGTCGTCCGCGCCGGCCACCACTGCGCGCAGCCGCTGATGAAGCGCATGAACGTCCCCGCCACCACCCGGGCGTCGTTCGCATACTTCAACACAACCGAAGACGTGGACGCCCTCGTGGCGGCCGTGAAGAAGACCCTTGAGATTTTCGGGTGAAAAAGATGATTAACCACAGAGGTCACAGAGGGCACGGAGAAAAGCAGGTTGTTGTGTCGGCCCGCCTCTCCCCTTGCCTCTATTGGTGTTCCTCTGTGGTTAATTTCTTTTCTTTCCACATCCACGGAGCCCTGAATGGCTGACCCCCGCGAGCTCTACCAGCAGGTGATCCTGGAGCACAACAAGAAGCCCCGGAACTTCGGAAAGCTGGAGCCCTGCTCCCACCACGCCCACGGGCACAACCCGCTCTGCGGCGATCAACTGGAGCTCTTCATCGAGGTGAAGGACGGCATCATCCAGGACATCAAGTTCGATGGCCACGGCTGCGCCATCGACGTGGCCAGCGCCTCCCTCATGACGGGGGCCGTGAAGGGCAAGACCGTCGAGGCCGCCGAGGCCATGGCCGATGAGTTCCGCGGCATGGTGCGCGGCGAGCTCGATCCTTCCGCGACCCCTCATACCCTCGGCAAGCTCACCCTCTTCCAGGGCGTGAAGGACCTCCCCGTCCGCGTCAAGTGCGCCGTCCTCCCCTGGGCGACCCTGCGCAGCGCCCTCCAGGGCGAAGACATTGCCTCTACTGAGTAGGAACCGCGAATGACGCGAATTCCCGCCAATTCCCATTCGCGTCCATTCGCGACATTCGCGGTTAAAGGACCTTATGCCTAAGATCGCCGAAATCGAGTACACCCCGAACCCCAACGCCGTGAAGTTCGTGCTCAAGGAGCCCGTGGCCGTGGGCTTCGCCCGCAGCTATCCGAACAAGGAGATCGCCCAGGCGGATCCCCTGGCGGCGGCGCTCTTCGAGGTGGGGCCCGTGGTGTCCGTGTTCATGCAGGACAAGTGGCTCACCATCACCAAGAACGATGAGGCCACCTGGCCCGACCTCCTGCCCAAGCTGGCCGCCCCCATCCGCACGGCCCCCAGCGCCACGGGCGTGGGCGCCCCAGAGGCCCCCAAGCGCGACTTCAGCCAGGTGGCCGACCCCGACGATCCCATCGTGAAGAAGGTGCAAGCCGTCCTCGACGAGAACATCCTCCCCGCCCTCGCCGCCGACGGCGGCGGCCTGGAAGTGGTGGGACGGCACGACAAGCAGATCCTCATCCGCTACCAGGGCGCCTGCGGCACCTGCCCCAGCAGCCTCACGGGCACCCTGGCCGCCATCGAGGGCATCCTGCAGAAGGAAGTGGATCCGGAGTTGGTGGTGATCTCCGTATAGGCTCTGGGCTCTGGGCTTTAGGCTCTGGCTGACCCCGGCACGGCCCTTCCGCACGGTTGGGTCGGAATCAGCTAGAGCCCAGAGCCTAGAGGCCAGAGCCTCAATTTCCCTTGGCCTTCCCCCCATTCCCCGCCACACTGATCGTTCTGCCGGACGAACGTGCCGGGATTCCAGCCCCCCGCCTGAAGAACGGGTGAGGCTAAAAAAAAGAGGG
>CAYWDR010000319.1:0-2487 GCA_964457075.1 uncultured Solibacteraceae bacterium
CCACGCCCGCCCTGCTCGTGGGGCTGGACGTGGCCATCCTCGCGGATACGCCCGATGAACACCTCTTCGAGCACTTCCCTGGCCGCATCCTGGATCTCCGCGCCGAGGGCGGCGAGGGGGAGGCCATGCCCTTCGCCGCCTGGCCCGAGGGGGTGAAGCGCCTGAAGCTGCGCCCGGCGCTGGAGCAGGTGCTGGGCCTCGTGCCCAAGCTCCTCTCCGGCGTGGGGGGTCTCGGCGGCACATGGCTGCGCTCCGTGGCCTACCGCGGCGATGTGGGGCTGGAGGCCCTCCACACCCAAACGAAGCAGATTCTCAAGGGCGAGGATCCCGATACGGAGGCTCTGGGCTACCGCGCCGCCTTCGAGGTGATCCCCCAGATCCCCCGGGGCGCCCTCACGGAGGTGCGCGTGCCCGCCTTCCATGGCGATCTGCTCGTGCTTCAGGTGCGCGCCGCCGCCGGGGCCAAGCTCACCAAGACGGACGCTCCCGAGGGCGTGGTGTGGGCGGCCGAGCCCCCCAGCTCCCGGGACGTGGCCACTTCCCCCGAACTCCTGGCCTATCTGACCTTGGGCGAGGATCAGTCCATGGCCACCCTCATCCTGGGCTTCGATCCCATCCTTTGGGGGGCCATGCGGCCTACATTGGCGGTGCTCGGCCTAAAGTAGGGGGTGGACCGCTTCCCATGGCCCGCAAACTCGATGAATCCCAGGATCGCGGGGACTTCTTCAAGTCCCTTGGGACCCTCTTCGGCGGCTTCGTGGCGGAGCAGGTGGAGGGGGTGGTCACGAAGGTGAGCCCGAAGATGCTCCGCCCCCCGGGGGCCCTGGATGAGTTCGCCTTCCTCACGGCCTGCACCCGCTGCGAGAAGTGCATCGAGGCCTGCCCCCAGCAGGCCCTCGTGAAGGCGGGGCCCTCGGCGGGTTTGGGCCTCAACGCGCCCTTCCTGGAACCCCGGAGCATGCCCTGCTTCCTATGCACGGATCTGCCCTGCATCACGGCCTGCCCCGAAGGCGCCCTCGTGTGGCCCACGGCGCGCATCGCCGGCGGCGTGGAACTGAGGGGCCCCGAAGCCGTGCGCATCGGCCTCGCGGAGGTGAACCCGGAGCTTTGCCTCACCTACCCCCGGGAGGGCCGCGAGGCGGAGGCCTGCCAGGTGTGCGTGGACCGCTGCCCCTATCCGGGCGTGGCCATCCGCATGGTGTCATTAGATCCCGGGGAACGCATGCGTTCCCCGGGGGATGCGGCCGAGGGCCCGGCCCATCCCGAGGTGTTGGAGGATCGCTGCACGGGCTGCGGGCTCTGCGTGTTCGGCTGCCCCACTCTGCAGCCGGCCATCGTCGTGAAGGTGCGTGGGTGAAGCTCACCATCCGGCTGGCCCCCCTCGCCGCCTGGGCGCCTTGGCTCAGCGGGCTTCGGCAGCGGCAGCCGGGGTCTCGGTCCGCAGGAAGGGGGTGGGATCCTGCACGGCCTGGAGGCGCTGCAGGCGCCAGCGCTCCTTGTGCAGGATCCAGTCGAAGATGAGGTAGACGGCACCGTCATCGAAGGTGACGGTGATGAAGTGGCGCTCCCAGAGGTCCGTGGACAGCGGTTTGCGGAAGGTGGCCCAGCTTCCCACGGTGCGGGTGGAGGAGATGAAGCCCTGCAGGCGGTCCTGGATCCGGGTCAGTTCATCGGCGCTCAGGTAGCCGTCTCGGGACCAGGAACGCAGCGCATCCTCCCAGCGCCCCACGTTGAGGGCCCTGAGCCCTTCGGCCGTGCGGCTCAGGGCCACGGGCGCCCCTTGGGCGGCGAGGGGCAGGGCGATGAGCAGTACCGGAAGTGCGCGCATGGGGGCCTCCATCAACCGTTGCGTCCTCCACGAGCGGAGTTCCCGGGGCGACGTAGGTTGGTAGGGCCATGATGCCCGCCCCCTTGATGCCCCTGAATGAGAATCGGGAACTTAGGCTGGTGGCCGACTACTACGCCGGCCGCATCGATCCGAAGGCCTTCCGCGCCCGCCATCCGGATTATCCGGCCCTCTCCGCCAACCCCCTCGTGCTGGAGCCCCAGCGGGGATCCTGGGTCTACCTGGAGAAGTTCGGAGCCGTCGTGTACTGGGACTGCTCCGAGGCCCTCATGGCCTCCCTGGATCAGGATCTGCGGGAGCTGGAGGGGGTGGGCGCGCGGGTGGAGCGGACCCGGGACGAGCTCCGCGTGCGGGTGGGCGCCGAGGCGGATCGGGTGGGCTTCAACGACGTCTCCTTGAGGGAACTCCGCCTGGACACCCTCAAGATCATCTCCCTCGCCCTGGCCCAAAGCGTGGCCTTGGAGCACCTCGAGCTGGCCGTCCAAGAGGCCATGCAAAAATTCCACCCCGTCGTGGTGGGCATGCGGGAGGAGGGGCGCCTTTCCGTCTCGCGCCGGGAGGCCCTCAAGATCGTCGGCTTCGCCTTGGATGTGCGCGCCGAGGTGCTGGACAACCTGACCCTCTTCGACGACCCCCCGGAG
>CAYWDR010000320.1:0-2484 GCA_964457075.1 uncultured Solibacteraceae bacterium
GGTCTTCGAGGCCATCGCCGAGGAGAACCGTGCGGCGGCCCAGGCCAAGGGCCCGCTCCAGGATGCCGCCGCCCTGCTTCGCAAACAGCTCCCTCAAGGGGGCGGCTCCGAAGGCCTATAGGGCACCCGAGGGGGTTCCATGGATATCTCGCCTGCCGCCGTTTACGTGGGTCGCTTGGCGCAAACCCAAAGTGAATTCGCCACGGGCGTCCTCAAGAAGGTGCTGGACCAGAGCCTGGATCAGGGCGCCCAGCTGGCGCAGATGGTCGCCTCCGCCGGAGGGGTGGGCCAACACGTGGATACGCAAGCTTGAACCTCCCCAAAAGGAAGGGACCCCGCCATGGCGGGGTCCCTTCCTTTTGGGAAAGGTTAAACCTCAAGCATCTGGAGGCAGTAATTTCCCGCAGGATCGATGCGGCGGAGTTCCGCCAGCTTGCCTTCGGCCTCCTCCGGCCGATTGAAGCGCCAGGGGAAGATGGTGAAGCGGTCGGGGGTTCCTTCCAGGCGCACGAGGACGAAGCCGCTGGGAGCGAATTTTCGGGGACTCATCAACCACCCTCCATGCGATGGACCACCACTCCCGGGCGGAAAGGGAGTCGTGGGAGATTCAAAAGGACGGGAAAAGAACTCAGGCGTGGGGCAGCTTCGTCAGGATGACCCGTTTTGGGAACTGTGCGAGGCCCGTCGCGAAAAATTCACATTAATTCACAAGCCCGCCAGACCTCGTTACTTGAGGTACGGCGCCAGATATTTCCCCGTGATGCTGGCCTTGGCCTTGGCCACCTTCTCCGGCGTGCCCACCGCGATGACCTTGCCCCCCTCGCCGCCCCCTTCGGGGCCGAGGTCGAGGATCCAGTCGGCCGTCTTGATGACGTCCAGATTGTGCTCGATCACCACCACCGTATTGCCCTGATCCACGAGCCGGTTCACGACCTCCAGCAGCTTTTGGATGTCCTTCAGGTGGAGGCCCGTCGTGGGCTCGTCGAGGATGTAGAGGGTGCGGCCCGTAGCCCGCTTGCTCAGCTCCTTGCCCAGCTTCACGCGCTGGGCCTCGCCGCCGGAGAGGGTCGTCGCGGCTTGTCCGAGGCGGATGTAGCCCAGGCCCACGTCCATGAGGGTCTGCAGTTTGTTCGCGAGCACGGGGATGGGGCCGAAGACCTCCAGGGCCTCCTCCACCGTCATGGCGAGCACCTCGGAGATGGACTTGCCTTTGTAGTGAACTTCCAGGGTCTCGCGGTTGTAGCGCTTGCCCTTGCACTGCTCGCAGGTGACGTAGACGTCGGGGAGGAAGTGCATCTCGATCTTGAGGACGCCGTCGCCCTCGCACTTCTCGCAGCGGCCCCCCTTCACGTTGAAGCTGAAGCGGCCCGGCGTGTAGCCGCGCGCCTTGCTCTCGGGCAGCTGGGCGAAGAGCTCCCGCAGGGGCGTGAAGAGGCCCGTGTAGGTGGCGGGGTTGCTTCGGGGCGTGCGGCCGATGGGGGCCTGGTCGATATCGATGACCTTGTCGATGAGGGCGAGGCCCTCCACGGCCTTGTGCTTGCCGACCACGTGGGCGCCCTGGTGCAGCTGGTTGGCCAGGGCCTTGTAGAGGATCTCGTTCACGAGGGTGCTCTTGCCGCTGCCGGAGACGCCCGTGATGCACGTGAAGAGGCCGATGGGGAAGGCGGCGTCCACGTTCTTGAGGTTGTTCTCCTGTGCCCCCGAGACGAGCAGCTCGCCGCGGCCCGCCTTGCGGCGCGTGCGGGGCACGGCGATGCTATCCCGGCCCGAGAGGAAGGCGCCCGTCACGGAACGGGGGTTTCGGCCCACCTCGTCGGGCGTGCCCTCCGCCACGACGAAGCCGCCGTGCTCGCCGGCGCCGGGGCCCATATCGATGACGTGGTCCGCCTCCTGGATCGTCTCCAGATCGTGCTCCACGACGAGCACCGTGTTGCCTAAGTCCCGCATCTCCTTGAGGGTGTTCAGGAGCTTGTGGTTATCCCGCTGGTGCAGGCCGATGCTGGGTTCATCCAACACGTAAAGCACGCCCTGGAGCTTGGATCCGATCTGCGTGGCGAGGCGGATGCGCTGGCCTTCGCCGCCCGATAGCGTCGCGGCGGAACGGTCCAGCGTGAGGTAGCCCAGGCCCACGTCGTCCAGGAACCCGAGGCGCTCGCGGATCTCCTTCAGTACCTTTTCGGCCACGACGGCATCCTTGCCCTCCAGGGCGAGGCGGTCGAACCAGCCCCGGGCCTCCCGCACGCTCTGACTCACCACCTGGGCGATGTGGAAGGAGCCCACGGTGACGGCGAGCACCTCCGGGCGGAGGCGCTGGCCCTGGCAGGTCTCACAGGGGATCACGCGCATGGATTGCTCCAGCTCCTCCCGCGTGTCCTCGTTGGAGGTCTCCTTGTAGCGGCGCTCCAGGTTGCCGATGATGCCCTCGAAGCTGTGGAAGAAATCGTAGCGGTTGCGCTTGCTCTCGTAGGTGAAGCGCATCTCCTT
>CAYWDR010000321.1:0-2474 GCA_964457075.1 uncultured Solibacteraceae bacterium
TCCTCCTGCTCCTTGAGCTGGAACTGGGGGAAGGCGGGGGGCGCCTGCTTCACGGCGAACACCCACTGCTTATGGAGGAGGGCCTTCACGGGGATGGGCTCGCCACCCAGCCAGCCGCCGATCTGATTGCCGGGGGTGCCCTCGGCGTAGGGGCCCTGGGCGGCGCGGCCCACGCCCTCCACGTCGTTCACCTCGGCGAGGAGGTCCAGTCGATGGTGGCGCTCGGCGTTGTAGCGGCGATCCCATCCGAACACGAACCAGGCCTGGGTGAGGGCGTCGTAGGTGAGCTGGCGGGGCTCGAAGGTGCGGGGAGCGTTGGCGTCCTGATCCTTGAAAATCAGCTCCACGGGGCGGCTTTCACGAAGGGCGGCGAGCATCGGGGGGAAAGGGAAGGCCAGGGGATCCATCGCCGTGGGCGCGGCCTCGGCGGCCTTCTTGCCCTTGGGAGCCTTGGGCTTGACTTCCTCGGGGGGCTCAGGAACGACTTCCACCGGCGCTGCGACCTTCTTGGCGGGCTTCTTCACGGCGGCTTTCTTCACGCCGCCCTTCGGCCGATTGGCCTCCGCCTCCAGCTTCGGCCTCGCGGGGGCCTTCACGAGCTCCGCCTCGGCTTTGGCCTTGACGGCCTTTTTGGGCTTCGCCTCCGCGGGGGCGGTCTTCGTCGTGCGCTTCGTGGCCATGGGGAAACTCCAGCTTCATCTTCACCCACTTGGCGGAACTCGTCCAATTCAGGGCGGCTCACGCCGGTTACGTGGCCAGGCTCCTCGGGTGCATCCGGTCGTAGAGGGCCTTCAGCCGGGCCCGGTGGACGTGGGTGTAGATCTGCGTCGTGCTGATGTCCGCGTGCCCCAGCATCGCCTGCACGGCGCGCAGGTCGGCACCGTGATCCAGGAGGTGGGTCGCGAAGGCGTGTCGCATCACGTGGGGGCTGACCCGCTCCACGGGCACGCCGGCCTTGAGCGCGTATGCCTTCACGAGGCGCCACAGCTGCTGCCGGCTGAGACCCTCGCCACCGCGGCCCACGAAGAGCGCGTCAGTGCGCGGCCTGAATCCGGGGCGCACGGCCAGCCATGATCGGAGCCAGGCCGCCGCCGCGTCGCCGAAGGGGATGAGGCGTTCCTTCCGCCCCTTGCCCATCACCTTGAGGAAGCCCTGATCGAGGAACACGGAAAGGGCCGGTAGTTCCGCCAGCTCGCTGACCCGCAGACCGGAGGCGTAGAGCAGCTCCAGCCACGCGCGATCCCGCACGCCCATCGCGGTGCCCGTGTCGGGGGCGGAAAGGAGGGCCACGACCTGGCTTTCGCTGAGGGTCTTCGGAAGGCGCCTGGGCGGCCGCGGCGCCCGCACCACCGCCTCGGGCCCCACGGCCCCATCGCCCTCCATGCGGAGGAAGGTGAGGAGGGAGCGCAGGCTGCTGCCCATGCGGGCGAGGCTCCGGCTGGCTTTTCCCAGGGCCTGCTGGTGGACGAGGAACGCGTTCACGTCCTCCCGGCTCAGATCGGAGGGCGGAAGGTTTCGATCACAGGCCCATGCGGCGAGCTGGTGAAGATCCGAAAGGTACCCCTCCGCCGTGCGCGGGCTGAGCCCTCGTTCCACCACCAGATGGGTTCGGAATTCCCGGAGGCTGGGCCCCCACCCGAAGGGCCAACCTTGTCCGGGTTCAAGGATTTCCTTGGGGCGTGGCATGTCTGAATGGCCTCATGTGGGATTCCTATTTTGCACATGGGCAGGCCCGTGTTAGGGTCTTCAGGTTCGCTTTCAAGGAGCCACCGATGTCTGACGTCCGCAAGAAGGTCATTGCGATCATTGCCGAGCAGCTGGCCAAGCCTGAGGATTCCATCCAGGAGACCAGCCACTTCGTGGATGATCTCGGCGCCGATAGCCTCGACACCGTGGAGATCATCATGGCGATCGAAGAAGCCTTCGGCCTGGAGATCCCCGAGAGCGAGCAGGAGAAGATCCGCACCGTCGGCGATGCCATCTCCTACATCGAGAAGCACGCCAAGTAACCTCTTTCGAAAAACGATGCGCCGCGGCCTTGGCCGCGGCGCATCGCGTTAAGGATCATTCTTAACCCCTGGTAGGATGTAGGTTCGAGGTGAAGTGATGTCCCCTTTCAACCGCCGACGCGTCGTCATCACGGGCATGGGTTCCGTGAACCCCTGCGGACTCACCGTGGCCGGAACCTGGGATAACCTGCTCGCCGGCCGAAGCGGCATCAGCGCGGTGGACCGTTTCGACGCCAGCGAGTATGCATGCCGCATCGCCGGCCAGGTGAAGGGCTACAATCCCGATCTGTTCATCGACAAGAAGGAACAGAAGAAGATGGATCTCTTCATCCACTACGCCCTCGGCGCCGCCGCCGAGGCATGGGTGGACGCGGGCTACGAGGGCGTGGAGCTGACGAAGGCGGAACGCGAGCGCTTCGGCACCTACATCGGCAGCGGCATCGGCGGCCTCAACACCATCTGGGA
>CAYWDR010000322.1:0-2443 GCA_964457075.1 uncultured Solibacteraceae bacterium
TTGGGCGAATGGCTTACCCCTTCCAAAAGACAGGAACGTAGAGTTTATCAAGCAATGGCACAAAGCACCATGGCGTTTTTTCGCGTCAGCGGCGACGCTCCGCCACCTCCGTCTTGAGGGAGGCAAGGAAGGCCTCCAAGGCCTGGACGCCGAGGTCCCCCTGGGTGCGGTGGCGCACGGAAACGGAGCCTGCCTCCGCCTCACGGTCACCCAAGACCAACATATAGGGCACCTTACGGAGCTGGTGCTCCCGGATCTTCGCGTTCACCTTCTCGTTTCGCAGGTCCAGTTCCACCCGGAAGCCGGCGGCTCGGAGCTTGGCTCCGACCTCCTCCGCGAAGGGGGCCACCCGATCCGTGATGGGGAGTACGGCCACCTGGACGGGGGCAAGCCAAGCGGGGAAGGCCCCGGCGCAGTGCTCCACGAGGATGCCGAAGAAGCGCTCCAGGCTGCCCAGGATGGCCCGGTGCAGCATGACGGGGCGCCCCTCGGTGCCATCCGGTTTCGTGTAGTTCAGATCGAAGCGCTCGGGGAGCATGTAGTCCACCTGCAGGGTGCCCAACTGCCAGGGCCGCTTGAGGGCATCCAGCACTTGGAATTCGATCTTGGGCCCGTAAAACGCGCCCTCGCCTGGGTTCAGCTTGAAGGGCACGCCGGCCTCCGTGAGCGCCTCGGCGAGGGCCCCCTCGGCGGCATCCCAAATCTCATCGGAGCCGAGGCGCTTCTCGGGGCGCGTGCTGAGTGCGACGCGCATCTCCGTGAAGGCGAAGGTGTCGTAGACCTCCTTGAGCAGATCCAGGAAGGAGGCCATCTCGGCCTTGATCTGATCGGGCGCGCAAAAGAGGTGGGCGTCGTCCTGGCAGAAGGTGCGGACGCGCGTGAGGCCGTGCGTCACGCCGCTCCGCTCATAGCGATGCAGGCGGCCGAAGTCGGCGATGCGCAGGGGTAGATCCCGGTAGCTGTGTTTCGTGCTGCCAAAGAGCACGCAATGCCCGGGGCAGTTCATGGGCTTCACCGCGTATTCCCGCTCCTCGGCGGTGGTGAAGTACATGTTCTCCGCGTAGTTGTCGTAGTGCCCGGAGGTCTTCCAAAGGGACACGTCGAGGATCTGCGGCGTGATCACTTCCTTATAGTCGTACTTGGCGTACAGCTCGCGGATGTAGTCCACGAGCGCGTTGTAGACGATGGTGCCCTTGGGGTGGAAGAAGGGCGAGGCCGGCGCCTGGGCGTGGAAGGAGAAGAGATCCAGCTCCTTGCCCAGCTTGCGGTGGTCCCGCTGCTTCGCTTCCTCCAGGCGCTGGAGGTGCTCGTCCAGCTCCTTTTGCGTGTGGAAGGCCGTGCCGTAGATGCGGGAGAGCATCTGGTTCTTTTCGTCGCCCTTCCAGTAGGCGCCCGCGATGCTCTGGAGCTTGAAGGCCTTCAGCTTGCTCGTGTTCGGGATGTGGGGCCCGCGGCAGAGATCGTAGAAATCGCCTTGGCGGTAGCCGCTGATGCGGTCGCCCTGCGGGATCCCGCTGACCACTTCCACCTTCAAGGGCTCGCCCATCTCGTTGAATCGGGCGATGGCCTCGTCGCGATCCAGATCCTCTCGAACGACCTCGATGCCCTCGGCGACGATCTTCCGCATCTCCGCCTCGATGACGGGCAGATCCTCCGGCGTGAAGGGCTTCTCCACCCAGAAGTCGTAGTAGAAACCGTCCTCGATGGTGGGCCCGATGCCCACCCGGGCCTCCGGGTAGAGCCGCTTGACGGCATGGGCCAGCAGGTGAGCCGTGCTATGCCGGATGAGTTCGAGGCTATCCTCGCTCTTGGCCGTCAGAATCTCGATCTTGGCCCCATCCCGCAGGGGCGCCTTGAGGTCCACCAGCTGGCCGTCCTGCTTGATGGCCAACGCCGCCTCCAACAGGCGGGGCCCGATGCCGGCGGCGAGGTCGGTCCCCGTCGCCCCCTCGGGCAGCTGCCGAAGGGAATCGTCGGGAAGGCGCACGGCAATCGACATGATTTCTCCACAAATGCAGGAAGCCCCCAGCTTCGGGGGCATTTCAGTGTAGCTCAACCTGCGATTTTCCGCGGCGATGCCGCAGAAAATCGCAGGGGGTTAAACAAACCTGCCTCCAAGGCCCCTCGAATCTTTTTGGCTTTTCAAACGCAAAAAGCCCTCAGGCATCGCCTGAGGGCTTTTTGGATTTTAACGTCGCAACGACCTACTTTTCCACGCTTAAAAACGCAGTATCATCGGCCCTCCAAGTCTTAACTGCCGTGTTCGGGATGGGAACGGGTGTGACCCTTGGGGTAAAGTCGCGACGAATTTTGGAAGGGTTTTGGCGAGACACGCTATTAAAAGCGTCTCTAGGGTGAAATCACTCCGGACAATGTTCCATAAAGTGATTTTCCATGTAATTGATTGATGAAAGATCAAGCCTGTGGGCCAATTAGTATCGCT
>CAYWDR010000323.1:0-2421 GCA_964457075.1 uncultured Solibacteraceae bacterium
GTTGAACGAAGCCGCTCCGCGGCGGGGTACGATCATTCCGGCAGCTTGAAGGGCCTGGAATCTAGCGGAATCGCCTGAAAGCAGGCTCCTTGGTCATGGCGGTGTAGGTGCACCGTCCCATGACCAAGGAGGTACTGCATGCACGCAGCAAGTCTATCCCTGTCCCGGCTGGAAGCCGATCTGCGAATGGCGGATCGGGCGGAGGGGACGATCCAGCAATATCTGGCCTCGATCCGGCGGTTCGGGGAATTTCTGGGCTTGGGCTTCGCAGAGGCCGACCAGGAGGCCCTCCGGCGTTGGGTGGAGCATCTCCAGGGGCAGCCCATCGGACCCGAGCGTCTGCGCTGCCACTACTCGGCGCTGAAGTTCCTCTACGGAAAGACCCTGGGGCAGGCGGAGAAGGTGGCCTTCCTCTCGATGCCGCGCAAGGACGCGCCGCTGCCCGTCGTGCTCACGGCTGCGGAGGTGCAGCGGGTGCTGGACGGGTTTCTCGTGGCGAAGTACCGCGTGTTCTTTGCCCTGATCTATGCGACCGGCTTGCGGATCCGCGAGGCCAGCCTGCTGCAAACCTCGGACATCAACTCGATGCAGCAGGTGATCCACGTGCGCAACGGCAAGGGCGGGAAGGACCGCCTGGTGCCGCTCGCGCCGAAGCTCTATGCGATGCTGCGGGCCTATTACAAGCACGAGCGCCCGGCGGCGCCCTGGCTGTTCACGTCGAAGTCGGGCAAGCCGATCTGCCACGAAACGGCACGCCGGGCCCTGCTCTGCGCCTCGGCGCGGGCCGTCATCGGCAAGGTGGTGACGCCGCACATGCTCCGTCATTCCTTCGCCACGAACCTGCTGGAACACGGCACGGACCTCCGGAAAATCCAGGTGGTGCTGGGCCACGGCAGCATCGAGTCCACGACGATCTACACGCAGGTCTCGCCGAGCCAGGTGGCCTCGGTCCGCAGCCCCATGGAGGATCTGAACGTGTGATCCGTGGGCCATCCGCGCCCGCGCTTCGACATCGCTGACATCGTCAGGACGCACCGCCCGGATCTGGAGCGGCAGCACCGCCTCTCCCGGCCCCAGAAGCGCGTCCTGACGGCTATCAGCCGCTGTCGCACCGCCGCCCTCGGCGGCCATCTGGAGGTCTGCGCCTGCGGCTACGAGCGGCCCGCCTACAATTCCTGCCGGAACCGCCACTGCCCCAAATGCCAGGCCCTGGCTCAGGAGAAGTGGATCGCGGCGAGATCCTCGAGGATCCTCCCCGTGCCCCATTTCCATCTGGTGTTCACGCTCCCGGCCTGGCTGCGGGCCCTGGCGATGCGGCACCCCGTGGAGGTCTACACGGCCTTCTTCCACGCCGTCAGCGAACTGTTGCTGGAGCTGGGGCGGACGCATCTGGAAGCCACGCTGGGCCTCACGATGGTGCTGCACACGTGGACGCGGGAGCTGGCCTTCCACCCCCACCTGCACGTGCTCGCCAGCGCCGGCGGACTGGCGTTGGATGGGAGCCGGTTCATTCATGTGAAAAAGTCCAAGAAGGGGAAGCTCTTTCTCTTTTCCGTGAAGGTGATGGGCGAGCTCCTGCGCGGAAAGATGCTGGACTCGCTGCGGAAGCTGCACCGGAAGGGCGCCTTCCCCGGACTGGAGTCACCCGCCTTCGACCAGCTGATGACCCGCCTTTCGGCCCCGAAATCCTGGGTCGTCTACGCCAAGGCCCCCTTCCGAAAGTCCCAGCACGTCCTCAGCTACCTGGGCCGCTACACCCACCGCGTGGGCATCGCCAACTCGCGCCTGGTGGACGTCGGCCCGGAGCACGTCACCTTCCGCACCAAGCACGGGCGCACGGCCACCCAGCACCCCGTCGAATTCCTGCGCAGGTTCACTCAACACGTCCTGCCCGACGGCTTCCATAAAATCCGCCATGCGGGCCTCTACGCGGATGCCCGGCCCCACGGGCGCCTGGAGCAGGCTCGGGCCCTGCTGCCCGCGACCCCAGAGGCTCCGAAGTCTGAACCCGCGCCCCTCGAAGCTCCGCAGACCTGCCCCCACTGCGGCGGGCCCCTCCAGCGCATTCCCCTGACCGCCCTCCCTCGGGCCCCACCCCCCGCCGCCGCATGAGTACCGTCCCCCCAGCGAACCATCACCTGCCCCCGCGTCTGCGTCTGCCCGATCAACGCGGATCGGCGAAGCCTTGCAGGGGCCCCGAGCCCCGTCGCCGCCAAGCCCCTGGTCCATCATGGAAAGCCACCTCGAACTCCCGGAAAGGCCTGCACAGCCCCGTCCTCAGCGCGCCGACCCACCCGATTTCCCCATAACCATCTCCCCGGCCCTCGCCGCTCCGGGCTTGTTCAACACCGCATTTCGCCGGTGGGCCATCGGGCTGTCTGCCTACCCCGTCACCCGCGTCCCGCCACCGGCGAAATGCTC
>CAYWDR010000324.1:0-2407 GCA_964457075.1 uncultured Solibacteraceae bacterium
GCCCAGCACCTTGGCGGGGATGTCGAAGGGGGCCACGTCCGCGAGGCCCATGGAGTAAACGGCCGTTTTGAGGATGTCCTCCGCCGGCACGAAGGGGCTGCGCCCCATGGCCCGCAGGTAGTGCTGGCCCGCCTCTTTCAGGGCCCCGTAGGGCACGAGCCCCACGATCTCGCTGCCCGTCACCACGAGCCCCCGCTCCGCCGCCATGCGCCGCGTGGCCTCCAGCACCGTATGGGCCGGCGTCACCTTATAGTTCGTGAGGTTGATGGAGAGCTGCGCCCGCCCATACTCCTCCACCGTCCACCCGATGGCCTTGCACTCGCGGAAGAGTCCCGCCCGATACGCCTTCTGCCCCACGACGCTGCGCGTCGTGGGGATGTCATTGAGGGCGAGGAGGTGTAGCAGGTCGTATCCGTGCGCCTCCGCGCAATGCCGCACCAACGCCTCGAACGTCCTTTCATCTTGTTCGCAATTTCCGCAAGGAAATTGCGAATCCGCATAGAACAACACTTCCCCGGAGCTGTAGAAAGCGTTCGTTTGGCCGCGCCTCGCGACGCGACCCTTTTCTCGCAGCTCGAAGGCGAGGTCCGTGGCGTGGTCCTTCACCTTGGAGTTGAGGGTGATGTTGTAGGCGATGAGGAATTCCCGGGCCCCCGTGATGAGGGCCCCGGCCTTGGGGTGGAAGGTGGCGGGGCCGAAGTCGGGGGCCCACTGGGGATCCTGTAATTTGGCGGCGAGGCCCTCGTACTCCCCCTTGCGGACGACGGCGAGGTTCCTGCGCTCGGGGCGGCTCGCGGCGGCCTCGTAGAGGTAGACGGGGAGGCCCAGCTCCCGGCCCACGCGCACGCCCAGGGCCCGGGCCAGCTCGGCGCAGTCCGCCATCGTCACGCCCTCCACGGGGATGAAGGGGCAGACATCCGTGGCGCCCATGCGGGGGTGGGCGCCGCTGTGGGAGGCCATGTCGAGCACCTCCGAGGCCCGCTTTACGCCCTGGAAGGCGGCCTCCAGCACGGCCTCGGGCGCGCCGACGATGGTGACGACGGTGCGGTTCGTGTCGGCGCCCGGGTCCACGTCCAGCAGCCGCACGCCGGGAACGGCCTCCATGGCCTCCGTGATCTGCTTGATCTTGGCCCTGTCGCGCCCCTCGGAAAAGTTGGGGACACACTCGACGATTCGCTGGCTCATGAAGGCTCCGGAGCCTTCATGTTACCGGGCCTGAGTCCTCCACTTCTCTGCAGGATGGGGCGCCCAAGGCGCCCCATCCTGCAGAGAAGTGCAGTGAAAAGGATTAGGTGAGGCGGGTGCTGGAGGCCACCACGGAGCCCGTGTCCACGACTAGGGCGGCGCCGGGGGTGGGTTCGCTCACGGCGAAGTGGACGAGGGGATTCACGGCGGGGCCTTGGGTGTTGGCGCCGCCTAGATCGTATTGGCTGCCGTGGCAGGGGCAGGCGAAGGCGGTGCCCCCCTGCCCCACGGTGCAGCCTTGGTGGGTGCAGATGGCCGTCATGGCGTAGATGCCGCCCGCGTCGTGGATGAGCCAGAAGGAACCGAGATTCCGGTAGTCGCGGATGGTCCCTTCGGCCGTCGCCAGGAAGGCGGTCTTGGTATCCGTGGTGGTCTTGAGGCCGGGCGGCACGGGCGGGGTATTCGGCGTGAAGGCATCACTTCCGCCTCCCCCGCCCCCGCAGGCGAGGGCCGTGGCCGCCAGGGCGCACCCGCAGAAGGTTCTCCGGTCAAGGGTGGAGGGGGATTCGGGCATGGGACCTCCCAGGGATGGTGGGCACCCCAAAGGTGGTGGCAGAACCCTGGGCGAAACAGATCCGGTATTGAAATCGCAGGGGGGCCGGGTCAGCCCTTAACCACCAAGCTCACGAGCTTGCCGCCCGGCGGCACGACAATCTTCACCAGCTCTTTGCCCGCCAGGTGGGGCTGGGCGTCGGCGCAGGCGAGGGCGAGGGCCTTGCGGTCCTCCTCGGAGGCGGCGGCGGGGACGGTGATGCGACCGCGCACCTTGCCGTTCACCTGCACGACGACGGTGACCTCGTCCGCTTCGAGGAAGGCGGCCTCCGCCTCGGGCCAGGGGGCCTTCATGCAGAGGCCCGCCTTGCCCAGCTGAGCCCAGGCCACCTCGGCGTAGTGGGGGGCCAGGGGGCTGAGCATGAGGACGAAGCGCTCCAGGGCGTGCTGCATCACGGCGGCCCGGTGGGGGACGGCGGCGGGCAGATCGGCCACGGCGTTGAGGAGCTCCATGAGGCCGCTGACGACGGTGTTGAAGCTGTAGCGCTTCTCCAGATCGTCCGTGAGGCGGCGCAGCGTCTGGTGCAGCTTCACGAGAAGGGCCTTCTCTTCGACGGAGAGGGCGTCCTTGGCGGGGAGGGGCGCCGTCGTGGGCGCGTGGTCATCCACG
>CAYWDR010000325.1:0-2406 GCA_964457075.1 uncultured Solibacteraceae bacterium
GTGGTCAGGTTTCTCCAGAATGACGGGATGCCGTCCGCTTGCAAGGGCACCTGCGTCTGGATCTGCCGAGCCAGCGCCTGGAAGGCCAGCCCCGAGGGGCTGGCGGGGTAGAGTTCCGCCACGCTGTGCTGCTGCCGGACGGACTGGAGGATGTGGGGGTCGGCGGGAATGACGCCCAGCACCTTGAGCTGCTTGCCGAGGAAACGCTGGACGGCCGCCTGGAGCTGGTTGATCGTCTCCTGGGCCTCGTCGAGGTTCTGCCCATTGTTCACGAGGAGCCACACCCCCTTTTCGGGATCCCGCAGGTGGAGCACCTTCACCATGGCGTAGGCGTCCACGAGGCTCGTGGGCTCGGGCGTGGTGACGAGCACCACCTCCTGGGAGGCCATGAGGAGCTTCACGACGGAGTCGTGGATGCCCGCCGCCGTATCGATGAGCAGCCAATCCGCCGTCTCCGCCACCCGCTGAAGCCCCTGCACGAGGCGCAGCTCCGACATCGTGTCCAGGCGCGTGAGTTCCTGGATGCCGCTGGAGGCGGGAATGATGCGGATCCCCAAAGGGCCATCCAGAAGGATCTCCTCGATGAGCTTCTCCCCCCGCAACACGTGCTCCAGGGTGTACTGGGGGGAGAGGCCCAGGAGGATATCGAGGTTCGCGAGGCCGAAGTCCGCGTCCATCACCACCACCCGCTGGCCCATCCGGGCCAGGGAGATGGCGAGGCCCGCCACCACGTTCGTCTTGCCCACGCCCCCCTTGCCGGAGGTTATGGCCACCACCCGGCCATGGAAGTAGGTCTTCGGGGCCTGATGGCCCTGCGCCATGGCGCGGAGGCGGGAGGCCTGGTCGGTCATCGCGCACCTCCGCTGACGCTCCGGTGCGCGGGCTCCGGGCTCCGGGCTCCGGGCTCCGGGTGGAGCCGTACGACCGTTCGGGCACACCCCTTAGGCCCCTGAGCCCCAAAGGGGACTATGAAGCGAGCGTAGCTGACCGGGTGGGTCGGCGCTTCCTGGAGCCCGGAGCCCGGAGCCCGGCGCCCCCCGAATGAAGGAGTCCGCCCGCTCACGCCCGCTCCCCCGTCGGCAGGATCAGATCCGCCACGCGCCTCGACGTGGCCATCTCCAGGGCCTCCGGCACCTCCTGGCCGGTGGCGAGGTAGCTGAGGGGGCGCTTGACGCGCACGAGGGTGCCCAGGAGGGGACCGTAGGTGGAGGTTTCGTCGAGCTTGGTGAAGATCATGCGGGTGGGCCTGAGGGCTTCGTAGCGCTGGGCGATCTCGGCGAGATCCCGGGGCTTGGTGGTGGCGGAGAGGACGAGGTGGGTCTCGCAGTTGGGGAGCTCATCCAGGAAGGTGCGGAGCTGGTTGAGCATGCCCTCGTCCTTCGGGCTATGACCGGGGGTATCCACGAGCACGAGGCTGCGGTCCTGGTAGAAGCGCATGGCACTGCGCAGATCCTCCACCGTGAGGGCCACGTGGAGGGGCACCTGCAGGATGCGGGCGTACTCCTGGAGCTGATCCACGGCGGCGAGGCGGTAGGTGTCCAAGGTGACGAGGGCCACCTTCTGCTTGAGGTGGAGCTGCGCGTAGGCGGCCAGCTTGGCGAGCGTCGTCGTCTTGCCCACGCCCGTGGGGCCCACGAGCACGGCCACTTGCGTCTTGCCGGGCTCCAGCTGGATGGGGCTCGCCACGGGGATGTAGTCGGCGATGACGCGGCGTAGGAAAAGGCGGGCCTTTTCGGGATCGAGGACGTCGCCGTCGTCGTGGCCCTCCTGCTCCAGGAGGCTGCGCTGGGCGAACTCGCAAAGGCGCAGGGCCAGCATGGGTTCCAGATCGTTGGCCACGAGATCGCCGTAGAGGGCGAGCATGGTGGGGGGCAGGGCCAGCTGGCTGGGGGGCATCCCCTGCTTTTGCAGGCGCCCCATCATGGACTTGAGCTCGTCCAGTTCCCGCAGGATGGCGGTGTTCTTCGTCTCCTGATCCTTGAGGGCGGCCACGGCGCCCTTGATCTCCAGCAGCTCCCGGCGGATGGGCTGGAGATCCATGGGCGGCGGAGGCGGCGCGGGCGCCTGGGGTGGGGTTCTCGGGATCCCCTTGGCGGGCAGGGGCCGCGCGGGCACCACCTCCAAGGCCGGCCTCAACCCGTAGGTCAGGGCCCCCCCGCTTTTCATTTCTTCCGCGCCGGCCGCCTTGGCCGGCGCGGAAGCTTCGTCCGTGGCGGCGGTGACCTCGATGAGGGTCTCCTCCCGCAAGCCGAAGCCCCCGGCCTTCTTCTTCGTCTTCGTGGAGAGGATGAAGGCCTCCTCCCCCATCTCCTTCTTGATGGTGTCCAGGGCTTCCTGCATGGAGGCGGCCTCGAAGGTCTTTACGCGCATAGAGGGCTCCGGGCTTCGGGCTTCGGGCTTCGGGGG
>CAYWDR010000326.1:0-2397 GCA_964457075.1 uncultured Solibacteraceae bacterium
GCGGGGCTCTACTTCGCGTCGGGCCTCGCCACCTGGCTGCAGCGCAAGGATGGCTCTCCGGCGTATCCGAAACTGGCGCGGCTCGGCGCCCTCCTCGCGCCCTGGCCCGTGAGCCTGGGCTCGGCCCTGCTCATCCTCGATCTGGGGCAGCCCCTCCGGTTTTGGAAGCTCTTCCTCCACGTCCGCTGGCGCAGCCCCATGTCCATCGGCAGCTGGCTGCTCGTGGCCTTCACGCTCCTGAGCCTGGCCTACCTCTGGTCCTGGCTGGAGGAGGATGAGCGCCTCCGTTTCGTTGGAAAGGTCCCCCGGAAGATCTACGCGAAGCTTCCCGCCTTCCTCCGCGCCTGGCTGGAGGCCGATGGCGCATCGCGGCGCCGCCCCCTCGCCATCCTCGGCCTGCCCATGGCCGCGGGCGTCGGAATCTACACCGGCGTGCTGCTGGGCGCCGTGCAAAGCCGCCCCTTCTGGAATACGAACCTCGTGGCTCAAATGTTCCTCTTCAGCGCCCTCAGCTCCGGGGCGGCGGCCCTCGCCGTGATCCGCCTATTGGGAAAGGAGCCCGTGGGGCTCCGGGAGCTCCGTTTCCTCTACTCACTGGATATCACGCTGATCCTTCTGGAACTCTTCATCGTTCTGCCCTACCTCATTCATGGCAACCTCGGCAGCCTGGCCGTGAAGCAGGCCCTGGGGCAGGTGCTCGGAGGGCCATACACCTGGGCCTTCTGGGGCCTCTTCCTGGGGGCGGGCCTCCTCGTGCCGCTGGCCATCGAGCTTTGGGAGTTCAGGCCCATCCTGCTCGGGCGCGGGGAATTCCACGTGAACCCCCGCTGGGCCCTCACGGCCGGAGGTCTCGTGCTCTTCGGGGGCTACACGCTGCGCTACGTGTTCGTCTTCGCCGGGCAGGCCACGGGCTTCTGATGCGCGCCGCGCCCTCTGTACTACTAACCTTCAACTTCGTCTTTTCTCGCGAAGAAGTTGTCGGCTTGGTTCGACCAACTACTGGATCACCTGGATGTTAAGCCGGAAAAAGAAGCTCACCACGGAGGCACCGAGGCACGGAGGGGCGCCGACACACCCGACGCCCTCCCCTTCACAGGCGGCGCCAGGGCGGGCTTTCGGGGCCCGCTTGGCGCCGCCTGTGAAGGAAGGTCCAGCATGGCTGGACCTTGGGCCAAAGGCCCGGAGGGCTGGCCCAAGAGCAGGTTGGAGGCCTGTAGAACACCGGGAGGATCGCCCGGTGGGCGGCTTTTCTCCGTGCCTCGGTGCCTCCGTGGTGCATCTGTTTTTGATAGCCCGTTTGGTTGCGGCCCCCGGCCGCGCTGAGACCTCCGTGTCCCTTCTTTTCGATGAGCCTTCTTACACGCCATGAGCGCCTGGAGTACCTGGCCGGAGGCGCGGAAGAAGGGGCCGGCCAAGGCGAGGGTGGCGCCGTGGTCATGAAACGTCTAGGCCTCTTCGTCGGTGAGGACGAGCCACTGGAGGTAGGCCAGCAGGAATTGGAACACAAACCCTTCCACGACGGCCGCCGCGAGGGACATGAAAAAGTCGCCTCCTGGGAATCCGGCGTAGGCGTAGCCACAGCGCAGGGCGTTGAATAGGGCGTGGAGGGATAAAAGGGCGGGGGCCCAGCCGCGGAGGCGGGGAACGGCCACCTTGAGCCCCCGGTAGGCGAAGACGGCCATGACGGCGTGCAGGACCGCCTGGAGCGACGTGAAGGCGACCGCCCTCATCCGGAAGTCTGTTTGGGCGCCGAGGCCGAAGAGGGTGGTGATGTAGACGATGACCGGAAGGATAGCCAGGAGGAGAGGCGCTTTGGGGCGCCTCAGCCTCAGCCACCCCAGGGCCTGGAGTCCCGAGACGGCGAAAAACAAAGTGTTGAGCAGGGCGAAGGTAAGCTCGCGCACCTGCGCCCGCCCGAGCACGGGCAACGAGAGCCCCAGGAGGGTCCCAGAGGCCACCCAGTAGCTGGCGATCCATGGACGCACCCACGGGTGGGGAGGCCAGGGCCGGAGGGCCAGGGAGAAGGCCAGGGCGAGGATGAACAGGGAGATGCCCGAGAGGGTGCCCAGGGTCGAATACACCAGTTCCATGCCTGCTCCCGGAAGCCCAGGGAGGGCCATGCCCCTACGGAAGAGCCATCGGCGTCCCGGGCGCGGCGCATGAAAAACCACGGCGCCGGGGAGACCGGCGCCGTTTCAGGGAATCGAGCGGGAACTACCGCCCCTCGCCTTGGAGGTAGTAGGCGCCGTTTTGCGTCTTGAAGAAGGCGTCGAGGGGGATCTCCTCCTGCTTGAGGAAGCCTTGCTGGGGCAGCACGCCTTCGCGCACCATCTCGATGACGGCGCAGAGGCTGGCGGCCGTCGTCCAGCTGATGGCGCGCCACTCCTCGCCGGCCAC
>CAYWDR010000327.1:0-2373 GCA_964457075.1 uncultured Solibacteraceae bacterium
TTCAGCTCTGATGAACGCTGATGCCCGCTGATGAAAACACGTATTGGATACCCCCGTTATGTCGAGCGCATTCGTGTCAACGACGATGGAAAGCCATTGGCCACGCGGCATAACTTAAGACGCCGTGCTTAGAAGGCATGAAGGTGTCCCGATTATCTGTTAAGGCGGCACCCCTGGGCTATGCTGATTCGCCCATGCGCCGCGCCGACCGCCTCTTCCAGATCGTGCAGATCCTGCGCCGGGATCGGCTGAGCACGGCGGCGAAGCTGGCGGGGGAACTGGGCATCAGCACCCGCACCCTCTACCGCGACGTGGCCGATCTCCAGGCCTCCGGGGTGCCCATCGAGGGCGAGGCGGGGGCGGGCTACCGCCTGCCGCGCCACTTCGATCTGCCGCCCCTGATGTTCACGGTGGACGAGGCCGAGGCCCTCTTCCTCGGCCTGCGCATCGCCTCCGCCTGGGCGGATCCGGCCCTGGCCGCCGCCGCCGCCACCGCCCGCCGCAAGCTGGAGTCGGGCCTCACGGAGGGGCTGAAACGGGCCCTCAGGGGCTCGGTCTTGGAGGCCCCCGGCTTTCACGTCCCAGAGGCGCTGAAGGCGCCGCTGGGGGACCTCCGCAGGGCCGTGCGGGAGCGCCTCCGTCTCAAGGTGGACTATGAGGACAAGGAAGGTCGCGCCAGCTCCCGCGTGCTGCGCCCCCTGGGCCTCCACTTCTGGGGGGGCACCTGGACGCTGGCCGCCTGGTGCGAAACGAGGGGGGACTTCCGCACCTTTCGCGTGGATCGGCTGAAGACTTGGATTATCGAAGGCGCCTTCCCCGTGGAACCGGGGCGGGAGCTGGTGGACTACTTGGAACACGCCAAGGCCTGAACCCTGCTGCCATGACGGTGGCAGCAGGAGGTGGGAAGCTGAGGGTCCTCAAGGAGAGCCCCATGTACCGACGCCTCGATGACTTCCGAACCCAGTTCCAGGAAGAGGTGGTGGACACCCTCAAGGTGCTGCGCGCCATCCCCGACTCCGCCGCCTCTCAGGCCGTCACCCCCGCCCACCGCGATTTGCGCCGAATGGCCTGGCATCTGGTGGAGAGCCTCGTGTCCCTGCCCAAGGAGATCGGCCTCGTCGTGGACGGCCCCGCCACCGACGCGCAGTACAGCTCCATCGAACCCATCCCCGCCACCCTCGCCGAAATCATCCGCCGCTACGAGCGGGCCACCACCTCCCTCCTTGCGGGACTGGCGTCCTGGACCGACGCCGATCTGTTGAAGGAGGACACGATGTTCGGCCACATGGTGTGGGCCAAGGGCTACTCCCTCCGCGCCCTCGAAATGCACCAGGCCCACCACCGGGGCCAGATGACGGTACTCATGCGGCAGGCGGGGCTAAAGGTCCCCGGCTTTTACGGCCCGGCCCTGGAGGATTGGGCGGAGATGGGCGCTCCCGTGCCGGCGGTGTGAGGTACGGCTCCACCCTCCGAGGTGAATCCGCCGCAAGATCCGGGTGGTCGGCCTCCACCCAGAGCCCGAAGGTGGGAAGTGGAGATGGCCATGACCTTTCGCACGCTTCCCCTTCCCACCCGAATCGCCGAGCGGGTCCGCCAAACGGGTAAGGCCCCGGGCTATGGACATCCCGCCCTCCGCAGCGTCGCACCCAGCGATGGCTACGGTCCCTGCCGCCACTGCCTGCGCCGAACCCAGGAGGGGGAGGGGCGCCTCCTCTTCAACTACAACCCCTACTTTGAAATGGCTGAAGAAGTACCCGTCGTGGGTCCCATCTTCATCCACGAGGCCCCCTGTGAGGCGTTTGTAGGGGAGGGTTATCCCGGGGAACTGAGAGGCCTGCCCCTCGTGGCGGAGGGCCATCTCCACGGCGGAGCCGGCACGTTGAACCATCGGCTGGATCCTGAGGATCCGGAGGCCGCCTTGGCGAACCTCCTCGCGGACCCTGCGGTGGCCTTCATCACCCTCCGGAATGCGGAGGCGGGCTGCTTCGTGGCCCGCATTGAGCGCTTCCCTTCGGAGTTAGGGCAAGGAGGCGAGGCTACCACCACCACGCGAGCCTGAAGGCTCCGAAATACAGAAGGCCGAGCGCGGCCATCCAGACGAGCCAGGCCACGGCGAATTCCCCCGGGGTGGTCATGCGGAGTTTCCGGGGTGGCTTCGCCTTGAAAAAGGGGAGATTCATGATGTTCGGCATGGGCTGGACCTCGTTGGATGAGCCCCGAACGGAGAGGCGCAAGTTCCAACGCTCATTTTCATCGCATCACGAGGGCGTCAAGACAATATTGCGGTTTGATTTTTCGCCGGGGGCCTTGAACCGGCTTTAGCCCCAATACCGTTCACTTAATGGAATGGGCTCTCGGTAGGTTTGAAAAATC
>CAYWDR010000328.1:0-2372 GCA_964457075.1 uncultured Solibacteraceae bacterium
CCGGGCTCCGGGCTCCGGGCGGGAAACTGCGGCGGGCGCTCCGCGCCCGCAACAAAATATTCATCGCGGGGCGAAGCCCCGCCTCCGTTTCACCCGGAGCCCGGAGCCCGAAGCCCGAAGCCCCTTACGTCACCCGCTCCAACTGCCGTTTCGATCCGATGATCCGGCTGTAGCCCACCCCCAGGCGGTACCAGTGCAGGTAGAAGGCCTCGAATAGGGCGCGTCCCGCCCAGCCCAGGGAGCCTCGGGCGGGGGGCGCCTCCACGGCGGGGCTGCAGCGGACGTGCAGGTTCAGGCCCCGGGCCATGGCCCCGGCGCGGGCCAGATGCAGGGGGTCGGAGACGAGGATCAGCTCCCGCCAGCCCTGGGCGTTCATGAGGTCGCGCACGAAGTAGAGGTTCTCCAGCGTGTGCTGGCTCTTGTCCTCGGCGTGGAGGATGGCGGCATCCAGGCCCTGGGCGCGAAGCCAGGCGAGGCCCGCTTCCGCCTCGCTGATGGAGGCCGTGCCCGTGAGGCCCCCCGCCACGACGATCCGCGGCGCGAGGCCCGCCCGCCAAAGCCCTTCGGCGTGGGCGAGCCGAGCTTCGAAAACGGGCGTGAGGGCGTCGCCCTCCAGCTTCCGCCCCAGCACGAGGATGGCATCCGCCGCGTGGGGGGCGTCCCCTTCGACACGGTCCAGCACTTGACGCAGCCTCAGCAGCACGGGCACGAGCGTGAGCCCGGAGAGGAGGGCGAGCAGCAGCGACGCGAGGCCCCCGGGGCCCAGCTTCTGGAGGAAGGTGGACCGGGCGGGGGCGGCGTAGGGCGTGGACTCTATTGGCATCAGGAATTCCCACCACGAAGACCACGAAGACCACGAAGAAGAATGGGGATGTTGAGCATCCAGATTTCCCTTCGTGGTCTTCGTGGTCTTCGTGGTGAAAAGCCGTTTTAGACGCTGGCCCGCTTCTCGGACTTCTTGCGATCGGCTTCATTCAGGATGCGCTTGCGCATGCGGATGAAATTGGGGGTGACCTCGACCAGCTCGTCATCCTCAATGTACTCGAGGGCCTGCTCCAGGGTGTGCTCCCGGGGCGGGGTGAGGCGGGTGGCCTCGTCGGCGCCCGACGAGCGCATGTTCGTGAGCTTCTTGCCCTTGGCGATGTTCACGACGAGGTCGTTCTCGCGGGCGTGCTCGCCGATGATCATGCCCTCGTAGCACTTCGTCTGGGGGTGGATGAAGATGATGCCGCGGTCCTCGAGGTTCATGAGGGCGAAGCCCACGCTCTCGGCCTGCTCCATGGAGATGAGCACGCCGTTCTTGCGGCCGGGCAGCTCGCCCTTGTAGGGGCCGTAGTGGCTGAACAGGGCGTTGAGGATGCCCTCGCCGCGGGTGTCCGTCATGAACTCCGAGCGGTAGCCGATCAGGCCGCGGGAGGGGATCTTGAAGTGCAGGCGCACGCGGCCCAGCTCGTTGGCCATGTCCTGCATCTCGGCCTTGCGCTGGCCCAGCTTGTCCATGACGACGCCCATGTAGGTGTCGGGCACGTCCACCGTGATGTCCTCGTAGGGCTCTTCCTTCTCGCCCTTGTCGTTGGTGTGGATGATCACCTCGGGGCGGCTCACGCAGAGTTCGAAACCCTCGCGGCGCATGCTCTCGATGAGCACGGAGAGGTGCAACTCACCACGGCCGGACACCTTGAAGGAGTCGGGGGTCTCGGTGTCCTCCACGCGCAGGGCCACGTTGTGCTGCAGCTCCTTCATGAGGCGCTCGCGGATGCGGCGGCTCTGCACGTGCTTGCCGTCCTGGCCGGCGAAGGGGCCCGCGTTGACCATGAACATCATGGAAATGGTGGGCTCGTCGATCTCCACGTAGGGCAGGGCCACGGGATCCACGGCGGAGGCGATGGTCTCGCCCACGCGGATATCGGGGATGCCGGCCAGGGCGACGATCTCGCCGGCCTGGGCCTCGGTCTGGGGCACGCGGGTAAGGCCTTCGAAGCCGTAGAGCTGGGTGACCTTGTGGGTCTGCACGGAGCCGTCCCGCTTCACGAGGGAGACCTGCTCGCCCACCTTGATCTTGCCGTTCACGATGCGGCCGATGCCGATCTGGCCCACGAAATCGTTGTAGTCCATGAGGGTGACGAGCATCTGCAGGTCCGCCTCGGGGCTGCCCTTGGGGTGGGGGCAGTGCTTCACGATGGCGTCAAACAGGGGATCCAGGTTCTCGGCGGGGTCGTTCATATCCAGCATGGCGTAGCCCTGCTTGGCGGAGGCGAAGACGCAGCAGAAGTCGAGCTGCTCGTCCGTGGCGCCCAGCTCGATGAGGAGCTCGAAGACCTGATCCTGGCTCCAGTGGGGGCGCGCGCCGGGGCGATCCACCTTGTTGATGA
>CAYWDR010000329.1:0-2366 GCA_964457075.1 uncultured Solibacteraceae bacterium
TGGTTAAAAAACACCATTCCTGGACCTCGGGAGGGCTTCCAGTCTAGCCAGGGTCGGTCCCCACAAGGAAGGGGAACCCCCTCGGTCTCAAAGCTTCTTAAGCAGTTCCAGGACCTGCTTATCAGCGCCGGCGGTGTTCACGTCGGTGACGATGTGACGGATGACCCCGGCCTTGTCAATGATGAAAGTGACCCTCCGGGCCACTCCGATGATGGCCATCTTGACGCCGTAGGCTTCCAGGATCTTTTTGTCGGGATCCGCCAGGATGCTGAAGGGCAGGTGGTATTTCTCGGCGAAAGCCTTCTTGCTTTTGACGTCGTCGCCGCTGACGCCTAGCACCACGGAACCCGTGGCGAGGATGGCGCCGTGGCCGTCCCGGAGGCTGCAGGCCTCCTTGGTGCAGCCCGGCGTATCGTCCTTGGGGTAGAAGTAGAGGACGACGTTTCGCGTTCCGGCGTAATCGGAAAGCTTCACCATCTTCCCATTCTGGTCCTGGGCCTCGAAGGCGGGTGCCTTCGTCCCCACGGCCAGATCACTGGCGCTCGCGTTCAGGCCTAGCAGGCTCAGGATCCCCATGACTGCGACTCCCTTCCTCATGTCACACCTCGATCGGGGGCGAGTATGTCAGAGTCGGACGTGATGAGCGCGCTTGAGAATGTGGACAGGGTCCGGATCGCGGTGATTCCCGGGGACGGGGTGGGTCCGGAGGTCTTGGCCGAGGCCCTGCCCGTGTTGGACTGGGCCCGCGGCCGAGGCCGGAACGTGGCATGGGAACGGTATCCCCATGGGGCCGACCACTTCCTCGCCACGGGCGAAATCCTTTCCGACGCTACCTTCGCCCATCTGCGGGACGACTTCGACGCCATCCTCTTTGGGGCGGTGGGGGACCCTCGCATCCCGGATGGCCGCCATGCGGAGGGCATCCTATTGCGCCTTCGCCAAGAGTTGCAGCTGGTCGTGAACTGGCGCCCCTGCACCCCCTTCAAGGCCACCCACGGCCCCCTGCGGGATCGAGGCGTGGAGGCCATGAGGCTGGAGGTTTTCCGCGAGAACACGGAGGGCCCCTATTGCCTTCAGGGGAGCCAGGAGGCAGGCCGCGCCGTGGATCTAGCGATCCACACCGAGGCCGCGGTGGATCGCCTGCTGGAGGAGGCCTTCCGCCGGGCTCAGGCCCAGGGCCTCTCCCTGACCCTGGCCCACAAGGCCAACGTGTTGAAGTTCGGTCACGGGCTATGGATGGCCCGCTTGGAGCGAATGAAGGCCCGATATCCGGGAATCGCCGCCCGGGGCCTTCACGCGGATGCCCTCCTCTGCGCCCTCGTGCAGGACCCCACTCCCTTCGGGATCATCTGCGCCGATAACTATCTGGGGGATCTCATCAGCGATCTCACGGCGGCGTTCATGGGGGGCATGGGCATGGCCCCGAGCCTGAGCTACTCGCCCCATCGCCCCTTTCGTTGCCACGCCCTCGCGGAGCCCGTTCACGGATCCGCGCCCGATCTGGTGGGCAAGGCATTGGCCAACCCTACGGGCGCCATCCTCAGCTTGGGCCTCCTCTTCGGCCACCTCGGCTGGCAGGAGGAGGCGGCGGCGGTTCAGGAGGCCGTGGCCAAGGCCCTTCAAGGCGGAGCCGGCACGTGGGATCTGGGGGGCCGCCTTTCCACTTCCGCGATGGGAACCGCGATCCGCGCCTGCCTGGGCTGATTGGGGCCGCAGGTAGGCTCAGCAGCTCCGCATGATCCCGATGACGAGCCCCTGGATCTGGATGCGGTCCGCGCTGTAGCAAATGGGCTTCAGCTCGGGATTGTGGGGTACGAGCCAGACGCCTTTGGCATCCTTCCGGTACTCCTTGAGCGTGGCTTCGTCCCCGTCGATGAGGGCCACGATGCGATCCCCGTTACGGTATTCCCCACGGCGTTGAAGCACCACCAGATCGCCATCCAGGATGGCGTCTTCCACCATGGATTCACCTCGCACGCGCAGCACGAAGATCTCATCCCGGTTCCGGTGGATGCTGTTGGGGACTTCGATGGGCAGGGCGCGGGTCTCGGGGATGAGGGGCGCGCCGGCGGCCACATCGCCGCAGAAGGGGATCAGGCGCGCGCCGGGCTGGGCCGGCGGCTCGGCCTTCGGTGCGGCCGCCTGCCCGGCCGAGGCGGCCCAAGCCTTAGCCACGACAAGGTTGTTGCCCTTGCCATGGCTGCGCTCCAGCAGCCCTTTCTCGATGAGGTGCTGAACGTGTTTATGGATGGTGCTCACGGCGCTGGAACCCACGCCCCTGGCCACTTCCGTGAGGGTGGGGCTGCGTCCTTCCGCCTCCAGGAAATCAGCGATGAAGGCGATCACCGCCTTCTGGCGTTTGGTCA
>CAYWDR010000330.1:0-2302 GCA_964457075.1 uncultured Solibacteraceae bacterium
CCCGCCGCAGCTGCGCCCGGACCGCGCAGCGCGGAGCCCGAAGCCCCCTTTCCGCCCCCACCCTCGCACTGTTTACCTCCGCCCATTTGAGCGTTGACCCACGGCGCTCGAAAAGGCCACACTGACCCCTCAGGGAAAGGAGGTTGCGATGAGTAGTGGCTTGACGATCGCCGAACCTCCCTCGAAGCCCGCCGTCTGAGGAATCGCCTCCCGGTCCCCCTTCCGGATCCAGGCCCTCAGCGCGGCGACACCGCCAGGATGCCGGCCCTTCCCGGGCCCGTCATTGGGATCCCCTGTGATCATCCAATTCCTCGACACCGTATGGGGACAGGCCACCAACCTGCTCACCGCCCCCGTGAAGTGGCGGCGCTGGGTGGATCTGCTCGTCCTCGCCGCCCTCGCCGGCCTCGTGCTGGGCCTGGTCTTCGCGGCCCGGCAGTGGACGGGCGCCCAGCGCCCCGTGGTGGAGATCAGCCTCTCCCCCTGGGCCCTGCCCAAATACCTCCTCCTCAGCCTCGTGAGGGCCGGCGCGGCCTTCGGCCTAAGCCTCGGCTTCACCCTCGTGGTGGCCTACTGGGCCGCCAAGGACGCGATGGCGGAGCGGATCCTCGTGCCCATCCTGGACATCCTCCAGAGCATCCCCCTGCTCAGCTTCATGCCCCTCGTGCTCCTGGCGATGCTCACGCTCTTCCCCCATAGCAACGTGGGCCTGGAACTCTCCGCCGTGCTGCTCATCGTCACCTGCCAGGCCTGGAACATGGCCTTCAGCTTCTATCAGAGCCTGAAGGCCCTGCCGCCGGAGCTGGAGGCCATCGCCGCCGTGAACGGATTCAGCTGGTGGCAGAAGCTGCGTTGGATCGAGCTGCCCTACGCCACCCCGGGCCTCGTGTGGAACTCCATGGTGAGCGTGGCCAACAGCTGGTTCTTCCTCGTCTCCGCCGAAGCCTTCGCGTCGCCCACCGTGAACTTCCAGCTCCCCGGCATGGGTTCATACATGAACGTGGCCACCAATACGGGCAACGTGAGGGCCCAGCTCCTCGCCATCCTCACCATGCTCGGCGTGGTGGTGATGCTCGATCAGGTGATCTGGAAGCCCCTCGTGGCCTGGTCCCAGCGCTTCCAGATGGACGAGGCCGCCGAGGTGGAGGCCCCCGACAGCTGGCTGCTCCGCCTCCTCCGCCGCTCCCGCCTGTGGCGCTGGATGGAGGCCCGCCGCGCGACGCGGCACGCGAAGACCTCGACGCGCAGCCGGTACATCCGGCGCGCGGAGGCCCAGTTCCAGCACCCCGGCCGCATGGGCCGCTGGATCGCCATGGGCGCCCTCGTGGGCATCCTCCTGGCGCTGGCCTTTGGGGCCCTTAGCCTCATGCGCCTCCTGGCCCACGTGCAGGGAACCCAATGGATCCACCTCCTCAAGAGCGGCGCCGCCTCCACGGGCCGCGTGCTGCTTTCCACCATCCTGGCCACCCTGTGGACCGTGCCCATGGGCCTATGGATCGGCCTCCATCCCGCGTGGGCCCGGCGCCTCCGCAGCGTCGTGCAGGTGGCCGCCAGCTTCCCCTGGAGCATGCTCTTCCTCGCCATCATCCTGCTCCTGCGCAAGGTGGGCGTGGGCCTGGGCGTGAGCTGCGTGCTGCTCATGATGGTCGCCACCCAGTGGTACCTGCTCTTCAACATCATC
This sequence comes from uncultured Solibacteraceae bacterium, assembly GCA_964457075.1. Taxonomy (GTDB): domain Bacteria; phylum Acidobacteriota; class Holophagae; order Holophagales; family Holophagaceae; genus JAFDVN01. The sequence goes on from CAYWDR010000330.1 coordinate 1,682, forward strand.
GCCGGCGCCCAGGCCGTTCCCCAGGAGCTGAGCGAGGCCATGAAGAGCTATGGCCTCACCGTGTGGCAGCGCTGCAGGGCCCTCTACTTCCCCGCCATTTTCCCCTTCCTCATCACGGGCTGGGTGACCGCCACGGGGGGCGCCTGGAACGCCAGCATCGTCACCGAGTGGGTGGAGGCCAAGCCCGAGGCCCTCTCCACCTTCGGCCTGGGTGCCGAGGTGGTGCATGCCGCCGGCCAGGACATGGCCCTCCTCGCCGCCGCCAGCCTCCTCATGGCCGGCATCGTCGTCGCCTTCAACCGCCTCGTCTGGGGGCCGCTGTACAAGCTGGCCGAGACGCGGTACACGCTGAACCGGTGAGGGAGATGAGCTCGCGGGTTGAAAAAGCTGAACGCGGAGGGCGCGGAGGTTGCGCGGAGAACGCGGAGAAAAGCGATCAAAGAAATCCGCGCGGTGAATGGATGGAAAAGACGAACGCAGAAGAACGCAGAAGAATGCAGACCTCCTGCCCTACCGGGGCACCACGCCGCATGAACGTCTTAGTTGAACCACCAAGGCACCAAGAGCACCAAGAAAAGCAGGCTCCGTTCGGCGTTGCCGCAAGGCCATCCGGGCCTGCGG
>CAYWDR010000331.1:0-2226 GCA_964457075.1 uncultured Solibacteraceae bacterium
GCCCGGCCCAGGATTGGGTCTGTTCGCGAGAGTGGGTCGGGAGGCCTCTGTGTCCGCGCTTTCCTCTGTGACCTCTGTGTCCAGGTTTTTCTTGAAAGATCGCTGCAAAGTGAACGGTATTGGGCTTAGGCCGGCGATGGGCCTGGCCACCGTGCGGAACTGGGTACTACTAGGCTCGAAGGAAATAACTCTGGAAGAACAAGGAAAACCAGTGATGAACAGTGATGGTGTGCCGAGGTCCCATCACTGTTCATCACTGTTCATCACTGGCCTGCTCTTTTTGCAGGGCCTTAGCTCTTGGCCCAGGCCCAGGCCCCGGCTACGGCCGCTCCACCGCCATGGCGATGGCGTTGCCGCCGCCGAGGCAGAGGGCGGCGATGCCGCGCTTCTTGTCGTGGCGCTCCAGGGCGTGGATGAGGGTGGCCATGACGCGGGCGCCGCTGGCGCCGATGGGGTGCCCCAAGGCCACGGCGCCGCCGTGGACGTTCACGCGATCCGCGGGGAGCTTCAGCTCGTTGATGGTGGCGACGAGCTGCACGGCGAAGGCTTCGTTGATTTCCCAGAGATCGACGCCGTCCACGCTCCAACCCACCTTGGCGAGGAGCTTTTGGATGGCTGGCACCGGCGCCATGGTGACCCACTCGGGATCCAGGCCCGCCGTGGCCCAGCCCAGGATGCGCGCCTGGATGGGCAGGCCGTGGGCCTTCGCGTAGCTTTCAGTCGTGACGAGGGCCGCGGCCGCGCCATCGTTGACACTGGGGGCGTTGCCCGCGGTGACGGTGCCGTCCTTCTTGAATGCGGGCTTGAGCTTGGCGAGGACCTCCAGGCTCGTGTCGGCACGGGGCCCCTCGTCGGTGTCCACCACGACGTCGCCCTTCCTGCCGGCCACGGTGATGGGCGCGATTTCAGCCTTGAAGGCGCCGTCTCCAATGGCCTTCAGGGCCTTCTGATGGGAGGCGAGGCTCCAAGCATCCTGCATCTCGCGCGTGACGCCGTACTTCTGGGCGACGAGCTCGCCGGTGGTCCCCATGGCCTGATCCGTCATCGCGCAGTGGAGGCCGTCGAACATCATGGAGTCGATGGCCTGGGCGTGGCCCATGCGGGCGCCGGCGCGCATCTTCGGCATGAGGTAGGGCGCGTTGGACATGCTCTCCATGCCGCCCGCGAGGATCACGTCGTGGTCGCCCAGAAGCACGCCCTGGGCCGCGAGCTGGATGGCCTTGAGCCCCGAGCCGCACACCTTGTTGATGGTGAGGGCGGAGATTGAGCTGGGCAGCCCCCCCCGAAGCGCCGCCTGGCGAGCCGGGGCCTGGCCCACGCCCGCGGTCAGCACGTTGCCGAAGATGGCCTCCGTGGGCGCCGCCCCCGGAACGGCGGCGAGGAGTTGTTTGACGACCTGGGCCGCCAGATCCGGCGCCGCCAGGGAGGCGAGGCCGCCCTGGAACTTCCCGATGGGACTGCGGAGGGCTTTGAGGATGACGGGGTGTTCAGACATGAAGGCTCCATACAAAAAGGGACTCATCACCAAGACACCAAGAACACCAAGAAATGCAGAAAGGAAATCATCAGCCTCTATTGCTTTTCTTGGTGTCCTTGGTGTCTTGGTGGTTAACGCTTTTTCGTCTTTGGAAGTTCCTCAAGGCTGCTCAGATCGAGCGCCTCAAGGTTCAGCGTGGGCGCGGGCTGGGTATAGAGCTCCGGGGCTTCGGTTTGAATGTGGCGGCGGAATCGGTCGAGGAGGGCGTCCACGTCCTGGAGGAGGCGCAGCCGATCCATGCGGAGATTGCGAAGCTGCACTTCCAGCTCCACCACGTGGTGCTGGGCGTCGCGCATGATCTCCTCGGCCTTGAATTGGGCTTCCCGGATAAGAAGGTCCTTCTCCCGGGTGGCGGAGTCGAGTAGGTCCTCCTTCGTGCGTTGGGCCTGGAGAAGGGTCTCGCGGAAAATGCGATCCTGATCCTGGTACTGGCGGAGGCGCTCGCGGTTGTCGAGCACCTCCTCCTTGAGCTTGTTGTTCTCGGCCTGGATCTCCTCCCATTCGGCGGCCAGTTCGTGGAGGAAGGCTCGCACTTCGCCTTCGTCCAGGCCGCCAAAGGACTTCTTCTCGAAATCGCGCCGTTGGATGTCGAGGGGGGTGTACTTCACAGGAGTCCGATCCCAGCAGAGAAGAAAAAAAAGCCCTTGATGAACGACAGCAGCAGGAAGGCGATCATGCCCGCGAAACTG
>CAYWDR010000332.1:0-2206 GCA_964457075.1 uncultured Solibacteraceae bacterium
TGCTCAAGGGCATCTCCCTGGAGATCAAGGCGGGTGAGGTGCACGCCATCATGGGGCCCAACGGCTCCGGGAAGTCCACGCTGGGCAAGGTGCTGGCGGGGCACCCGGCCTACGTGATCACGGGCGGCACGGTGACCTTCGAGGGGAAGGATCTGCTGGAGCTGGCGCCGGACGAGCGGGCCCGCCTGGGCCTCTTCCTCGGCTTCCAGCACCCCATCGAGGTGCCCGGCGTCTCCAACGCCCAGTTCCTGCGCCTCGCCTACAACAAACAGGCCGAGGCCAACGGCAAGGAGGAGCTGGATCCCCTGGAATTCGACGACTTCATCCAGGGGAAGATCCAGGTGGTGGGCATGCGCGCCGAGTTCCTGGACCGCAGCCTCAACGAGGGCTTCTCCGGCGGCGAGAAGAAGCGCAACGAGATCCTGCAGATGGCCGTGCTGGAACCCAAGCTCGCCATCCTCGATGAGCTGGATAGCGGCCTGGACGTGGACGCCCTGCGCATCGTGGGCGAGGCCGTCACGGGCCTCAAGGCCCCCCACCGCGCCATCCTCCTCGTCACCCACTACCAGCGCCTGCTGGATCACATCCCCGCCGACCACATCCATATCCTCCAGGGCGGGCGCATCGTGAAATCCGGAGGCCCCGAACTGGCCCTGGAAGTGGAATCCAAGGGCTACGAAGGCATCAACCACACGCCCACCGCCAAGGCCGGGAGCCTCTGATGGACTCGGTCGCCTCCTGTAGCCTCCTGGACCAAGCCCTTGCCGCGCCGCGCCCCGAAGGCTGGCCCGCCCTCCGCGCCCAAGCCGAGGCCAGACTCCAGGCCCGCGACCTCCCCACGACGAAGCAAGAGGACTGGAAGTACTTAGACCTCAGCCCCCTTCGGCAGTTCAGCCCCTCAGAATTCGCGAATGCGAATTCTGAGGTTGATATAAAAGAGGCCATTTTGCCGGAGGCTCGCGGCAACCGGCTGGTGTTTGTGAATGGGCGGTTTGAGGGGCACCACTCCTGCACGTCGGGGTTGCCAGCGGGGGTGCGGTTCATGCCGCTGCGGAAGGCGGAGGATGCGGCGGCTTTGCTGGGGAAGGTCCTAACTGAAGGGGACGTCTTTTCGGATCTCAACAGCGCGCGCTTCCAGGATGGGGCCCTTCTCTTCGTGCCCCGCGATGTGAAGGTGGAAGCGCCCCTGCACTTCCTCTCGATCACGCGCGGCGAGGGCGCCGTGGCCCAGCCCCGGCTTCTGCTCGTGCTGGAGCGGGGGGCCGAGGCCCGCTTGGTTGAGGACCACCAGGGCAGCGGAATTTACTTCGTAAATTCCGTGGTGGAAATACAACTGGGTGAAGGGGCGACCCTTCACCATGAGCGCGTTCAGCGCGACGATAGCCGCGCCTTCCATGTTTCAAACCTCTCCGCGGCCGTAGGCCGCGGAGCCCAGTACCACAGCCGCACGCTTACCTTCGGGGCGAGGCTGAGCCGACAGAATCCGCATGTGGTGCTGGAGCAAGGCGCCACGGCCACCTTGGACGGCCTCGCCCTCTTGGGCGGGGATCAAGTGGCCGACACCCATAGCTTCACCCACCACGCCCAGCCCCATGGGACCAGCCGCCAGCTCCACAAGTGCATCGTGGATGGCACGGCCCGCGCCGTCTTCAACGGCCGGGTGCTGGTGGACAAGCACGCCCAGGTGACGGACGGCCAGCAGCAGGTGCGCACGCTCCTCCTCTCCGACCACGCCCGGGTGGACGCCAAGCCCCAGCTGGAGATCCACGCGGACGACGTGAAATGCAGCCACGGCGCCGCCATCGGCCAGCTGGATCCCGAGGAGCTCTTCTACCTGCGCAGCCGGGGCATGACGGAGGAGCTGGCGCGGAACCTCCTCACCTACGGCTTCGCCGCCGACCTCCTCGCCCACGTGCCCGTCACGAGCCTGCGCCGCGCCTTGCGGCAGCTCGTGCTGGCCCGCACCCAAAGCCAAGGGTTGGCCGAGGGACTCGGAGAACTGGGATGACGACGCTGACGGCCCCCTTCGATCTCCAAAAGGTGCGCGAGGACTTCCCCCTCCTCACCACGCCCTTCCACGGGAAGGCCCTGCACTACCTGGATTCCGCCGTGAGCGGCCAGATGCCAAGGCCCGTCGTCGAGCGCATGGCCCACTACGCCCAGTTCGAGCACACCAACGTGCACCGGGGCGTCAGCACCCTCAGCC
>CAYWDR010000333.1:0-2193 GCA_964457075.1 uncultured Solibacteraceae bacterium
GCATCCCCATCGAGCGCATCATGCGCGACTTCCGCATCAACCTGATCTTCGAGGGTTCCTCCGAGATCATGCGCCTCTTCATCGCCCGCGAGGCCCTGGATCTCCACCTGGGCACCGCCTGGGATCTGGTGAACCCCAAGAGCACCATGGGCCAGCGCCTGGGGGCCCTGCCCAAGGTGGCCGGCTTCTATGCCTGGTGGTACCCCAGCCGCTGGTTCGGGCTCTTCACCGGCTTCAAGCACGGCGAGTACGGAAGCAACGGCCGCCACCTCCGCACGGCGGAGCGTCTCACCCGCAAGCTGAGCCGCGCCCTCTTCCACCAGATGGTGAAGTTCGGCCCCAAGCTGGAGAAGAAGCAGATCACCGTGTTCCGCGGCGTGGAAATCGGCGCCGACCTCTTCGCCATGGTGGCCACCGTCCTGCACGCCGAGGCCATGAAGAAGGCCGGACACCCCAATGCCAAGGAGGCTGGCGAACTGGCCGACCTCTTCTGCCGCAACACCGAGCGCCGCATTCGCCTGAAGTTCGCCGGCTTCGCCTCCAACGACGACGATCTCAAGGTCAAGCTCAGCCGCGGCATCCTCGACGGCAAGCAGAAGTGGTTCGAGAGCGGCATGACCTACCTCGCCGAGGCGGACAAGCTGGAGAAGATGGCCGGGCACTGAGGCATATACATTCCGCCCAAGGCTGCAGAGGAAAAGAAGGAACGCAGAAGACGCAGAAAATCGCAGAAGGGAGTTCGACCCACTCGATACTTTCGGCCTCATGAATCAGGTCAGGGTGCGAGGCGGCCTTCAAGGGCCGTCACGCGCCCTGACCCGATTCAAGGTCCGCGTTCGCGGACCTTGGCGCGAAGCGCCTGGAGGCCTGCTTCCCAGGCGGGCCATCTATTTTCTGCGGTTTCTGCGTTCTTCCGCGTCTTCGGCGTTCAGCCTTTTCCCACGAATGGGATGGGCTGTCCGGCATGGATATCGGTAGTCATCTCCGTCACGCCCCCCGTTAGCCTGAAGGCATGCGCCTCGCCCGCCCTTCCCTGCCCTGCCGTTCCCCCTGGTGGGCCTCCGCGGGCCATCTGCAGACCCTCCTCGCCAACTACCTCCCGGAACCGCCTCTGAATGAGCCATGGGACGCCCTGGAAGTGACGCTGACAGATGGCGACCGGCTGGCGGGGCGGATCTTCAAGGGGTCCGGGCCGGATCGCCTTTGCGTCTTCCACGGCCTCGGGGGCGACGACGAGCGCCCCTATATGCGCCGGGCCGTGCGCTTGGGCCTGGAGCGGGGGATGGAAGTGTGGACGGTGAACCATCGGGGGTGCGGCCGGGGCAAGGATCTCGCCCGGGGAACCTACCACAGCGGCGTGGCTGGGGATCTGGGCGCGGTATTTCAAGAAGCCCGCCGCCGCGGCCCCGGGCGAGTCTTCGCGATCGGCTTCTCCCTCTCGGGCAACGCCCTGCTCCTCAACCTGGGCGAGGGCCATGACGGCCCCCATCCCAAACCGGATGCCGCCATCGCCGTGAACCCGCCCGTGAACCTGGCCCGGTGTTCCGAGCTCCTCTCCTCCACCCTCAACCGGCCCTACGATCTTTACTTCGTGCGCCGCGTGGTGAGGTCCGTGCGGGAGCGGGAGGCCGCGGGCCTCATTCCGGCGGGCAAGTACATCCTGAGCCGGGGCATGAGCCTGCGGGCCTTCGATGACGCCTACACGGCCCCGGCGGGGGGCTTCCGGGATCGCCACGATTACTACGCCCGCTGCAGCGCCGCGCCCCATCTGGGAAAAATCACCATACCCACGGTCATTCTCCACGCGGAGGACGATCCCTTCGTGGCCGCCGTGGACTTGAAGCGGACCCCCCTCGGCCCCGGCGTGCACCTCCACATGGAAACCCGGGGCGGGCACATGGGTTACCTCAGTGACGATCTGCCCGACCGGCGCTGGCTGAGCTACGCCCTTGGGCATTACTTGGACGAATTGATAAATCGCTAACGTTCCCTAAACTCCAGGGCCCCGCGATCCGAAGCAGGAAGCAAGAGGATCGCCCGTGCCCCTCCCCGCCCATAGCAGCCAGCCCTTCGGCGCCCTTCCTTGGATGCTCTTCATGGGATGCGCCGTGCTGGTGCCGTTGACGGTGGATCCCCCGAGGCCCGCGCGCCGAGCACCCCAGGAGCCCCTGCCGGGGCTCGCGGGGTGGCCAG
>CAYWDR010000334.1:0-2155 GCA_964457075.1 uncultured Solibacteraceae bacterium
TCGTGCCTTCGTGGTGGGATTTTTTTGTCCTGTTGATTAGGAATCGTTCTACTAGATTCATCCTTCCTCCTTCCTACTTCATCCCTACCCATCCACTTCGCCCAGCCGCAGGTCAAACGCGATGCCCGCCCGCTTGCAGGACTGGACGAAGCTCTCCTTGTCGGGGCACTTGAGGTAGCCCTCCATGGGCTCCACCTGCTTGGCCTTGATGAGATCGGTGAGGGCGTCGTTCATGAGGCGCTGGCCGTACTGGCGGCCCGTCTGCATGGCGGAGGGGATCTGGAAATTCTTCCCCTCGCGGATGAGATTCGCGATGGCTGGGCTGATGAAGAGGGTCTCCAGGGCCGCCACCCGGCCTCCGCCGACCCGCTTCAGGAGGGTCTGGCTCACGACGCACTTCAGGGCGTCCGCCAGCATCACGCGGATCTGTTGCTGGCGATCGGCGGGGAACTGATCCACCACGCGGTCGATGGTGCTGATGGCGTTGTTGGTGTGCAGGGTGCCGAAGACGAGGTGGCCCGTGATGGCCGTTTCAAGCGCGAGGCTGATGGTCTCCAAGTCCCGCATCTCGCCCACGAGGATGATGTCGGGGTCCTCGCGCAGGGCCGCCCGAAGGCCGGATTTGAAGGAGTCCGTGTGGGTGTGGACTTCCCGCTGGTTGATGAGGCACTTCTTCCGTGGATGCACGAACTCGATCGGATCCTCCAGCGTGAGGATGTGGTCCTGGCGCTGGCGGTTGGCAAGGTCGATGATGGCCGCGAGCGTGGTGCTCTTGCCGCTGCCCGTGGGGCCCGTGACGAGCACGAGACCCTTCTGGAGGCCCGCCAGGCGGCGGACGGAATCCGGAAGGCCGAGCTTGTCGGGATCCGGGATTTCGTTGGGGATCACGCGGCAAACGAAGCCGGGGCCCACGCGATCCAGGAAGTAGTTCATGCGGAGGCGGCAGCCGCCCTCATCGAAGGCATAGGCGAAGTCGGCGTCATTGGTTTCGCAGAACTGGCGCCAGCCCTCCTCGGTGGCGACGGCTTCCATCAGTTCCAGGAGCTGCTGGTCGCTGAGGATGCCGAAGTCCTCCAACTCATTCATGTCGCCGGAGACCCGCACGATGGGGGTCTCGAAGCTGGAGCAATGGAGATCGGAGCCCTTCCTTTCCAGGAGGGCCTTGAAAAGCTTGATGGCCATGGGGTGGCTGCCCTGCTTGGGGGTGGGACGCCGGCCTGGCCGGGCGCCGGAGGGCGTAGGGATCGGGGCTTGGGTGGAGGGCATTCGTGGGGCGGGGGCGCCGCCCTGGGGGAGGTCCGGTTCGGTTCGCGCCGTAGCCGGTAGCGGCGCCGCGTCGAGCCGGCGGGGCGGTGGTGGCACGAGCTTGGGCTGCACGGCCGCCGGCTCGGCCACGATCTTGATGCTTCCCCCATCCTTGAGGCACTGGATCCGGAAGCCCTGCTCCCCGAGGCGATACTCGAAGGTGACCCCGGAGCCCATCTGCCAGGTGTTCTTCTGGTGGGCGGGAATGATGTCCGAGGCGAGCACCTCCACCATCACGGCCGGGAGGGGGTTGGGCAGGAGGGGCGAGACGTCGCCAGAGGCCAGCTCCAGGATGGGTTGCTTGTCAGGCTCGATGAGCAAGCGGCGGCCCCCCCGGGGGATCACGTGTTGAAGGAGCTTGTCAAGCTGGGCCATAGGGGTCCTATCGTCCTGTGGGTCGAAACCTTGGGAACGGACATCACGAAGGGTTCCCGGTAGAATGGAAATTCGGTCTTTCGGAGGGATGCATGAACATCCATGAATACCAGGCCAAGGAACTGCTGCGGCAGTACAAGGTGGCCACGCCCCAGGGGAGGGTCGCCCAGGATGCCGAGGAGGCCCGGCATATCACCAAGGAATATGGTGGTCAGTCCGTCGTCAAGGCCCAGATCCACGCCGGCGGCCGGGGCAAGGGCGGCGGCGTCAAGTTCGCCACCACCCCCGAGAAGGCCGAGGAGCTCTTCAAGCAGATGATGGGCATGCAGCTCGTCACCAAGCAGACGGGGCCCGAGGGCCGCAAGGTCCGCACGGTGTTCATCAGCGATCCCGTGGACATCGCCCGGGAGCTCTATCTGGCCTTCCTCGTGGATCGCGCCACCAGCCGCGTGACGGTGATGGCCTCCACCGAGGG
>CAYWDR010000335.1:0-2112 GCA_964457075.1 uncultured Solibacteraceae bacterium
ATCCGCGCTTCACGGTGACGGCCTCCAAGGCCGACGAGTGGCACCCCATCAAGCCGGGAACGGACCTCGCCTTCATCCTCGCCATGCTGCACGTGATCCTCACGGAGGAGCGCCACGACAGGGCCTTCGTGGACGGATACACGGTGGGTTTCGAGCAGCTTCTGGAGCACGTCAAGCCCTATACGCCCGCATGGGCGGAGGGGGAGACGGAGATCCCCGCGGCCGATATCACCCGCATCGCCCGCGCCTTCGCGGACGCCGCGCCCCGAGCCGTCTTCTACTCGGGGCGCCGCTCCAGCTGGTATACGAACGACTTCCAGATGCGGAGGGCCCAGGCCATCCTCAACGCCGTCGTCGGCAACTGGGATCGCCAGGGCGGCATGGTGCCCAACCGCAAGGTGCCCAAGGGCGAGTTCCTCTTCCTGCCCTGGGACGACCCCAAGGCGCCCCGCGTGGACGAGGTGGAAAAGGCCTTCCCCCTCGCCAACGCCAAGGATGGCGTCTACCTGCCGCTGCGCGAAAACGTCCTCAAGGGCGCGCCCTATCCCGTGAAGGCCTGGATGATCTACAAGCAGGATCCCATGCACGCCCTGCCGGATCAGGGGAAGACCCTGGAGATGATCCGCAGGATGGACTTCGTGGGCGTCGTGGATATCGCCATGAGCGACACCGCCTGGTATGCCGACGTCGTCTTCCCCGAAAGCCACTACCTGGAGCGCACCGATCCCATCGAAGTGATGCCGGGCATCTGGCCCGCCGCCGTCTACCGCCAACAGGCCGTGAAGCCCCTCCACGACACGAAACCCATGCTGGAGATCGCCCAAGGCCTCGCCAAGCGCCTGGGCCTATCGGACTACTTCGACTACACCATCGAGCAGTGGGTGGAGGCGGAGGCGAAGGAACTGCCCGTGCCCAACGGCCTGGAGCACATGCAGAAGCACGGCGTCGTGGCCTTCGAGCAGCCCAAGTACGGGACCACCCGCAACCCGGTGCATCGATTCGTCACGAAGAGCGGCAAGATCGAACTCTTTTCCGAGCGGCTCCAGGAGGCGGGCCACGACCCGCTACCCGTCTACACCCCCCCGGCCCAGCCTCCCGCCAACCGGTTCCGCCTCATCCTCGGCCGCAAGGCCACCATCACCCACGCGGCCCTCACGAACCTGCCGTGGCTGAACGAGCACAACCGCGAGAACGATCTTTGGATCCACCCGGAGCCCGCCGGCCGCCTCGGTATCCAGACCGGCGACGCGCTGGAGGTGTCCAGCACCGCGGGCTCGGTGCGCATCAAGGCCCGGGTGACGCCGGAGATCCGCCCCGATTGCGTGTTCATGCTGCATGGGTTCGGGAAGAAATCCCCGTGGTTGCGGCGCGTCCACGACGTGGGCGCGGCGGATTCCGTGATTCTGGAGACGGCCTGGGACAAGGTGAGCGGCAACGCGGCCCTCCACGAGACCTTCGTGAAGATCGGAAAGGCGTAGACCATGAAGATCGCGAAAAAGACCAAGCGCTACGCGATGGTGATCGATTCGAAGAAGTGCATCGACTGCAAGGCCTGCGTCGTGGCCTGCAAGGCCGAGAACAAGGTGCCCGAGGGGGTGTTCCGCAACTGGATCAGCGTGGAGCGTTCCGGGGACTACCCGAAGCTCCGCATGACCTTCGAGCCCGAGCAGTGCCACCACTGCACGGAACCCAGCTGCGTGCGGGTGTGCCCCACGGGCGCCTCCTGGCAGCGGGAGGATGGCATCGTCCTCGTCAACTACGACGACTGCATCGGCTGCAAGTACTGCATCCTCGCCTGCCCCTACGAGGCCCGCTACCACAACCCCGAAACGCACACGGTGGACAAGTGCACCTTCTGCGTCCACCGCGTGGACAAGGGCGAGCTTCCCGCCTGCGTGGAGACCTGTCCCAGCAAGGTGCGCGTCTTCGGCGACCTCAACGATCCCAAGAGCCCCCTGCACCAGCTCCTCGCCACCCGCCGCCACGAAGTGAAACATCCCCAGACCGGCAACGGTCCCCAGCTGTATTACCTCACCTAGGGAATGGTCATGCGCGAACCCGTCTGGGAATTTCTCATCGTCAATTACCTCTTCCTCGGAGGCCTCTCCGCGG
>CAYWDR010000336.1:0-2086 GCA_964457075.1 uncultured Solibacteraceae bacterium
CGTTGGTGCGGCAGGCGTGGGCGGTGACGGGGGCGTCGAACCAGCCGCAGCGGCGCGGGCGGCCCGTGGTGGTGCCGAACTCGCGGCCCACCTGGCGGATCTTCTCGCCCGTCTCATCCAGCAGCTCGGAGGGGAAGGGGCCGGCGCCCACGCGGGTGGTGTAGGCCTTGGCCACGCCCACGACGTGCTTGAGGGCCTTGGGGGGCAGGCCCGTGCCCGTGAATAGGCCGCCCAGGGAGCAGTTGGAGCTGGTGACGAAGGGGTAGGTTCCGTGGTCGATGTCCAGCAGCGTGGCCTGGGCGCCTTCGAAGAGGATGCTCTCGCCGCTTTCCCAGGCGGACATGAGGTGGCTCTGGGCATCGCCGATGTAGCGCAGGAGGGGCTCGGCGGTTTGCCGCAGTCCGTCCACGACCGCTTCCAGGCTGGGCAGATCGGCGGCTTCCGAGCCCAGGCGCAGGCGCACCTCCTCGTAGCCCTGGCGGATGCGATCGGCCAGGAGCTCGGGGTGGCGGAGGTCTCCCATGCGGACGCCCATGCGGGCGGCCTTCATCTCGTAGGCGGGGCCGATGCCGCGGCCCGTCGTGCCGATTTTGGTGCCCTTGTTGGTGGTGCCCTCCCGCCACTTATCGAGGGCGATGTGGTGGGGCAGGATCAGGTGGGCCTTCTCGGAGATGAGGAGGCGGGTGGAGAGGTCGAAGCCCCGTTCCTGGAGGCGGGCCAGTTCCTGGTTGAAGACTTCCAAATTCAGCACGACGCCACTGCCCACCACGAGGAAGCAGCTGGCGTGCAGGGCTCCGCTGGGGACCTGATGGAGGGCGATGCTCTGGCCGTTCACCACCACGGTGTGGCCGGCGTTGTTGCCGCCCTGGAAGCGCACGACGTGGCGGTAGCGGGCCGCCAGGATATCCACGAGTTTGCCCTTGCCCTCGTCCCCCCATTGAAGGCCGAGGATGGCCAGGTTTTCCTTGCGTTGGCTCATGGCGCGCTCCGAACCGTCCATTCTAGCCCGATGGAAGTTACTAGAGGTCATGCAAATGCCGATGATGGGAGGAGAAAGGACAGGGGTTGCCTTCGGCGCTAACCTTTTAATGACGCGGCTGGAACCCACTGGGATCAGGCCGCATCCAGCCCCTGAAAGGGTGTCCCGTGTTCGAAAAATTCACTGAAAAGGCCCGGCGGGTGATGTTCTTCGCCCGCTATGAGGCCAGCCAGTTTGGCTCCGAGAGCATCCAGAGCGGGCACCTTCTGCTGGGTTTGCTGCGGGAGTCCGAAAAGACGAGCACCCAGCTCCTGGAGCGCATGGGCGTGCAGGTGGGCTCCCTGCGGGAGCGCCTGGTGGCGGCGCTCACCCCCAAGGACCGCAAGGTGGTGCCCAGCTCCACATCCATCGACATCCCCATGGAGGAGGAGGTCAAGCGCATCCTCCAGCACGCCACGGCCGAGAGCGGCAAGCTCAACCACAAGCACGTGGGGGCCGAGCACCTCCTCCTGGGCATGTTGAAGGAGGAGAGCAGTCTCGCGGGGCGTCTTTTGAAAGAGGCGGGGGCGGACCTCATCGCGGCGAAGGAAATCCTCCTGGAGAGCACCAAGGAGGAGAAGATCGCGAAGAAGAAGAAGGAGCATCCCCTTCTTTCCGAATTCGCCAGGAATCTCAGCGAGATGGCCGAACGGGGCATCTTCGACAACCTCATCGGCCGGGATACGGAGATCGAGCGCATCGTGCAGATCCTCAGCCGCCGCCGGAAGAACAACCCCATCCTCCTGGGTGAGGCGGGCGTGGGCAAGACGGCCATCGTCGAAGGCCTGGCCCAGAAGATCTACGAAGGCGCCGTGCCCCCCACCCTGGCGGACAAGCGCATCTACGCCCTGGATCTGAGCCTCGTCGTCGCCGGCACCAAGTACCGCGGCCAGTTCGAGGAGCGGCTCAAGAGCATCATCGCCGAGGCCTCGAAGGATCCCAGCGTCGTCCTCTTCATCGACGAGATCCACAGCCTCATCGGCACGGGGGCCGCGGAGGGCAGCCTGGACGCCGCCAACATCCTCAAGCCGGCCCTGAGCCGGGGCGAGATCCAGTGCATCGGGGCCA
>CAYWDR010000337.1:0-2035 GCA_964457075.1 uncultured Solibacteraceae bacterium
TGGGCGTGAGGGGGTTCTTCACCTCGTGGGCCATGCGCCGGGCCACCTCCTGCCACGCCGCCCGTTTTTCCGCCTGGGCCAGCTGCGAGAGATCCTCCAGCAGGGCCAGCTGCCCGCCTACCTGCAGGGGCAGGATCATCACGCGGATGGGGCGGCCCTCGCCCTCGCCGCCCAGGCGCAGCTCCTCCGTGGCGGCCATGCCCCGGGCCCGCACGCCCTCCACCATCTCCGGCAGGCGGCCCAGGCGCGTCATGGCCCGCAGCTTCGCCCATCCCCCGGCCACTTCCGCTTCCGTGAGGCCCAGCCAGCCCCGGGCGGCGGCGTTCACCACCCGCAGCTCGCCATCGGCCCGCCAGCTGAGCACGCCCACGGGCAGCGCCGCGAGCAGCTGATCCAGGTAGGCCCGCTGCTGATCGAGCCGGCCCGTCTGGGCCTCCAGCGCCTCGCGGCTCGTCTTCAGATCCTTCGTCATCACGTTGAAGCTGCGGGCGAGGAAGGCCAGCTCATCCGTGCCCACCTCCGCCAACTGCACCTCGAGATCCCCGCTGCCCACGCGCTGGGCGGCCTTGGCCAAGGCGCGGATGGGCTCGCTGAGGCTCTTGCTCAGCGTCAGCCCCGTCCACACGGCGAAGAAGAGCGAGAGCACCGTGAGGAAGAGGAAGGTGCTCTGCGGAATCGTCTCCAGGGACTCCCGGATGCGGCGGCTTTCCACGGATTCCCGCTGCCGCTGCTCCAAGCGGTGCAGCGCGTCCACCTGGGATTGAGGCGAGAAGATCCCCGCCAGCCAATCGCCATCGCCCCGCGCCACCACGCGCAGGCGCCACAGCCCCTCCGGCACGACGAGGATGTCCCCGTTGGCGGGCCGGGTCTTGAAGGAGGGCAGCGCGAGGCGGCCATCCAGGGCGTGATCCCCGAGGGCCGGGCCCGTCCCTTCGAAGCCCTCCTTCACGAGGCGCCCCGCGAGATCCAGTCCGCTCTCCTCCCGCAGGCGCTCGGGCTCGGCGGAGGCGCTGGCCAGCAACCGCGCGGCGCCGAAATCGAGGCGCGATTGGAGGTCGCTCCGGGCCTGGTCCGCCAGCCGCTTGCCCAGGAGGATGACCTCCTCCGTTTCAGGGCTGAACCAGCGCTCCACGTTTTTGGCGATGAAGTTCCGCCCCACGATGAAGAGGAGGAGGCTGGGGATCACGCCGATGGCGAAGAGGGCCACCACGAGGCGGGAACGCAGGCGCGCCCCAAGGATGCCGCTGCGCCGCTCGAACCAGAGCTTCACCAGGGAGCGCGCCATGATGAACAGCAGCGTGCCGATGGCCAGCGCGTTGGCGAGGCCCACGGCGGGAAGCGCCCAGCGCGAGGGCCCATCCGCCATCCCCGCGCCCACCTGGGGGCTGATGGCCTTGTAGGAGAGGAAGGCGATCGTGATGAGCGCCAGCAGCGCCACCACCCAATAGAGGCGGGTCAGCTCGTCGGGGCGCTTGGGTTGGGAGGGCACGGGGATAGGGTAGCGTGGCGCCACACCCTCTTAGACGCTTCGCGGGTAGCTTCCCAGCACCAGCGGTTCCGCGCCCAGGGCCTTCAGGCTGCCCAAGGCGGCCTGCAGGGGGGGGTCCTCGCGGTGGGCCTCGGCGTCCACGAAGAAGGCCACGTCCCAGGCCTTCCTCCGGGTGTGGCGGCTGAGGATGCGGCTGAGGTTCACGCGGAAGCGGGCGAAGGGCTCCAGCAGCTTCAGGAGCGCGCCGGGGCCATCGGGGGCGCGGAGCAGGAGGGTCGTGCGGTCGCGATCCGTGCGGGGGTGGGTCTCGCCGCCGATGACGAGAAAGCGGGTGGCGTTCCCTTCCAGATCCTGGATGCCCGGGGCGCCCACCCGAAGACCCAGCCGGTCCGCCAGCGAGGCGGGGCCGATGGCGGCGGCGGAGGGATCCAGTGAGGCGCGCTGGGCAGCGGCGGCCGTGCTGGCGGCCTCGTGCAAGGTGGCGGCGGGCAGGTGAGCTTCCAGCCATCGGCGGCACTGGGCGAGGCCCATGGGGTGGCTGTGCAC
>CAYWDR010000338.1:0-2032 GCA_964457075.1 uncultured Solibacteraceae bacterium
AGGCGGCGCCGCCCTGGCTCGTGGGGCCGTTGTCCTTGGCCACCTGGGGGGTGGTCAGGGAGAAGGCCGTGAAGTCGCGGCGGTTGATGGGCAGGTTGGTGATGAAGTTGTTGTCGATGGTGGCGCTCACCGTCGTGCGGGTGGGATCCACCACCGTGGTCTCGCCGGTGATCTCCACGGTGGCCATGGCTTCCACGGGGCTCAGATCCACGGGCAGATCCGTGGTCTGGCCGAGGCGGAGCTGGAGGCCGCTGATCCGCTTGGCGCTGAGGCCCTTGGCCTCCACCAGGAGGGTGTAGGAGCCCGGGGGCAATAGGCGGAAGGCGAAGGCGCCGTTGCCATCGGTGCTGATGGTGCGGCTCTGGTTCGTGCTGTCCTGGGTGAGGCGCACGCTGGCGCCGGGCACCACCGTTCCGTCGGCCAGCCGGACGAGGCCCTTCAAATCCGAGGTCGTGACGCCGGTGCTCTGGGCCGCGAGGCTCAGGCTGATGGAGGAAAGGGCGAGCAGCCCGAGGGATCGCGAGGAGGCGCGGAAAGCCATAGTGGGGCTCCGTGGTGTGAAGTTTGCGGAACAGGAGTGGAAGTGGATCGAGGTTAGTGGGAATCGAGGGGCTCCGCAAGGATTCCCAAAAGCGCGAGCACATCTACCCAAGGTCAGGAATTTCCGGGACTTGGAACGGCCACTACGCTGGACGAAGGGGCCCCCATGACCGTGCTTAAAAATGCCATCGTGCTGATCACGGGAGCGGCCAGCGGCATCGGGCGCCTCATGGCCCTGGAAGCGGGATCGCTAGGCGCCCGCCTGGCGCTGCTGGATCGGGACGTGGTGGGGCTGGAGCGGCTGCGCCTGGAGCTGGAGGGCCGAGGCCGGCTGGCGAAATCCTTTCCTTGCGATTTGAGGGACCGCGCCGCCATCCGGGCAACCTTCGCCGAGGTCGAGGCCACCCTCGGTCCCGTGGATGTGCTCATCAACAATGCGGGCGTCGTGGGGGGCAGGCCCCTGCTGGAGGCCTCGGACGAATCCATCGAGCTCACCTTCCAAGTGAACGCCCTCGCCCTCTTTTGGACCTCGCGGGCGGCGCTGCCTGGAATGATTTCCCGGGGACGGGGCCACGTCGTCACGGTCGCCTCCGCGGGCGGCCTCGTGGGGACGACGCGGCTGGTGGACTACTGCGCCTCCAAGTTCGCGGCCGTGGGGTTCGACGATGCGCTTCGGGCCGAGCTGCGCCGCATGGACGCGCCGATCCGCACGACGGTGGTGTGCCCCTTCTACATCCAAACGGGGATGTTCGAGGGCGTGAAGACGCGGCTCCCTTGGCTGCTCCCCATCCTCCGCCCGGAGGACGTGGCCACGCGGGTGATCCGCGCCGTGGAGCGGGATCAGGCGCGGGTGATCCTGCCGTGGGCCGTGCGCCTCGTGAACCCCCTGCGGCTGCTGCCGGTGGCGTGGTTCGACACGCTGATGTCGTGGCTGGGCGTGAGCGCGAGCATGGATGATTTTAGGGGGCGTTGAGTTCTCCAGGGCGCAGCCCTGGAGAACTCAACGCCCCCTTATGCCGCGGGCGCTGGGTCGGGGTCTCCCGATGTTCCGTATCGCAGCGGCGTAGGGGAGGCAAGCGCTGCAGCCCTGGAGAACTCTTACGCCCCCTTATGCCGCGGGCGCTGGGTCGGAGTCTCCCGATGTTCCGTATCGCAGCGGCGTAGGGGAGGCACGCGCGGCAGCCCTGGAGAACTCTTACGGCCCCTTATGCCGCGGGTGCTGGGCTGAGGTGAAAAGCGGAACGCAGAAGCCGCAGAACAACGCAGAAGCCGCAGAAGGCCTTCGGCCCTCATGGATCTCTGGTGTTCCCTTTGAAAGCCAGATGCCTGTGAACGGCCTGCGGCATGGTCCCAGGCGCAAAGCGCCCTTGGGCCGCTCGCGGCCCAAGATCCTGGGAGGAGTCCATGCGGCCCCTTAGAAGGGCCGCATGGACTCCTGTGCGATCGGCACGATCAACTGAATGGAGGTGCAAAACCTAACCTGAGGCCCTGA
>CAYWDR010000339.1:0-2013 GCA_964457075.1 uncultured Solibacteraceae bacterium
CTTCGTGGCCTTCGTGCGCCCGCAGGGCGGCTTCGTGCCTTCGTGGTGGGATTTTCGACCTGTTGATTGGGAATCGATCTACTAGCCACCCAGCAGGCGCCGTACCCCAGCCTTGAATCGGCGGCTCAGGGGAAGCACCTCGCCCGAAGCAAGGCGGATACGAGCGTCGCCGTGAACGCCGGGCAGCATCTCCCGCACCTGCTCCCGGTTCACGAGGAGGCCCCGATGGATGCGCAGGAAGGCCCCCGGCTCCAGGCGGGTCTCCAGGCGGCCCAGGGATTCCCGGTGCAGATAGGTGGCCTCGCCCACGTGTAGCGCCACGTAGTTTCCCTCGGCCCCGATCCACGCCACTTCGTCCAGCCGCAGGGGGATGAGCTTATCGCCCCGGCGCACGACGAGGCGCCGCAGGCCCGCCTCCGGCGCCTCGCGGCGTCCCCGGAGGTGGATGCGCACCTTGGCCAGGGCCTGGTCCACGCGATCCTGATCCAGGGGCTTGAGGAGGTAGTCCAGGGCCTGGGCCTCGAAGGCCCTTAGGGCGTGCTGATCGTAGGCCGTCGTGAACACCACGAGGGGCGGGTCCGCCAGGGCTTCCAGGAGCTGGAAGCCATCCAGCCCCGGCATGTGGACGTCCAGGAAGAGCAGATCGGGCTTCCATTGGGAAAGGCGAGCGAGGGCCTCGTCGCCGTCCCGGCACTCTCCGAGGATCAGCACGTCCCCATGGCGGGCCAGGGCTTGGCGCAGGGCCTGGCGGGAGAGGGGCTCGTCGTCCACGAGCACGGCGCGGAGGCTCATGGGGCCTCCACGGGCAGCCGCAGGCGGGCCACCGCGCCGCCACCCGGACGCGGTTCGAGGGTGAGCTCAGCCGCGTCGCCATGGCGGGCCCGAAGCCGCGCCCGGGTGTTGGCGAGACCCACGCCCTCTCCGTGGCCTTCCCGCAGGCCCACGCCATCGTCTTCCACTTCCAGCCAAAGGCAACCCGCCTCCCGGCCCGCCCGCACCGCAAGCACACCGCGGCCCGGGCGCGGGGCGAGGCCGTGCTGGATGGCGTTTTCCACCAGGGGCTGAAGGAGCAGGTGGGGCACGGGAAGTTCTCCCTCCGCCTCGGGGATGGAAATGGAAAACGTGAGCCGATCGCCAAAGCGCATCCGCTGAATATCCAAGTAGGCCTCCAGGTAACGCACTTCTTCCCGCAGGGGCACCTCTCCGGCCTGGGGAGCTTCCAGGGTGAGCCGGAGGAAGTGCCCCAAGCGGGCGATCATGGCCTTGGCACGCGTGGGGTCTTCGCCCACGAGGCCCGAGAGGGCGTTCAGCGTGTTGAAGAGGAAGTGGGGTTGCAGCTGCGCGCGCAGGGCCTGGAGCTGGGCCGTGGCCACCGCCGCCTCCAAGGCGAGGCGTGCCTCGCGCTCCGCCTCCCCCTTCCGCACGTGGTGGAGCACGTAGAGGGTGAGCACGAGGAGGCCATACACCACGAAACCATCGTGCAGGCCCCAGGGCAGGGAGTTGCGGATCACGGCCCCGAGGGGCGCCCCGCCCGTGAACAGGGGGCTCCCCCACTGCCAGTAGACGGCCAGCCAGAGCACCTGATGGGCGAGGGCCGTGAGGGCGAAGGTGGGCAGGTGGAAGGCCAGGGCCCGGGCCCAATGGCGGGCCTCCAAGCCCGCCCGCCGGGCCACCGCCACGACGATGGGGGAGAGGGCCATCCACACGTAGGCGCTCGTGAGGTTCACCCCGAGGGCCACGCCCCAGGGCATGAGCTGATTGCGAACCCGGCCGCTGCCCACCATGGCCGTGGTGTATGTGAGGCCGAGGAGGGTCCATCCGAGGAAGGCCAGGGCCCAGGTCCGAGCGCGCTGGGGTGCTGGGTTCATGGGGCCTCCATCGCCGTAGTGTGCCCGGGGGGGGCCGGGGCCCCAAGGAGGGATGGCATCCAGGGCGAAGGGCCACCCTTCTTCTCACCGTTCTCACTGGCCCTTGTATGTTTCCTTCGCCCTCTAGCTGACCCACCGAGAATGG
>CAYWDR010000340.1:0-2010 GCA_964457075.1 uncultured Solibacteraceae bacterium
GCCGATGGGTCGTTTCACTCATGTCCATCCTTTCCTTAGGCGCCACGTCTCCAAGGGATGGGCGGGGCCCTCGCACCCGCGCCCTGGCCAAAGCGGAGGTGGCAAGGTTGCATGTCCCCGGCCTCGCCCTTGCCGTGGTCCGTACCGGGGAGCCTGTTTGGACGGCCTATTTCGGCCTGGCGGATCTAGAAAACCACACCCCGGTGACGCCCCGAACGGTGTTCCGGTTCGCCTCCGCATCCAAGCCGATGACGGCGGTGGCGGCCCTCCGTCTGGTAGCGCGGGGGCGCCTGAACCTGGATCGCCCCGCGAGGGAGCTGTTGAGGCTGGAAGCGGGCTCCCTGGGGGAAGGCGCGACGCTGCGCCACCTGCTCGCCCATCAGAGCGGTCTTCGGCATTACCAGCCCCGGCCCGGGGAAGAGCCTCTGTGCCACTTCCAGTGCCTGGCGGATGCGCTGCGCGAAAAAGCCGGAGACGCGCCCATCTCCGCCCCAGGCGCGCGCTTTTCATACAGCACCCACGGCTATACGGTCGTGGGGCGGATGATGGAGTTGGTGGAGGGGCGGCCCTTCGAGGTGGTGATGGCCCAGGAGGTATTCGCCCCTGGACGAATGACCCACGCGAGGGTGGACGATACGCATGCGCTGATCCCCTACCGCGCCCGGGGCTACTTCTGGTCCTTGAATGGAGATTGGCGCAATTCGGCCGCGGCGGATCTCAGCGGTAAGGTCCCCGGCGGAGGGCTATGTGGCACCTTGGGGGACCTCGCAGCCTTCGCCTCGGCCGTGCTGGCCCACCGGCTCCTGCCCGAAGCATTCACCGAAGGCATGTGGGCGCCCCATCCCTTGTCGGATGGGCGGCCATCGCCCTACGGCCTCGGCTGGTACTTGGACGTCCACGGCGGCGTACGGGAGGCCTACCATCCAGGTACTCAGGCAGGGGCGAGCAGCCTGGTCTACCTGCAGGTGGACCGGGGAATCGGCGTGGTGTGCCTGGGAAACCTCGAGCAGGCCGCCTTCTTGCCCTTGGCACGGCGGGTGGCGGAAGTGTGGGGTCCGCCCCATCGGGCCAGGGGAGTTCGAACGATACGACGCTAAATAGCCCTTCGTACCAGGATCGAGGGACTGAAGCCAATGGCGCCAGGGCCCTGATGGTCAGGGGTTCGGCTTGGGTGTGAACCCGAACTCCTCGACGTTGAGCAGGTCGGGCCGCACCTGGCCCACTTCGCCCTTTTCGAGGCGGCTGATGGCTTTGGCGCCCGTGCTGGCCTCGTAAGCCAAGAGCACCTTCTCCTCGATGAACTCCCGGGTGGTGGTGTCCAGGGGGAAGCAGATGTCCACGAAGCGGCCATCCCGCTTGCGGCGGCTGGGCATGGAGATGAAGTAGCCGTCCTCACCCTCCACCACGCGGATATCGCCTACGAGGAAGCACCCGTCGAGCACGATGCTGGCGAAGGCGCGCAGCTTCTCGTCGTGTTCCACCTTCTTGATCTGGATGTCCGTGATGTTCAGCATCCGTCCATTCTACCGCCTGGGGGCGATGCGACATCTACCGCTTCCAAATGCAGTTGGCACGCCTATTCGCGCCGAAATCCATCGCCAAGACGGCGCCCGCCAAGGAGGCCGGGCGCCCGGATGCCGAATTGGCCGCCGCGCGGGACTTCCAGCGCAAGGCGCAGTCCTACCTGGACTTCGTCGAGGCCGAAAACGCCACCGGCTTCCATGCGCCCGGCGAGGCCTTGCGGGTATTGGCCGAATCCATCGACTTCAGCCGCAGAGGCCAAGGAGCATTGCGGGCTGCCGCGCCCGCCGCCGTCCCAGCTCCCGCCGCGACCCCTGTGGAAGCCGGGAAGTAGCCTAGGCCAAGGAGTAAAGAAAAGAACAACCGGAGATGAACAGAGATGAACGGAGATGGCCATTCGCAGGCCCATCTCCGTTCATCTCTGTTCATGTGTTCCACGACGGCATGGAAGGGAGGTCGAGAGACCAACTTGAAACAGCCTGCTACGCG
>CAYWDR010000341.1:0-1991 GCA_964457075.1 uncultured Solibacteraceae bacterium
CGCCATGGGCGTGCGGTTGGATTTGAAGACAGAGCGGAAATTACGAAGCATCAGATCCTCGGGGGGGTCATTCGAATCTCATAGATTAACAAGGGATCCCCGCTGGCTTAAACTGAAGGATCGGGGGGATTGGCATGGCCGTCCGCGAAGTGATCACCTGGGGTGACCCCCGGCTGAAGAAAAACAGCGAAGACGTGGGTCCATGGACCCCGGAACTCGAACGATTGGTGGCGGATATGTTTGAAACCGCCCTCGCCGAGGAAGGCGTGGGCCTGGCGGCGCCCCAGGTCGGCATCAACCTGAACCTCGCCGTCATCGATTGCTCCTGCGGCGAGGATCCCGCCCAGAAGATCGTCCTCCTCAACCCCGAGATCCTCGCCCAGGAGGGCACCCAGCGGGGCCCCGAGGGCTGCCTTTCCATCCCCGGCATCACGGAAGTGCTGGAGCGGCCCAGGAAGGTCACCATCCGCAACCAGCGGCCCGACGGCACCACCTACGAGCTGGTGGGGGAGGATCTCCTGGCCCGGGCCTTCTGCCATGAGATCGACCATCTGCGGGGCCGCCTCTTCGTGGAGTACTTCGGTCCCGTGAAGAAGCAGGTCATCCAGCGGAAGTACTCGAAGCTCACGAAGGCGGGCTGATGGAACCCGGGCTTCCCCCTTCCGCGCAGACGCGGCTGGGGACCTCTGGGCGCGCTTCGGGCTTCGGGGAGGGCCTCCGCGTAGCGTTCCTTGGAACCCCCGCCGTGGCCGTGCCCGTGCTGGAGGCCCTGGCCCGGACCGCGCGGGTGCAGGCCGTCTTTTGCAATCCCGATCGCCCCGCGGGCCGGGGCCGGGTGCTGACGCCCCCCCCCGTGAAGGGGGCGGCCGAGGCTCTGGGCCTGCCCGTCCACCAGCCCCTGAAGTGGCGGGAGCCCGCCACGCGGGAGCTGTGGGAGTCCCTGGGAATCGACCTCGCCCTCGTCGTCGCCTACGGCCACATCCTGCCTTCCTGGATGTTGGACTCCCTGAGCCTGGGCGCCTGGAACCTCCACTTCAGCCTCCTGCCCCGGTGGCGGGGGGCCTCCCCCGTGAACTTCGCGATTTTGGAAGGGGACGCGGAGACGGGCGTGAGCCTCATGCGCTTGAGCCCCGGCCTGGATGAGGGCCCCGTGCTCGCCCAGTCGCGGAGGCCCATCCTCGATAGCGATGACACGGAAGGACTCCTGGCCCGGTTGGCGGAAGATGCCGCCGCCCTCCTCTCGGCGAACCTGCCGAGCCTCCTTTCGGGCACGGCCCAGCCCGTGCCCCAGTCCGGCCCCAGCACCTACGCCCCCAAATTGGACAAGGGCATGGCCCGCCTGGATCCCAGCCGCCCGGCCTGCGAACTGCACCGCCAGGTTCGTGCCCTTCAACCCTGGCCCGCGGCCGAGCTCACGGTGGAGGGACAGGTGCTCAAGGTGCTCGGCGTCGGTGCCCTCGGGCCCACCACGGATCCGCCCGGCACTCTCAGCTGGGATAAGGGCGGCGCCTTCCTCGCCGGGGGCGACGGCCAGGCCCTGGGACTCACCCAACTCCAGCGCGCCGGCAAGCCCGTGCAACCGGCCCTTCAGGCGCTGCAGCCATGGGGGCCACACGGCTCGAAGGTGTGTTCCTAGGAACGAGATTTTTAACCGCGAATGACGCGAATGTTCGCGAAGGGAATACGGGAATTCGGGCGTCTCGTCCTATTCATTCGCGTCCATTCGCGTCATTCGCGGTTGAATGCATTTCCTGGGGTCACCCGATCCTCGCCGCCACGTCCCGGTACTCGGGATCCATGTCATAGACCCGGCGGAACTCCTCCTGGGCCATGGCCGTGTGGCCCTGCTGCAGGTAGAGCTCGGCGAGGTCGTAGCGGAGGCCGACGCTGTCCTCCGGGGGGAAGCCGGGGGCGCCGATGCCCTCGTTGAGCCAGTTCATGGAGGCGTCGAAGTCGCCGCGGGCCTGCTCGCAGATGGCGAGCATGGAGCA
>CAYWDR010000342.1:0-1950 GCA_964457075.1 uncultured Solibacteraceae bacterium
CCGATAAGCCTTTGGCTTCCAGGGCGGCCGAGGTCTTTTCCACCGGGTGGGCGCCCAGCACGGGAGCCGCCCCCGCGAGGACGGCGCTGGCCGTGAACAAGCCGGCGAGGTGGATATATTTTCGGTTCATGGAACCTCCATGCGGACGAGCCGCGAAAGGGCCAGGTGGCCCGGTTGGGTGACCAGATTGGGTGGCCAGATTGGGTGGCTTCACTTAGGGATGTTGTTCGGAACCGACTGTGACGAATTTGAATTTGGTCCACCCCAGGGCGGGGGGAACCGTGACGGAGTTCACAACTCCCCCGGTCAGGTATTCAAAGCGTCTGGCGCCGGATCTCCTTTCCCTCGAACCCCAGCTCCTTCTTCCACTGGGCCAGGGTCGGATCCATCGCCGCGCCGGGCTTGAACACGATGTGGGTCTCGCGCTTATCGAAATCCATCCAGACGGAAGCCACGCCCGGGGTGGCCGCCATGGTTTGAGGCAGGGTGCCGACGCAGGGCGGGCAATCGAATTGAGGCGTTGAGAGGATCAGATGCGTTCCCCCGGCCGGCGCGGCGGGCGCCATCACCGTGAGGGTGGTCGCTCCTCCAGGATGCAGGAGGCGCGGCGAGCCCCAGGCCAGCACGTAGGACACCCCGAGGATCGTCACCGCCAGCGTCGGGAACTTGGGAACCACGGCGCAGCAGGCCTCCGCGGTCACGCGCGGGGCGAAGCGCTTGCGCAGCCACCATCCGAGGACACCCACGAGCAGGAGGGCGAGGGCGCCCAGGGCCCAGGGCCGGATCCAGGAGATCTTGGCCCCCAAGGTGCCGGTGGCCACGCCGAGGCCCGCCAGGGCCAAGGGCACCCAGCAGCAGGCGGAGGCGAGCACCCCTAGGCCAATGGAGGCCCAAACCGTGCGCTGGCCGCCGCCTTCGGTTTGGGGAGAAGGGATGGCGCAGGCTGCTGACCCTTTTTCGGAGGGCTTCGGGTCTGCGGGTGGGCAGCAATCGTGGGATTCGGTGGTCATGGAAAGTCTCCTTTTCAGCGCCCGGAGGGTTTCGAGGGGGCGCAGCAATCGGGGGTGGCGGAAGGTGCTTCAGGCAGGGCGGTCAAGCCCTTCACTTCCTTGGTGATATCCCCCAGGCAGCAGCCGCCGCCGGGGTTCGTGAGCTCGCAGTGGCAGGTCCCGGCCTTCACCTCGGCCTTGATGGACTCCAGCACGGTGCTCTTCCCCGATCGGGTCCACTCCTCCCGGATGCTCTCCGCGCTGTGGTTGAAGCAGTAGCACAGGGGCCGAGGCCCCTCCGCCTCCTTCAGGCCCACCCTCACCATGAGGTCGGCGCGAGCGAAGGTCTGGGAGCCGTCGGCGCTGTAGTACACCAGCGCGCATTCGGGCCGGGCGCAGAAGCGATACACCTCGTCATGCACTTCTGAACGCAGGTGGGGCTGGAGCAGGGAACGGAGCGTGACCGGCTTCACGGCCTTCCCTTCAATCCCGCAGGCCGGGCAGGTCGCCGCGGCCGCAGGCTTGGCCAACGGGGTGCAGCAGGAATGAGCCTCGGCGCTCTGAGCCTCCCGCAGGGCCGCCACGACCCAGGCCGGATCCGGCAGCCCCTGGCGGCGCCCCTGGACCACGTAGGTCCGGCATCCCAAGGCGGGCTCGAAGGCCTCGGGGAGGGGCGCCACGTCCTGCCCGTTGACCCGAAGGGTGGGCGATCCCGGAAAACCGAGATCGCGCGCCTGCTCCAGGGATCCCACCGGAATCTCCCGCACCTCCCCCGCGATTCCGAGGGAGGCCATGGCTGCCTGGATCAGGTTCAAGGCGGGTTCCCAATTTGGGCAGCCGTCGAAGACCAGCAGTTCAATCCGCATGCTTCACCTCGTGTGGAACCACGCCCATGGGGCGAATCCCTTTGGGATCCGGCAGGGCGCAATGGGGGACGCAAAGTTTCAGGAAGGCCGGGCAT
>CAYWDR010000343.1:0-1880 GCA_964457075.1 uncultured Solibacteraceae bacterium
GAATCCTTCCTCCCCAACCAGCGCCAAAGAAAACGGGCCCATTCGGGCCCGTTTTCTTTGGGGGGTTGAATGGGGTTGGTGTAGCAGGTGGGACTTAAAAATGGGCGGAGCGGGGTGGGGAACCTTGTAAGGAATGTTCCGAGGCAGGTTCTGATAGGGGGAAGGAGAACCCTGTGAAGGATGCTGACCGGCAGGCCCAGTTCGACCATTGGATGGCCGAGCACCTGGGCATCCTCCACCGGGTGGCGAGGGCCTTTGCGGAGGGCGCGGACCTGGACGATCTGATGCAGGAGCTGCTGTTGGCCGTGTGGTATGCGATCCCTTCCTTCCGCGGCCAAGCCAAACCCTCCACCTTCCTCTATCGTGTGTCCCACAACGCGGCCTTGAACTGGACGCGCAGCCACCGGAGACACAGGCATCGCATGGATCAGTTGGACCCGGCCGAGGAAACGCAGCACCCCGTGGTGCATGCGGATTTCCACGATTTGAACGCGGAACGCCTGTCCCGCGTCTATGTGGCCTTGCGCGCCCTGCCGCCCGCGGACCGTTCCCTGATCCTGCTGGCCCTGGACGGCCTTAGCTACAGCGAGATGGCGGAGGTCCAGGGCCTTTCGGAGAATCACGTGGGCGTACGCCTCACGCGCATCAAGGCGCGGCTCGCGGCCCAGTTGAAGGAGGAGAGGCCATGACTTACGAGGAGCTTGAGAAACTGTGGGTGCAGCCGGGAAATGGGCCGAGCGCAGAGGAAGCGGCGCACCTGAAAGCCGAGCTTATTCGCCGGGTCCGCCGCCGGCGCCTTTTCGAAGGCATTTGGATCGCCTGGACCTTCATCGCCTTGAGTCTCTCCACGGGGATCGTCGCACGGGTGCTGCTGCGCGGGGATTCGAACGCGGGTCTGGGGTGGAGCGCACTCCCCCTGCTCCTGGTTCCTTGGCTCGTCATCGCCCATCGATTCCGGCAGCGGCGGCTCCGCGCCCAGGTGGCCCTCGGTCTTTCGACCAGGGAAGTCCTACACCGGGCGAAGGCCGAGCACCTCGCTCTGTGTGCGCGGATTCGCGCCTTCGCCTTCCTTTGGGTGCTCTCCCTGCCGGCGTTCGGCTTTCTGATGGCCAATCTGCGAGCGACGGGCAAGGCCCAGCCTTCGGAGCTGGCCTCCATGGGGGTGCTGTTGGGAACCCTGCTACTGGGCGCGGCGAGCCTCGTCGCTTGGGTGTGGTTCAACAAGCTACGTCCGGAAGGGGAGCGCCTGGCCTCCCTCCTCGCTTCCTTGGAAGATCCTTCCTGACTTTCCAATTCCGTCTACCGCCATTCCTCATGGGAGCCGCTATGCGTGCCTTGGGAACCCTGCATCTGGCCTTCGTCTGTTCAATGGGCCTCGTCTATGCCCAAGCTCCCACCCACGCCGCCGAAATTGAAGCGCTTCTGGATCACCACATCGAGGCCGTGGGCGGCGGTCCCGCCCTTGGGCGCATCCAATCCCGCCGAAACTCGGGTTGGATCGAGCGCCACGGCGTGAGGGTCCCTTTCGTGCAGACCCAGCGTGCACCCCAGTCCCTGCGCATGGAAACCCGCTTTCCTCGGCCCGGTACGCTGGTGCAGGGGTTCGATGGCACCGAGGGTTGGATGCTGCATCCCACCCAGGGACCACGAGCGATCAAGGGGGCCGAGTTGGCGGCACTGGCAGCTTCCAGCTGGCTCCACCCGGCCTTGCACATTCGTAGTCTCTTCCCTCTGCGCCGCTGGCTCGGTGCGCGGGAGCTGGATGGCCGTGCCGTGTTGGCGCTGGAACTTGGATCGGGGCCAGGGGCACGATTCGAAACGTGGTACTTCGATGCCGTCAGCTACCAATTGCTCTGCATGAAACGAAACGTGGATGGCGG
>CAYWDR010000344.1:0-1792 GCA_964457075.1 uncultured Solibacteraceae bacterium
TGTTCACGAAGAGGAGGTGGGTGTCCTCGTAGAGGACCTCGTAGGGATCCAGGGCCGCGATGCCCGGGCGGGGCTTCAAATCGTACTTGAGCTCGGGATCGAAGTTGGCATGGATGCTGGCGCCCGCCTTCACTCGCTGACCGTGCTTGGTCGCGACCTCGCCATCCACCTTGATCAGGCCCGCGTCCAGGAGGCCCTTGGCCTGCCGCACGCTGAGCCCGAGCTTGTCCTTCACGGCCGCCGCGAGGGCGATCTCGGCTTCGACGTTCCACTCTTCGTTGATGCGCGCCACGGCGATCTCCTTGCACGCGCGGCGTTCCTATCAACGCGGGGCGGTCAAACAGAAGAGCACGAAACCCCTTGTTCTCCTAAGCTCTTTCTCAAAAAAGGGGCGGCCGAGGCCGCCCCTTTTTTGAGAGGGTGAACAGCTATTTGAGGGGTTTCAGCGTCAAGGGATCCCGCAGGGGCACCTTCACGAGGGGCAGCTTCGCCGCCTCGCTGAGCTTGCCGGGGTGGTCCTTCACGTCGCCCTCCTCCACATCGGAGGCCTTGCCCACCACGAGGATGGCGGCCTTGTCGAGGGTGAGGTACTTCTGGGCCACGCGTTGCACGTCGGCGGCGGTGACGGCCTGGACCTTGGCGCGGAACTCGCCCAGGAGTTGGTCGGCATTGAGGCCTGCGTAGTCGTAGTTGGCGAAGGTGCCGGCCACGGCCGCCTTGTTGGCGAAGTTGGCGGGGAAGCCATCCACGAGGGCGCCCTTGGCCACGGTCAGTTCCTCTTCGCTCACGGGAGCGGTGCGCACCTTCTCCATCTCGGCGATGGCGAGGCGGATGCCGTAGGCGACGCTGCGGCTCTTGCTCTGGAAGAGGGCCCGGAAGTCGCCGGGGAAGAAGAGGCCGGGCGTGAACACGGAGCCGGCGCTGTAGGCGAGCCCTTCGTCGCTGCGGATCTTCTTCACGAGGCGGGAAGTGAAACCGCCGCCGCCCAGGATGTGGTTCATCACGGTCACGGCGTAGAAATCCGCGTCGGTGCGGCGGAGGCCGGGGAGGTTCAGGGTCACTCGGCCCTGGTTCACGTCCTTGTCCACCACGTAGATTCCGGGCTTGGCGACGAAGGTGGCCGCGGGGATGGCGGCGCTCTTCTGGGCCTTGGCGCCGGGCTTCAGGGCGCCGAAGGTCTCGTTGAGGAGCTTCTCCATGGCCTTGCGCTCGAAGTTGCCGGAGACGGAGAGGACGAAGTTCTCGGGGTGCATCAGGCGGGCGTGGAGGGCCTGCAGATCCTCCCGGGTGATGCCGTCCAGGCTGGCGGCCGTGGGCTTCCGGTTGGTGTAGTAGGCCTCGCCACGCAGCAGGTAGCCGAGCTGCTGCTGCTCGATGGCGGTGCTGTCATCGTTGCGGCGCTCCATGGACTGGCGCAGGTTCTTCTTGGCCAGGTCCAGGCGGTCCTGGGCGAAGGCGGGCTGGGTCAGCACCTCGACCATGAGGCCCAGGCCCTGCTTCGCGTCCTTGGAGAGGAGGTTCAGCATGAGCATCCCCTGGGTATCCCCCAGGTTGGACATCAGGTTGGCGGCCAGGAATTCCAGCTTCTCGTCCAGCTGATCGGCCTTGGTCTGGGTGGTGCCGCCGCTGCGGAGGAGGCCGCCCATGAGGGAGGCGGAGCCTTCCTTTCCGGGGGTCTCCAGGTAACTGCCGCCCTTGATGAGCAGGTTCACGGTGACGAGGGGTTGGCCCGTGGGATCCGGCAGCACGTAGGCCGTGATGCCGTTCTTGAGCTTGATGCGGGCGTCCTTGG
>CAYWDR010000345.1:0-1790 GCA_964457075.1 uncultured Solibacteraceae bacterium
CCCTCTTCGAAGGCGCCGGGATCACGGATCAGCAGTTCAACGTGCTCCGCATCCTCAAGGGAGGCCCCTCCGAGGGCTACCTCATCCGGGATCTCCGCACGCGGATGATTTACCGCTTCGCCGACGTGCCGCGCCTCGTGAACCGGCTGACGGCCCAGGGCCTCGTGGCCCGCTGCGAGAACCCGTCGGATCGCCGGGGCAGCCGCATCCGCATCACCGCCGAAGGGTTGGCCCTGGAGGCCCGCATCCACAACGACCATGACCGCCTTTGTTCCCAACTCGCCGAAGGCTTCAGCGAGGAGGAGCACGCCACCCTGCTCCGCCTGCTGGAGAGCCTCCGGAATCAGCTCAGAGAGAAGCTTCGGACCGTGGAACAGGCCTAGCGCAAAGCGGCGGGCCGGAGGGCCCGCCGCTTTGCGCGAAGGGAATAGGAATCTACCTCAATAGCTGCAGGATGCTCTGCTGGGCCTGATTCGCCTGCTGCAGGGCGCTGGTGCCGCTCTGGTTGAGGATCTGGAACTTATTGAGGGTGATGACCTCATCGGCGATGTTGGCGTCCCGGATCTGCGAGAAGGCCGCAGTGAAGTTCTCCACCTGGATGCCCAGGGCATTCGCCACCGCGGAGAGCTGCTGCTGGCCCGCGCCGATGGTGGCTCGCACATTGGACACGGAAGTCAGCGACGCGGTGATGATCGAGGCGACGGTCGCGGCGCCCGCCTGAGTCGTGAGGCTGCTTACGCCCGCCGTGAGGCCGAGGGCGGCCGTGGAACTCGTGCTGATGGTGGCGATGGACACCGCCACGGGGCTGAAGCCCGCCACGGCCACCGTGAGGGTGCCGCCGGTGAAGACGGACTGGCCGTTGAAGGTCGTGCTTTGCCCGATATCGGCGATGGTTCTGATGATGTTCTGGAATTCGGCGTCGATGTTGGAGCGGTTCGTGGCGCTGATGGTGCCCGTTTGGGACTGCTGAGCCAGTTCCGCCGCGCGCGTGAGCAGGCTCGTGACCTCTTCCAACACGCCGTCCGCCACCTGGAAGTAGCTGATGCCGTCGTTCGCGTTGCGCCGGCCCTGCACGGCGATGCGGATAT
This sequence comes from uncultured Solibacteraceae bacterium, assembly GCA_964457075.1. Classification (GTDB taxonomy): domain Bacteria; phylum Acidobacteriota; class Holophagae; order Holophagales; family Holophagaceae; genus JAFDVN01. Next base: position 1,089 of record CAYWDR010000345.1, read on the forward strand.
CGGCGCCCAGGAGGTTGCTGATGCCCAGGCCCGCAGCATCATCCGAGGCGTGGTTGATGCGCTTGCCCGTGGTGAGGCGCTGGATCGTGCGCTCGAGGCCGGAATTGGTGACGCCCAGCTGGCGGCTGGCTCCCAGCGCGGCCACGTTGTTCAAAATGGAAGCCATGGCTCCTCCTTGGCGGAAACCCGTGGGGCGCGGGTCACCGCGCCGGTGATGGTGTGGACCGGCGTGGGCCGGGACCCCCATCCGTGGGGGCGGCTTCCAAGCGCATTGGGCGTGCCAGACTCCGCCAAGGAATGTATAACCTTATTCAAATGATCGTTTAAATGGCGACAATTGAGCAGGTTTGACACCCATAATGGCAATTTTGGCCCACCCGGAGTCGGGCTCTGGATCTCGAAGCGAGGTCTATCCGATCACTCAGGGCACATTCGTCCCGGGGAGGGGTGGCCTTCGCGCTTCAACGAAAACGAAAATGGTTCATCCGCAGATTTCGCTTTTTCGCCCTGAAATCAGACGGGGCCCCAATGGGGCCCCGTGTCCATCAAATGAATCTTGGATCGGTGGGAATCAGCGGTCCAATTCCCCCGCGATCACATTCATCGCACCCAATTCGGCGACGGCATCCGCGATCAACCTTCCCCTTACCTTCTCGTCGAAGGCGCCGACGCCGGGGCGGCAGGGGGGACGCACCACGATGC
>CAYWDR010000346.1:0-1766 GCA_964457075.1 uncultured Solibacteraceae bacterium
GGGATGAGCACGCCGGCCTCGCCTTGGATGGGCTCCATGAAGATGGCGGCGGTGTTGGGCGTGAGGGCGGCTTCCACCGCCTGCAGATCGCCGTAGGGCACGATCTTGAATCCGGGCGTGAAGGGGCCGAAGCGGCTCGTGCTATCGGGATCCGTGGAGAAGCCCACGATGGTCGTCGTGCGCCCGTGGAAGTTGCCGTCGGCGACGATGATCTCGGCCTTGGGATACTCGATGCCCTTCACGTCGTAGGCCCACTTCCGCATGGCCTTGAGGGCCGTCTCCACGGCCTCGGCGCCACTGTTCATCATCAGGGCCTTATCGAAGCCCGTGAGCTTGCAGAGCTTTTCCAGAAGGGGCGGGAACTGGTCGTTGCGGAAGGCGCGGCTCGTAAGCGCGAGGCGCTGGGCCTGATCGACCAATGCTTTCACGATGCGGGGGTGGTTGTGCCCTTGGTTCACGGCGGAGTAGGCCGCGAGGAAATCCATGTATTTCTTGCCCTCCACATCCCAAAGGTGGACGCCCTCCCCCCGCTCGGCCACCACGTCCAGCGGGTGGTAGTTGTGGGCCCCGTAGCGGGACTCCAATTCGATGAGGGATTCGGCGCTGCGCGTGGCGAGGGGCATGGTTCCTCCGGAGATCACCCAGGCGAATCCTACTCGCCTCCCAAGGCGGGTGACGTGACCCTGGCCACAGGGCAATCGCATTCTTCGCAGACCGTTCGTGGCGAACCTGAAAATCGCGCCTTACATTGGGGCACCTTGGGGGGTGGCCTATGTGGGATGGACTGCTGGATCGCAGGCAAACTTTTACCCCTTTCACGGGCCTGGATCGACGGAATAGGGCGGTCGCCGCAGGCCCCGACGCCTTGGGCCCCGCCGCATGGGCCTCCATGAAGGACCATCGCGTGCCCGTTCGAATCCCACAACCAGCCCCCCGCATGGCCCATTGGGACGGCCTGCAGGAACTGGATCTCTGGGAGTGAGCGGACTCCTTCAACGGTTCTGCGTTGACGCCCCTCGGAAGCGCCAGAGCACGACGGCGCTGATCGTGGCGGAAACGAAGCAGGCCCCCCATACCCAGGCGGGGCCTGCGGTGGCGTACGCCTTCACGCCCAGCCAGGGGCCGAAGGCCAGGGCCGCGGCGAAGGCGAGGCTGTAGAGCCCCATATACTCGCCCCGGCGATCAGCGGGGGCGAGGCCCGCCACCGCGTCGCTGGACGTGGGCAGGAGGATCATTTCCCCGAAGGTCCAGATCACGGCAAGGCCCGCCAGGGCCGCCTGGGTGGACGCGAGCCCCGTGAGTCCGAAGCCCACGGCATAGCACATGCACCCCAGGGCCAGGGCGCGGCCGTGGGGCCACTTGGCCATGGCGAGGTTGAGCCCCACTTCGAAGACCACGATGAGCACCGTGTTGACCGTGAAGATCAGCCCGAAGAAACGCGTGCTGTGGCCCAGATCCCGCACCACCCAAAGCGGATAGGGCCCTTCGATCTGGAAGAAGACGAGGAAGGCCGGAAGGAGGCCCAAAAGGAGGGCGAGCAGCCGGCGATCCCGCCACCCGGATTTCGGCGTTCGAGCCGTGCCCTGCGCCGCGGGGGCCTCGTCCCGCCCAAGCAGCCACGCCAGCAGCACGGCCGAGGCGAGGGTGGAAAGACCATCCGTCCAGAACACCCAGCGGTAGCTGTGGTGGGCGATGAAGCCCCCCGCGGCGGGCCCCACGGCCATGCCGAGGTTCACCGCGGCCCGGTGGAGGGCGAAGGCCGCCTT
>CAYWDR010000347.1:0-1722 GCA_964457075.1 uncultured Solibacteraceae bacterium
GCCTCCTCCTCGACAACATCCCGCACGTGAAGGCCTACTGGGTGATGATCGGCGCGGGCCTCGCGCAGGTGGGCCTCCACTACGGCGCCAATGACCTCGACGGCACGATCATCGAGGAGGAGATCGCCCACGACGCCGGCGCCACGAGCCCCATGGCCCTCTCCAAGGCCGAGCTGGTGCGGCTTATCCAGGAGGCCGGCTTCGAGGCCCTGGAGCGGGACAACCTCTACCAGACCTACGATCTCGAAACAGGCGCGGCCCTGGCCTGATGGAACCCTTCGAGACCAAGGCCCAGCTCCGCGAGCGCTTCGGCGGCCTGCGGGAGGCCCTGGGTCCGGAGGCGCGCGCGGAGAAATCGAAGGCCATCTGCGATCGTGTGGCCAAGCTCTTCCGGGACCGCCGCATTCGCAGCGCAGCGGCCTTCTGGCCCGTCCGCGGCGAGGGGGATCTGCGCCCCCTCATGGAGGCCCACCCCCGGGTCACCTTCCGCTTCCCCCGCGTGGCCAGCACCACGCCCCCCCGTCTCATCTGGGGCCCGGAGCCCCTGGAGAAGAGCACCTTCGGCCTCATGGAACCCGCCTTCGCCCAGCACCTCACGCCCCCCGTGCAAGTGGTGCTCGTGCCCGGCCTCGCCTTCGACGAGCGCGGCTTCCGCCTCGGCTACGGCGGCGGCTACTACGACGCCCTGCTGGGCCACCTCAACGAAGACGTCCTCGCCCTCGCCGTGGGCTTCGAAGCGCAACGCACGCCGGAGTTGCCGGCGGGGCCGCTGGACATGCCGGTGGATGGGCTGGCCACGGAAGCCAGGCTGATCTGGTTTGATGAGGCCTAACCAGGCTGCCTCCCCCAGGCCGATCACCGGCCTTCACCGGCCGTAGGCCGCTTCCACGGCCCGCCAGTCGATAAGCGGCCTCACGGCCTCCACGTACTTCCCCCGGCCCGTGGGCCGATAGTCCGTGACGTAGGCGTGCTCCCACACGTCCAGCGGCAGCACCACCTGCATGCCCACCGGCATACCGTTCTGGTGGTCCTCCAGGAAGGCGTGGGCCAACTCGCCCGTGGTGGGGTCCTTCAGCAGGGCGCCCCAGCCGATGCCTGGCATGGTGCAGGTGTCGGCGAAGGCCTTCCACCATGCGTCGAAGCTGCCCCACTGGGCGGCGATGCGCTTCTGGAGGGGATGGGCGGGATCCGGGGCCCCGGGCGTGGCCGAGAGCATCCGGAAATAGGATTCGTGCAGGCGCATGCCGCTGAACTCGAATCCGAGGCGGCGCCGGTACTCCTTCAGCTCCAGGCTGAAGCGCCCTTCGGTTTCCGCCGCGCGCACGGCCTCCAGCAGCTTGTTCGTGCGATCCACGTAGCCCCGGTGCAGGGCGAGGTGATCCGCCAGCAGTTCCTTGGAGAGCCCCGGGAGTCCCTCGGGGAAGGTGAGATCCAGGTACGCGTAGGCCATGGGATTCCTCCGGTATGGGGCCCAAGTCTGCGCCGGGCGGGGCTCGGGGGCCAGTCCAAAAAGTCCGCGGCGGGCGACCGGTGGTAATGGATGGAATCCCAGAGCCCAGCAGGGCCTTGTTGAACCACGAAGACCACGAAGGGGCGCCGACCCAACCGCGGCCATCCCCTTCGGGGGCGGCGCGGAGCGGGCCTTCGAGGGCCCGCCGCGCGCCGCCCCCGAAGGAAGGTCCAGCGAAGCTGGACCTTGGGCCTGCGGCCCGGATGGCCTTG
>CAYWDR010000348.1:0-1719 GCA_964457075.1 uncultured Solibacteraceae bacterium
CCCGGAGCCCGGAGCCCGGAGCCCGGAGCCCGGAGCCCGGAGCCCGGAGCCCGAAGCCCGGCGCCCGCTCTACCTCAGCTCCACCGTCAACAGAAACGTCGCGCCCTTCGGCACCCGCGCGTTCACTTGATCGAAGTTCAGATCGAAGGTTTCCGTCTCGCCGGACTTGACGCCCGTGAGCTTGGAGCCGCCCTTGGCGACGCCCAGGAGGCGCCCTTCGGCATCGAGCACGGCCACGGCGAAGCCGGGGATGCGGGTGGCCTTGGAGGTGTTGGTCACTTCCACCTGGGCCCGGGTGCCGAAGGTGGGGCCCTGGAAGAGCTTCACCTTGGATTCGCGCACGTTGAAGAAGATGGAATTCACCTTCAGCCCATCCACGGCCAGCTCCATCGGCATGAGGCGATTCCAGAGGAAGGGCTTCTGGAGACTGGCGAAGCTGAGGCTGGCGGATTCCGCCTTGGGAGCCGGTGGCGCGGCGGGAGCCGGCGCCTGCAGCAGGGGCAGGGGCAGGGTGGCGATGAAAAGCGGAAGCATCAGTTTTCCTTCTTGCCGAAGAGGCCGCCGAAGAGGCTCTTCTTCACGGGGGCGGTGGCATCGGGCAGGGCCTCGGGGCCGCCGGCGCGCAGGCGGCGCAGGCGTTCGAAGACGGGCCGGAGGCCGGGCACCTTGTGGGCCTCGATCCAGTTCTCGCTGAACTGGCGGGCCACGAAGTGGGTCTCGATGACGCGGCCTTCCTCCACCCAGCGGATGAGCTGGTCCATGCCGAGGTTGGGGTAGATCTCTTCCCCGATCCTCAGGCGGAGGAGGTTGGGGTCGTCGGAGGCGGGGGCGATATCGGCCACGAAGGAGCCCACGGGGTTGGTGGCGCTGGGATCGGGCTGCTTGGCCATCCGGGAGGCGTCCATCATCTGGGTGACCTCGGAGGCCTCCAGCTCCTGGGCGGAGGGTTCCAGGGCGGGCGCCTCGGCGGGGATGGAGACGGCCGCGATGGCTGCCTGCATCTCGGCGAGGCTCATGTGTTGGGTGGCGCTGCCCGGGGCGGCGAATTCGGGCTCCGAAGAGGACAGGGGCGCCGCGGATGGGGCCTGGGCGGGCGTTTGGGGCTCGGATCCGCCCAGCGTATGCTCCAGGGCCTGCAGGGTGGCCTCCACCTCGAGGGCGCCGTTGGCGGCGTCCCTGCGGAGGCGTGGCGTGGGGGAGATGGGGGCTTCGCCGAAGAGCTGGCTGATGGCGTCCTTGGCGCTGCGGTAGGAGCCGGTGGTGCGCCCTTCGCTCGGCAGGGCCTCCTCCTCCTGACCGGCGGCGGTGCGCTCGTCGGGCAGGGGCTCGGGCAGGTCCGGGCTCGTGCGGGTCTCGGGCACGGGCTCCAGCTGGGTGACGAGGGTCTTCTCCAGGATCTCGCTATCGGAGCCCAGGAGATCCTCGGCACTCAGGCTCTCGGCCATGGGCTCGAGGGGAGGGAAACTGGGCGCGGGCTCCAGCTCCTCCTCCAGGAAGACGGGCTCCTCGGGGAAATCCGGCAGGGCGGAGGGCAGGGCGTGGAGCTGCTCGAGATCCTCCACCTTGAAGCCCATAGTGGCGGTGGCATCGTCGGGTTGCTCCTTGGAAGGGAGCTCCAGCAGGCGCGCGACCACGTCGTAGATGGGGAAGATGCCCTGGCACCGGTGGCACTGGGCCCGCGAGTGCACAGCCTTCACCCGCTCGCGCCGCAATCCATAG
>CAYWDR010000349.1:0-1702 GCA_964457075.1 uncultured Solibacteraceae bacterium
GATCCGAGGGGGGCCGAGGTGGGCAACCACCCCGGCCTACCCGACTAAAAGCTGAAATTTGAAATCGGCGGGCCAAGGGCTTGGTCGGTATCAGGGGATGGTTGGAGCCGCGGCCTCAGGCGATTCCTTGTTCTGCCGCCCCGGCGCCTTCCGGATGGTGAACTCGCCCAGCATCATGGGCACGGCGGCCTTGAGCATCAGCGTGAACACGAGGAAGCCCATGGCGAAGATGCCCGCGGCCACGGTGAGTTCCGTGAGGGAGGGCGTGTATTCGTAGATCCCGCCCAGGGCATCCGGTGTGAGGCCGGGGATGATGAGGCCCATGCCCTTCTCGATGTAGACGCTGGCGTAGATGAGAAGGCAGCCCAGGTTCAGGGTTCGCCAATCCTTGCGGGTCTTGGGAATGAGGAAGAGGAGGAAGGCGGCGAGCCCGAAGATCTGGGAGACCCAGGCGTAGGGCACGAGGGTGGTGTGCCCCTTGATTCCGAAGAAGAGGTACTGGATGTAGACCACGTGCTCGGTGTTGGAATAGAACTCCTTGAAGGCCTCCGCCGCCGTGAGGAAGAGGTTGAAGCCCATGGTGTAGGCCATGAGTTCCGCCACCTTGTGGATGGCCTCGTCCGTGATGCGCAACTTCGTCATCTTGCGGAGGACCTGCAGCACCACGAGCAGGATGGCGGGGCCCGAGCAGAAGGCTGAGGCGAGGAAGCGGGGCGCGAGGATGGCGGAGTTCCAGAAGGGCCGGGCGGACAGCCCGTTGTAGAGGTAGGCCGTCACCGTGTGGATGCTCACGGCCATGGGGATGGAGAGCAGCACGAGGGGCAGCACGAGCTTTTTGACGTAGTGTCTTTCCGTGTAGGCGCAGAAGAGCAGGTAAGTGACGACGAACCAGTTGAGGATGAGGTAGAGGTTCAGCACGATCACGTCCCAGGCCAGCATCGATATGGGCCAGTTGAGGCTGCCCACGAGCGGCGTGATGTGCCAGAAGCGATCGGGCCTTCCGATGTCCACCATCACGAAGCCCAGGCACATCACGAGGGCGCTGATGGCCAGCAGCTCGCCCAGGAGGGTGATCTCCTTGATGGGCTCCCAATCGTAGACGTAGGCTGGGATCACGAGCATGATGGCCGCCGCCGCCACGCCCACGAGGAAGGTGAAGTTGCCGATGTAGAAGCCCCATGAGACCTGATCCCGCATATGGGTGACGATCAGGCCGTGCTTGATCTGGTGGGCGTAGGCGAGGCCGCCCACCGCCATGAGGATGAGGAGGAAGGCGATCCAGGCGTAGTAGGCCCGGTTGCCCCGGGTGATGAGGCGGTAGGAACCATGGATGAAGTACCGGAGGGCGTGGAGGGCTTCCATGGTCACACCCCGTAGAAGTAGAAGAACTTCGGTTTGGTGTTGAGATCTTCCTTGAATAGGAAGACTCGCTTGTTTTCCAGCACGTAGCGGATCTCGCTCTTGGGATCCATGAGGTTGCCGAACTTGCGCGAGCCCGTGGGGCAGATCTCCACGCAGGCCGGGTAGAGCCCCTTGCGGGTGCGTTGGATGCAGAAGGTGCATTTCTCCACGACGCCCTTGGGCCGGGGGCGGTTCCCGAGGTAGTGGGTCTCCGGATTCATCTGGTCGGCGGGGAGGCCGGGCTCTCCCCAGTTGAAGTGGCGGGCGCCGTAGGGGCAGGCGGCCATGCAGTAGCGGCAGC
>CAYWDR010000350.1:0-1667 GCA_964457075.1 uncultured Solibacteraceae bacterium
ACCAGGCACACTCAGCCATGCGAATTCGAGGCCTGCTGCTCCCGCTCGAGCCGGATCACCCCGATCCGATCTATCTGCAGCTCGCGAACGCCGTCATCACCGCCATCCAGGAGGGGCGCCTGCGACCGGGGGAAACCTTGCCGGGGACCCGCGCCCTGGCCGAACAGCTTTCGGTGCACCGCAACACGGTGCTGCAGGCCATGCGGGAGCTGGAGGCCCAGGGCTGGGTGGTGATGAAGGAGCGCTCGGGCGTTTTCGTGGCGGACGTGCTGCCCGCCTTCACGCCCCGCACCGGCCCGGCGGCCCCGCGGCCCGCCGCGGCGGATCCCGCCTTTCAGCTACCCAAGCCCCTCGCGCCCCTGAGCACGGCCTCCACGGTGAAGATGGATTGGTCCGAGGGCGTGGCCGACGTGCGTCTCGCCCCGACGGAGGCCATGGCGCGCGCCTACCAGCGGGCCATGCGCCTCAAGGGCCCCGAGCTGCTCTCCTCCGGCGAGTTCCAGGGCCAGCGCCGCCTGCGGGAGGCCCTGGCCCAGCATCTCGGGCAGCAGCGGGCCCTCGCCCTCCAGCCTGATCACCTGCTCATCACCCGCGGCACGCCCATGTCCCTGAACCTCGTGGCCCAGGCCCTCGTGGGTTCCGAAGGGGGCGCCGTGGCCGTGGAGAATCCGGGCCTTCCTCACATCTGGGAGACCCTGCGCCAAGCCTCCCGGGCCACGCTCCACGCGATTCCCGTGGACGAAGAGGGCCTCGATACGGGAGCCCTGGCCCAGCTGCTGGAATCCACGCCCCTGCGCCTTCTCGTGGCCTCTCCCCAGGCCCAGGGCCCCACCGGCGTGGCGCTCAGTCCGCGGCGGCGAGCGGAGCTGTGGGCCCTCGCCCGCCGTCATCGCTTCGCGATCCTGGAGCTGGATATCGAATACGACCACCTTCCGGGGCCGGGAATGCCCGTTCAACCGCTGGCGGCGGAGGATCGCGAAGGCCTCGTGATTTACGTGGGAAGTTTCTCCCGTCTCCTCGCCCCGGGGCTGCGCCTGGGTTTCCTCGCGGCGCCTGGAGCCCTGGCCTCCCAGCTCGCGAAGGCCCGGCAAAGGCTCGATTGGCAGGGGGACCGGGTGGTGGAGTGGGCGGTGTCCGAACTGATCCTGGATGGGGATTTGGGCCGCCACCTGCGGAAGGTGAAGAAGGCCACCCAGGAGCGGCGATCGGCCCTCCAGGCCGGGTTGGCGGCGCGCTTCGAAGGCCGGCTTGGCTGGACGTCCCAGGGCGGGGCCATGGGCCTCTGGGTGCGCGGGCAGGGCGAGTTGGCGGATCCCCAGCGGATGGACGCCTGGATCCGAGCCTGCGCCCTGCTGGGCCTCCGCCTCCGCCCCGGCGCCTTCTTCGATTTCCACGGGAGGCCCCAGGCGGCCACGCGCTTGGGGTTCACGGCCTACGAGCCCGAGGAACTGGCGCAGGGGCTCGACCTCATGGAAAGGGCCTTGAATCCTTGGTGAGCAGGCCCTAACCCCAACACCGTTCACTTTAGAAACAAGGAAGCCACGAAGCGGCACCAACCGTTGAAATGAAAACCTTTTATCTCCGTTCATCACTTGTAATCACTGTTCATCACCAGTAGTGTCCGGTTAGATGTCGAACAATGGCAATGGTTTAGAGAAGCCATCCGA
>CAYWDR010000351.1:0-1646 GCA_964457075.1 uncultured Solibacteraceae bacterium
GATGATGAGCACGTCCTTCACCGGCTTCTTGGGTTTCTTGTGTTCCTTGTCTTCCTTCTCTCCGGGCTTGAGGGGCTTGGGCTTGAACTTCTCGTTCAGCTTGTCCTTGATCTCCAGGCGTAGGGATTCCCGGGCCTCGCTATCGCTGGCCTCGTCCACGGTCTTGCCGGTGAGCATGTCCTGGATCATGGCGAGGATCTGGCTCTTTTCCGGGGAGGGCTTCTCACCCGCCACGGTCTTGCCCAGCTCCGGGTCCCGGAAGAGGATGTGCAGCTCGGCCCGGAGGAAGGCATTACGCCGTTGGGCGCCCGTGAGGTTCACGATCTTCTGGATCACCATCACGGGCGGAGCCTCCGAGGCGCCATGGCCGCCGCCGCCCGCGGCGTGATCCTCCTCCTCGTCTTCCTCTTCGCCCTTCTTGGCCTCGTGGCCATCCGCGCCGTGGCCGGCCTCTTCTGCCGCCTCGCCGTGTTCACCGGCCTTCTTTTTGGCTTCTTCGTCGGCCTTCTTCTTCGCCTCGTCGGCGGCCCGCCGCTTATCCAGGACGAGCACCTTCACGGCGAAGCCGCCGCCGCCCAGCAGCAGGAGGGCCGCCACCGCGATGATGATCAGCTTCTTCTTGCCGCCCCCGCCGCCGCCTTCCACATGTTCTTCGGACATAGCCACCTCAATTGGATGACCTTCCTATCGGGAGGGCCCGGGATCCGGCTTGAGATCGGGCACCCCGGTATCATCAAGGCATGCGGCATTCCTTCTACCTGCGCCTGGCCTATGACGGGGCGGGCTTTCACGGATGGCAGATCCAGAGTGCCCTCCCCACGGTCCAGGGAGATCTGTGGCGGGCCATGCGGGCCTTGGATCCCGATGCGGCCATGCCCCAGGGCACGGGCCGCACGGATGCCGGCGTCCATGCCGAGGCCCAAGGGGTGGTCGCCCGCACGATCCGTCCTTGGGAGCCCTACCGCCTCCTGGCGGCCCTGAACGCCCACCTTCCGCCCGCCATCCGGGTGATGGAGGCCATCGAAGTGCCCGACGAGTTCTATCCCCGGCGGCACGCCGTGGCCAAGCGCTACCGGTATCGTCTTGGCCTGGGACCCACGGCCCATCCGCTGGAAAGGACCATCCGCTGGCAACTGTTCCAGAAGGACCCCCTGGATCAGGAAGCCATGGCTTCCGCCGCCGCCGCCTGGATCGGCACCCACGACTACAGCGCCTTCCGGCATCAGGAGTGCGAGGCGGAACACCCCGTGCGCACCATCCACGCCATCCGCCTCGAACCCCATCGCATGGGGCTGGATCTCGTGTTCGAGGGGAATGCCTTCCTCATGCATCAGGTGCGGATCATGAGCGGCAGCCTCGTGCAGGTGGGCAAGGGCAAGATCCGTGTGGAGGACGCCCCTCGCATCCTGGAGAGCCGCGACCGCACCCAGTCCGGAGAGACGGCGCCCGCCCACGGGCTCTGCATGGAAAAGGTCTGGTATGAGGCTAGGTGGGGACTGAATGAGCCGTGCCCATGGGGGGAGGAGTGAGGATTTAGGAATGGCGGCACGCGGAGTTCGCGGAGGGGCGCGGAGGCACGCGGAGAAAAGCCGAGAAAAGCTGAGAAAAGCAGGAACGCAGAAGGGCGCAGAAGGACGCAGAAACCG
>CAYWDR010000352.1:0-1624 GCA_964457075.1 uncultured Solibacteraceae bacterium
CCTCGGTGCGGCGCAGGGCAACAGCTCCCTTCGCAAAGTGGCCGGGGCGAGCCTCTCCTTTGAGGCCGGGGGCTTCCAGGAGATCCGTTTTCGGTTGGACGGCTCGATCGGCCCTTCGACGGCGCATTCGAGCAACCGTCCCAACTCGCGCCTCACCTCGCTCGCGGCGGAGTGGATCTTCCATAAACGGGGAACCAGGACGGGTGGCTTCCTCATCGGGGCCGGGTTCAGCCAGGACCGGTTCAAGTGGAACTACATCGACGATCAAGGGGCGGTCCTTCCCCACTCTGGCCGGCGCCCCGATATGCATCTGGTCCTTGGCGGCGGCCTTGGGCGCCACTTGAGATTGGAGTCCAGGCTTCACCTCGGCCTCTTCGGCGATAACGAAGGCGATGCGAGCAGCACGCCCCCCAATTTTCTCCTGCTCCTGAGCGCGACCTACGCCTTCTGACCTGGTTCGACGTTAAGCCGCCTGGATTCTTTCCCTTTCACCGCCGGGGCCCGCGTTCGCGGGCCCCGGATTCTAGTGCTGTTTCATCAGCCAGGCTGCCAATCGTTCCCGCCAGCCCTGCGGGTTCTCCAAGTCCCTTGGCGTGAGCCGGGCCGGATGGGGCTCCATCTCGCCAAGGCCCTCCCAGGCCCCCATTCGGAATCCGCCCAGGGTGCTCCATAAGGCGCCCCGGCGCTCCACACTGACGACGCGCGTACGGCGCCGCCGCTCGGACTTCCCGTCCCAGGCCATGGTGTCTCCTGTGGGGATGTAATGTAGGTCTCATCGCGAGGTATGCCAGGGGGAAGCCCTGGCGCGAACGCTCCTTGTGACGGGGGCCTCCCGCGGCTTGAGCTGGTAGCTTTCACTCCATGCCCCGGATCCTCGGTACCTCCGTTCCTGCCCTCTTCCCCGAGGAGGGTCCCGTCCGCGTCTTCCTCATGGGCGAGGCGCCGGGGCCCCGGGGCGCGGATCAAAGCGGCATCCCCTTCTGGGGGGACCGCGCCGGGTTGCTCGTGTACCGGGCCCTGGAAGCCGCGGGACTGGCCGAGGTGCCGAAAGCGGCCTGGGCCCCCTGGGACGGGGCGCGGTTCCGGGCCGAGGGCCTCAGGCCCCGGCTCCGGGGCGCGGCCCTGGGGAACGCTTATCCCTCCTGCCCCACGGACGACGGCCACGCCTTCCGGGCCCCCAAGGATCGCGAACTGAAGTCGGAACCGAACCTGACCCGGCTACGGCGGGAGCTGGGGGAGGCCTGCAGCCGCAGCGGCGGGTCCCTGCGAATTGTGACCTTCGGCAAGAGGGCGCTCGTGCTCCGGGACCCCCTGCACGATCTGCCCCTCGAATGGCACGCCCTGCCCCACCCCTCCGCCCAGGGCCTCCTCCAGGCGGCGCCGGGAAAGGGCCGTGGGATGAAGCTTTCCGACCTCCAGGCCGCCTGGGAGGCGGAGCTGGGGCGGCTGCTCCTTCACAAATATTCATGACACCGTCTGGCAAGGCCATGACACGGTCGAAGGGACTCCCCCTGGGGTGATGAGGCTGCCCGTGCTTCGTCGGGGGAGCGACCTGGCCCCATCCACCAACCTCACCTCGGAGTCTCCATGCCCATCCCCCTGACCCGGATCCAACGGTCAGCCC
>CAYWDR010000353.1:0-1623 GCA_964457075.1 uncultured Solibacteraceae bacterium
TGACGCCGACGTGGTGGCCATGCTCGGCAAGCGCCCCGACGAGCAGCGCTTCTTCGCTTGGATCGACCTCAAGCCCAAGCTCGACGAGATCATGGCGCAGGCGGAGAAGGCCCACCAGATCGAAGCCCCCGTGCGCGACCGCTTCCAGCGGGCCATCGCGAGCCTCGGCGAAAACATCAACGCCTACCAGCGGCTCAAGAACTCCCTTCAGGTGGAGGACACCGCCGATCTGCGGACGGAGATCTCCGCCTTCGGCACGGCCCTCTCCGAAGGAGCCAAGGCCTTCCAGGCCAAGCAGCAGAACAAGCCCTTCGATGAAGGGGCCATGGATCGGGTCACACCCTTCCTCCAGCGCTACCAGTTCATCTCCGGTGCCGCCACCTTCGCCTTCCTGCCTCCGGCCAAGGGCGGCACGGAGCACGATTGGGTCAACGTCGGCGCCTCCCTGCTGGACTCCGCCAAGTCGGGGGCGCTCCATCCCTCGGTCCTCCCTCTGGCCGAGGCCTCCCACGCATGGAAGCAGGGCGATAAGGTGGCCTTCGACCAGGCCACGGCGACCCTGCAGGGCATCTTGAAGGATCGCCTGCCCGGGCAGACCCTAGGCAAGGCGAAGCTGGAGGTGGCCTTCAACGCCCTGGAGCCCTTCTACAAGGCCACCCTCCTCTACCTCCTCGCCTTCGTCATGTACTGCCTCTCCTGGCTGATGTACGAGAAACCCCTGCAGAAGGCCGCCTGGTGGATCATGCTGGGCACCCTGATCCTGCACACCTTCGGCATGATCACCCGCATGTACCTGGAGGGCCGGCCCCCGGTCACCAATCTCTATTCCTCCGCCGTCTTCATCGGGTGGTTCGCGGTGCTCCTGGCCGTGCCCTTCGAGCGATACAGCAAACGGGGCTTCGCGGCCCTGGCGGGCTGCGTGGTGGGCGCCGCCACGCTGGTGATCGCCCAGAGCCTCACCGGCAGCGGTGACACCATGGGCGTGATGGTCGCCGTGTTGGATAGCAACTTCTGGCTGGCCACCCACGTCACCACCATCACCATCGGATACAGCGCCACTTTCCTGGCGGGTCTGCTGGCCCACATCTACATCCTCCGGGGCATTCTCTCCTCCACCTTTTCCAAGGAGGAGGCGGGCGTCCTGGTGAAGTCCGCCTACGGCGTGATCTGCTTCGCGCTCTTCTTCAGCTTCGTGGGCACCGTGCTGGGCGGCATCTGGGCCGACCAGAGCTGGGGCCGCTTCTGGGGCTGGGATCCCAAGGAGAATGGCGCCCTGCTCATCGTGCTGTGGAACGCCCTCATCCTCCATGCCCGATGGGCGGGCTACGTGCGCGAGCGGGGCCTGATGATCATGGCCATCTTCGGGAACATCATCACGAGCCTCTCCTGGTTCGGAGTCAACATGTTGGGCATCGGCCTCCACTCCTATGGCTTCACCGACAAGACCTTCACGGCCCTCTCCACCTTCGTGGCCACCCAATTGATCGTGATGATCGTGGCGGGCTTCACGCCGCCCCACCTCTGGCGCAGCAAAGTTTTGTCGATGCCCAAGGGTTGAGGGCCTGTTCATGAATAACCTTGCCATTTGTTGGCCCCTATTCGCGCCATCCAGCAAGGAGAGCC
>CAYWDR010000354.1:0-1597 GCA_964457075.1 uncultured Solibacteraceae bacterium
GCACGATCAGTGGATCTACAGCGGCGACCTACCTCGGGAACCGGACACTAGTGATGCGGCAACTCTTTAGACGCTGTGTTTAGAGCCCCGGCTCCTCCATCTCCGCGAACAACGGATGACTGAGGTAGCGCTCCCCCGTATCGGCGAGGACGGCGACGACCGTCTTCCCTGCGCCCAGTTCGGCGGCGACCTTGAGGGCGGCGAAGACGATGGCGCCCGTGCTGAGGCCCGTGAGGATGCCCTCTTCGCGGGCGAGGCGGCGGGCGGTGGCGACGGCATCTTCGAAGCTCACGTCCTCCACTCGCTGGAAGGCGTCGCGGTTGAGGATGGAGGGGACGAAGTTGGGGCCGATGCCCTGGATCTTGTTGGGGCCGGGGGTGCCCTTGGTGAGCAGGGGCGAGCTCTCGGGCTCCACGGCCACCCGCAGCACGTGGGGCTTTTCCTGGGCGAGCACCTCGCCCACGCCCGTGATGGTGCCGCCGGTGCCGACGCCCGCCACGAAGGCGTCCAGCTCGGGCACCTGGGCGAGGATCTCGCGGGCGGTGGTGCGGCGGTGGATGTCCGGGTTGGCGGGGTTATCGAACTGGCGCACGAGCCAATACTTCGCATCCGTGGCGGCGATCTCCTCCGCCCTTTCGACGGCGGCCTTCATGCCCCCGCTGCCGGGGGTGAGGATGATGGCGGCCCCATAGGCCTTGAGCAGGGCGCGGCGCTCCATCGTCATCGTGTCGGGCATGACGAGGGTGATGGGGTAGCCCTTGGCGGCGGCCACGAAGGCGAGGCCGATGCCCGTGTTGCCGCTGGTGGCCTCCAGGATGTGCTTGCCGGCCTTCAGCTCGCCCCGGGCCTCCGCATCCTCGATCATGCTGAGGGCGATGCGATCCTTCACACTGCCGCCGGGATTCGCGCTCTCCAGCTTCAGGAACACGGTGGCGGAACCCGCGGGCACCACCCGGTTGAGGCGCAGCACGGGCGTGTACCCGATGAGCTGCCAGGCGTGGTCCACCCGGGCGGGCCGGGCGAGGGCCGGATCAAGAACGGAGTCGATTTTTGACATGCAGGCCTCCCTGAAACCAATAGGATTCCAGAAATCTATAATCCCGACAAAAAAAGTCGTCATTGATTTGTTAATTCACCTCCCCCTTTCCGCACCCGGCCACCGGCCGGGTGCGGAAAGGGGGCATGCAATAGTTGAGAATGGCTTTGAGAAAATGGACCTTCACGGTGGGACCGGACGACGTCGGGCTGCGCCTCGACCAGCTCATCGCGGCTCGCACGGAGCTCAGCCGCCGGCAGGCACGGGAGGTGCTCAAGCTCGGGGGCGTCCAGGTGCAAAACCAGCGCATCCGGGTGGCCTCCAAGCTCATCCGGGAGGGGAATGAGGTGCGCGTGGCCTGGGACCCGGGCTTCGTGGCGCCGCCGGATCAGGACATCGCCGTGGTCTTCGAGGACGAGTGGTTGCTGGCCGTGGACAAGCCCGCGGGCATCCCCACCCAAGGCACCTGGACGACGGATCAGCACGATCTGCTGGCCCTCCTGCGGCGCCAGCGGCCGGGGCTGCACCTCTACCTGCACCACCGGCTCGACCTCGGTACCT
>CAYWDR010000355.1:0-1565 GCA_964457075.1 uncultured Solibacteraceae bacterium
TGGCGAAGATGGGGCCCTTCTTGGGCGTGAAGGTGAGGGCCTTGGGATCGAAGATGAGCGTGCCCACGACGTCGCTGGGCAGCAGATCCGGCGTGAACTGGATGCGCTTGAAGCTGAGGCCCGTGGCCTGGCCCAGGGTCTTGATGGTGCGCGTCTTGGCGAGCCCGGGCAGCCCCTCCAGCAGCACGTGCCCCCGGCAGAGCATGGCCACGAGGAGCCGGTTCAGCAGCGTGGGCTGGCCCACGATGACCTTGCGGCACTCGGCCAGCAGTCCTTCCAGCGGTTGGGCGGCGACGGGATTCATGGGGCGTCCTGGGTTTCGATCATGCTACCTCGAACGGGCCGCAGCTCCTTCGCTCACACGCCGAACTGGCGGAAGTGATGGATCTCCTTTTTCGGGTCAGCCTCGAGCCGCCATCAGCAGGTCCGCGAAGGTGAACCCATCCCGCGTCACCACCTCCCCCGCCTCAATGGCGATGGGTGATGCGAACATCGGCCCCGCGTGGCAGAAGGTGTGGAACTCGCCCCGCTCGCCGCAGGGGTCCACGCCGGGCGGCAGATCCGCGAGCAGCTCCGCGTCGAAGGCCCGGCCCACGAAGGAGGAATCCAGTGCCCGGGGATCCACGCAGGTGAGGCGTGCCTGCAACCCGCCCGCGATCATGGCCCGGGCCAGGGCCGCCGTGGGTTGGCCCCAAAGGGGGAAGAGGGGTTCCAGTCCCGTCCCCGCCAGCTTCTGGATGCGGTAGTCGCGCACGTCCTCCAGGAAGAGGTCGCCGAAGGCCACGTGGGTGAAGCCCTGGGCCACGGCCTCGGCGCAGGCCTCGGCCATGGCGGCCTCGTAGGCCTCGTTAGGGCAGGGGTAGGGGATTCGCACCTTCATCAGGGGCAGGCCCGCGGCTTCCGCCTGGGCCACCAGCAGCTCCTCCCGCACGGCGTGCATGGCCACCCGGCCGAAGGCCTCGTTCACGGTGGTGAGCAGCCCCGCTGGCGGCGTCCCCGCCTGCCGCAGGGCGTGGAGGGCCCAGGCGGAGTCCTTTCCGGAGGACCAGGAGAGGAGGATTTTGGGGGGGGCCATGCTTCGAGGCTACTTCAGGAAGGGGGCTTCTTAATCCTGACCTCTGGAGTAAACTATTAGGTCGGAAGGGATGCCCATGCCCAAGGTCATCAATATCGAACCCACGCCCAACCCGGATGCGCTGAAGTTCATCGTGACGCCCGCGATCCTGAGGTCGGGCACCCGCAGCTTCAAGGACATGGCCGCCGCGGTGGGGGATCCCCTCGCCAGCGGCATCTTCGGCCTGGGCAACGTCACCTCCGTGTTCTACATGGACCGCTTCGTCACCGTGAACAAGGTGGGCGGCTCCGAGTGGAGCAGCCTCATCGATCCCATCTGCGAGGTCATCGAGGATCTCAAGGTAGAAGAGGAGGCCGCGGGAGATCACGTGGCCAAGGCCCCCGACGCCGCCGCCGACGAGAAGCTCGCGAAGATCCACGACCTGCTGGAGACCCGCATCAAGCCCGGCCTCGCAGGCGATGGAGGCGGCCTGGAGATCATCTCCTTCGGC
>CAYWDR010000356.1:0-1521 GCA_964457075.1 uncultured Solibacteraceae bacterium
CACTACTGTGTTAAATAACATTGCATGATCTCAAATTACGCCCCATCCTTTACCAAGGGGGGCGAGATGGCGTTGGATCCTGGTTGCGAGGGCCGCTTCGAGGCCTACATCACCCGGCTTGCCACGGTCGTGGGGCACGCGGATCGGCACGAGCCCATGCGGGCCTATTGCTACGGGCTGGTTCTCCCCGGGGAGCGGAAGAGCGTTGAACCCATGGCGGCGCGGGTGGATCCGGCGCACGTGAGTTCGCGCCACCAGTCCATGCATCATTTCGTGGCGGATGCGCCGTGGCATGATGAGGCGGTGCTGCGGGTGGCCCGTGGCTGGGCGTTAGAGGCGATGGAAACCCAAGGCCCGCTGGAAGCCTGGATCGTGGACGACACCGGGTTCCCCAAGAAGGGCTCTCATTCGGTGGGTGTGGCCCACCAGTACTGCGGGGTGCTTGGGAAGACGGCCAATTGCCAATGCGCCGTCTCGCTCTCCCTGGTCAATCGGGTCGCCAGCGTTCCGGCGGCGATCCGTCTCTACCTGCCGGAGGCCTGGGCCTCTGATCCGGCGCGGCGGGAAAAGGCAGGCGTGCCCAAAGATGTGGCGTTCCAGACGAAGTGGCAGATCGCCCTGGGACTCATCGATCACCTGAGGGAGGACGGCGTTCCAAAAGCACCCATCCTCGCGGACGCGGGCTACGGAGATGCCACGGCCTTCCGGGAAGGGCTGACCGAATGCGGGCTCACCTATACCGTGGGCGTGGGCCCGAACCTCAGCGTCTGGGCCCTGGGCCGGGCCCCGATCCCGCCCAAGCCCAAAGCCGGCGGCAAGGGCCGGCCCGCGAAGCGTCTACGGCGGGACGATAACCACTCACCGATCAGCGTGCGCGAACTGGCGAAGGAACTGCCCCAGAAGGCCTGGCAAGAGATCACCTGGGCCGAAGGCACCAAGGGGAATCTCGGCTCCCGTTTTGCGATCCTCCGCGCGAGGCCTGCTCACCGGGACCACCAACGCACGGAGCCCAGGCCGGAGGAATGGCTCCTGATCGAATGGCCGGAAGGGGCGGAAGAACCAGACCACTACTGGCTTTCCACCGAGGCGCCCGACACCTCCCCGACCCAACTCATCGCTCGCGCCAAATTGCGATGGCGCATCGAACGGGACTTCCAGGAACTCAAGGACGAGATCGGTCTCGATCACTACGAAGGCCGAGGGTGGCGCGGATTCCACCATCACGCGAGCCTATGTATCGCCACCTACGCCTTTGTCGTAGCCGAGCGCGCTCGGCTTTCCCCCCCAAGCCCTCGCGCCCTCTTTGGATTCACGCAGCCTCCCGTACCCGGAAGTCCCCGAGGGCGGCCCGCTGCCCCTGCGCGTCGAGCGCCATAATCCGGCCTCCATCACCACCCAGCGAATCCGGCTCCAGGTGCAACTGATCGGTCGCTTGGATCGATGCCCGGGCTGTAGGCGGCCACTGCAAGCGCGCCCCCTCCGCGTGAATGAAATCCAGAGTGGCTAATTAACACAGTAGTG